>NZ_CATKPC010000002.1:0-454876 GCF_949769265.1 Cellulomonas endometrii | reverse complement strand
GCCCCGCACCTCCCCCACCACGCCGAGCACCTCCGTGACGACGACGTCCGGCCGGTCCCGCGGGACGAGGTGCCCGCTGCCCTCGGCGACGACGAGCCGCGCCCGCGTGGACAGGGCCAGCATCCCGCGCTGCCCCTCCTGCCAGATGCGCTCCAGCTCGGCCCCGCCGGCCTCGGAGATCCCGGCGGCGGCGTAGTCCTGCGGCTCGCCGCGGGCGATCACGCGGACGGGGAGGTCGCCGAGGTCCTGCCCGCGGACGGCGTCCTCCGTGGAGCCGATGAGGTCGGCCTCCTGCTGCCGTGCGGCGAAGAACGCGGGGGTGGCGACGACGTCGAGGAACCGGTCGCGCTCGGCGGGCTCGACCACGCCGTTGAGCAGCTGGTCGCCGAGCAGCCGGAGCGCACCGGTCCGCTGCAGGGTGCTGAGCAGCCACGGCGGCGGGTCGGCGGGCCGCCCCTCGCCGGCGAGCACGGCGGCGGTCCGGTCGGCGTCGTCCTCCGGGCGCGCGTCGACGAGCACCAACCCGGCGACGTCCTCCGGGTGCCGCTCGGCGAGCAGCCGGGCGAACAGGCCGCCCATCGAGTGCCCGACGAGGACGTACGGGCCGTCGAGCCCGACGGCGTGGAGCGCGGCGCGCAGGTCCCGCACGACGGCGTCGCCGGTCCGGGGCTCGTCCGACGGCTCGCTCCACGCGTAGCCGGCGCGGTCGTACGACACGACGGTGACGTGCGGGGCGAGGGCGTCGGCGACGGCCCGCCACCCGAGGGACGTCTCGCCGCTGCCGGCCTCCAGCACGACGACCGGCGAGCCGGATCCCCGGACGTCCAGGTGCAGGGCGTGTCCGCCGACGTCGACGAGCCGCCCGGGGGGCGGGTACCGGGTGCCGGCGTCGCGGGACGCCCAGGCCTCGTAGCCCGCCCCGGCGAGCGGTGCGAGCACGAGCAGCAGCAGGCCCGTCAGCGCGACCCGCAGCAGCGGGCGGCGGCGCCGGGGCCGTGGCCGGCGTCGCGGCGGGGCGGGGCGGGCGGGGGGCGGGGGTCAGAAGGAGTCGCTGGTGAACGCACCCCCGCACGCTCCCGCCCGCCGGCGCCCCGCCGCGTCGTCAGGACGACGGAACCGCGGGCGGGGGCCTCCTCCGTCCGGCGGACCCGGCCGGCGCCCGTCCGCCGGACCCGGCAGGGGCCCGTCCGGCGGACCGGGCCCCGGCCGCCGGCCGGACCGCCCTCAGCCCAGCAGGTCGTGGATCGCGACGGTCGCCTCACGCCCGGGGCCGACGCCGACGGCCGAGATCCGGCAGCCGGAGATCTCCTCGAGGTGGGCGAGGTACTTCTGCGCGTTCGCCGGCAGGTCGGACAGCTCCCGGGCCCCGCTGATGTCCTCGGTCCAGCCGTCGAGGTACTCGTAGACCGGCGTGGCGTGGTGGTAGTCGCTCTGGTCGTCGGGCATCTCGTCGAAGCGCCACCCGTCGACGTCGTACGCGACGGCCACGGGGATCTTGTCGCGACCGGTCAGCACGTCGAGCTTGGTGACGACGAGGTCGGTCAGCCCGTTGATGCGCGAGGAGTACCGCGCGACGACGGCGTCGTACCACCCGGTGCGGCGGGGCCGCCCGGTGGTGGTGCCGAACTCGCCGCCGGTCTGGCGCAGCCACTCGCCGTCCTCGTCGAACAGCTCGGTCGGGTACGGCCCCTCGCCGACGCGGGTGGTGTACGCCTTGGCGACGCCGACGACGCGGTCGATGCGGGTGGGGCCGATGCCGGAGCCGGTGCACGCGCCGCCCGCGGTGGCCGACGACGACGTGACGAACGGGTAGGTGCCGTGGTCGATGTCGAGCATCGTGGCCTGCCCGGCCTCGAAGACCAGGGTCTTGCCGGCGTCGAGCGCCTGGTTCAGCACGAGCGGGGTGTCGGCGACGTAGGGCCGCAGGCGCTCGGCGTACCGGAGCAGGTCCTCGACGGTCTCGTCGACGGTGATCGCGCGCCGGTTGTAGACCTTCACCAGCAGGTGGTTCTTCTGGTCGAGGGCGCCCTCGACCTTCTGCCGCAGGATGTTCTCGTCGAAGAGGTCCTGGATGCGGATGCCGACGCGGTTGATCTTGTCGGCGTACGCGGGGCCGATGCCGCGGCCGGTGGTGCCGATCTTCCGCTTGCCCAGGAACCGCTCGGTGACCTTGTCGACCGTCCGGTGGTACGGGGCGATGACGTGGGCGGCGGACGACACGAGCAGCCGCTCGGCGGAGACGCCGCGGGCCTCGAGCGCGTCGATCTCCTCGAACAGCACCTCGATGTCGATGACGACGCCGTTGCCGATCACCGGGACGACGCCGGGCGACAGGATGCCGGACGGCAGCAGGTGCAGGGCGTACTTCTCGCCGCCCACGACGACGGTGTGCCCGGCGTTGTTGCCGCCGTTGAACTTCACGACGTAGTCGATGCGCGACCCGAGCTGGTCGGTCGCCTTGCCCTTGCCCTCGTCGCCCCACTGGGTCCCGAGCACCACGACGGCCGGCATGTGATCACCACTCCCACCCTGCCCGGCGGCGGCTCCCACCGCGCGGGTCCGAGCGCCGAGGCGCTGTCGCGGGGGTGCCGGGCACCGGACGGCAGGCGTCCCCGGTACCTCCGAAAGGCTACCGGAGCCGCGCGATCACCGTCCGGAGGCCCGGTCAGCGCAGCGCGGAGACCTCTTCCGGCGACGTGCCGGAGTCGACGAGGAACTGGGCGCAGCGCGCGGCCTCGTCGTCCTCCTCGATGGCCTCGGCGGCCTCGGACAGCGCGAGGAGCGCGCGCAGGAAGCCCTGGTTCGGCTCGTGGTCGGCGGGGATCGGGCCGCGGCCGCGCCAGCCGGCCCGGCGCAGCGCGTCCAGCCCGCGGTGGTAGCCGGTGCGGGCGTAGGCGTAGGCGGCGACGGGGTCGCCCTCGTCGCGCAGCGCGCGCTCGGCCAGCAGCGCCCAGGCGAGGGACGACGCGGGCACCTCGCGGGCGGCGTCGCGGGGGTCCCCGCCGCCCAGCAGGACGGCGCGGGCGTCGGCGTCGGCGCCGTCGGGCCGCCGGGTGGGCTCGGGCTCCAGCAGGTTCGGTCCGGTCATGCGCCCCAGTCTCGCAGGCCACGCTCCCGGCGGGCCCGGGCGCGTGGCGCGGGCGCGGGTGGTGCGCTCGGCATGCGCCGCCCGGAGGGACGTGGTTACAGTCGTGCAGCGTCTGCCCGCCCCCACGGAGGAAACCCCCATGATCGAGATCGCCACCTCGGCCGCGACGACCACGCTCGTCATCGCCGGCGACCTCGACCTGGCGGAGCGGGACCAGTTCCCCGAGATCGCCGCCCGCGTGGTCGGGCTGCGGCGCCAGCTGCTCGTCATCGACATGTGCGACGTGACGTTCATGGACTCGACGGGTGCGGCGTTCCTCATCTCCCTGGCCGACGCCAGCCGCAAGCGCGGCGGGGCGACGGTGCTGCGCGGGGCGGACCCGCGGGACCTGTTCGTCCTGGAGATCTGCGGGGCGCTCGAGCTGTTCCGCATCGACGCGGACCACAAGTGCGCGCACGAGGGAGCCGGCACCGTGCCGCAGGACGCCCCGGCCTGACCACGCACCCGACGGCGGGCGCGACCGCCGTCAGCGGATGGACGCCTCCGTGGGGCGCACGCGCGCCCACACGACCTTGCCGCCGCGCGAGGGACGCCAGCCCCAGTCGGCCAGCCGCTCGACGATCCGCATCCCGAACCCGCCGATCCGCCCCGGGTGGCCCTCGGTGGCGACGGGCGGGGTCGGGTTGGAGTCCTCGACCTCGATCCGCAGGCCCTCGCCGGTGTCGTGCAGCCGCAGCGTGACGCGGCCCCAGCCGTGCAGCACGGCGTTCGCGACGAGCTCGGAGACGACGAGCTCGGCGTTCGCGGCGTCGCCGAGGTCCCACGCGTGCGAGGTCCGGACGACGGCGTGCCGGGCCCGGGCGATGGACGCGGGCTCGCTGGGCAGCTGCCACCGCCGGCTGCGGACGTTGCCGCCGTGCCCGGAGGTGTCGGTGAGGTCGGGGATGCGGACGACGACCACGGCGATGTCGTCCTCGGGGCTGTCGGCCAGGCGGGACAGCAGCTCCTCGCCGATGCCCGCCGCGTCGACGGCCGACGCGCCGGCGGCCACCTCGCGCAGGGCGTTCAGCCCGTCCAGCAGCGCCCGGTCACGGCGCTCGATGAGCCCGTCGGTGTAGAAGACCAGCACGTCGCCGGGGCGCAGGTCGTGCCGCGCTGTGCGCCGGGCCCCCTCGCCGAACCCGATGAGGGCGCCGCCGGCCTCGTCGAGCAGCACGACCTCGCCGCCCCGCACCAGGAGCGGGGGCAGGTGCCCGGCCCGGGAGTACTCGAGGTGCCACGTCGGGCAGCCGTCGGCGTCCTGGGGCGGCCGCCGGGTGAGCGTCGTCAGCACCAGGCCCGCCGATCGGGGGATGCGCATGCCGCCGACGAGCTGGTCCACGCGCTCCAGGACGGGCCCGGGCTCCGTGACCTCGAACGCGTAGGCGCGGACGACGGACCGCAGCTGACCCATGGCGGCGGCGGCCTCGACGTCGTGGCCGACGACGTCGCCGATCACGACGCCCACGACGTCGGAGGCGACCTGGACGACGTCGTACCAGTCACCGCCGACCTGCGCGTAGACGACGTTCGGCGCGTAGTACGACCACACGTCGAGCCCCTCGACCTCCGCCTGCTCGGGCAGCATCGCGCGCTGCAGCGTCTCGGCGACCCGGTGCTCGCGGGCGTACAGCCGCACGTTCTCCATCGCGAGGCCGACGCGGCGCGCGGTCAGGGACAGGATGGTGCGGGTCCGCTCGTCGAGCCCCGCGCGCGCCGGTGCGGGCCCCGCGTCGTCGGGGCGCACCCCGGGCCGGGCGACGACCGCGAGCAGGCCGAGGACCCGGTGCCGCCCGGGCAGCGGCAGCACCGCGACGTGGCCGGCCTCGGCGCCGCCGGGCACGCGGCCGCGCAGGTCGGCGGCCAGCCAGGCGGAGGCGGACCCCGTCTCGTGCTCGGCGCCGAGGTCCAGGTCGAAGGGGACGGACGCGCCCTCGCCCTCGCCGTCGAGCAGGCGCTGGACGGCGTCCGGACCGCTCGGGCCCGCGGGGCGCCCGCCGCGGCGCGGCACGAAGGCGAGCGCGCCGCCGTTCCCGCCGGCGCGCCGGCCGGAGGACCGGGACGCCCGGCTGGTGTCGACGCCCTCGGCGGCCTGGAGGCCGTCGTCGTCCACGTAGAACTGGGCCCAGGCGACGACGTTGCGGGACAGCAGCTCGGCGATCGCGCGCAGCCCGAACGGGTCGTCGAGGTCCATGACGAGGTCCGACACGGCGCCGATCAGGGCGAGGTCCTCGCTCTCGCGCCGCACGACCTCGACCTCCGCGGCGACGGCGGCGTCCCGGTCGACCTCGGCGGTGACGTCCACCAGCGCGGCCACCCAGTGCGTCGGGGTGGTGCCGCCGGCCCCCGCGACGGGGGTGACGACGGTGCGCGCCCAGAACCAGTCCCCGCCGGACCGGCGCAGCCGCAGCAGCGCGGACGTCGCACGGTCGGCGCGCACGGCGTCCTGGAGGTGGCGCAGGCCGGACCCGTCCTCCGCCGCGAGCGCGATGAGGTCCGCCGCGGGCCCGCGCACGTCCGCGAGCGTGAGCCCGGTCGCCTCGGTGAAGGCGTGGTTGACCCACACCACCGGCCAGCCCTCCTCGGCGGCGGCGACCAGGACGGGCATGCCGACGACCTGTCCGACCGCGCGGCCGATGGAGTCGAGGGTCTCCTCGGCGCCGCCATCGGGCGTGGAGTTGACCACCACCGCCTCCGATCGTCTAGCGTTCCCACAAGTTCCGGCGAAGCCACCCACCGGGACGAGCCGACTACCCGGGGGCGGCTGCGGACGCAGGACCCGCCACCATCCGGACCGAAGGGAGCATCGTGCGCGACGGTAACAGCACACCGCCGGGCGGGCTCGCCGGGGACCAGAGCGCGGAAGGCGCCTCCGCGGCGACCGTGCCGGCACCCCGGGACGCTGCCGGAGAGCCCGGGTCGGTGCACGTCATCCTCTCGCCGGACCGCACCACGATCGTCCTGTCCGGCGAGGTCGACGCGGATCTCGGTCCGGACCTGACGCAGGCGACGACCGACGCCGAGCAGGCGGGCGTGCCGATCGAGGTCGACGCCCACCACGTCACGTTCATGGACTCGTCGGGCGTGGCGTTCCTCGCCCGCCTCGCGATGCGCACCCCGCACCGCGTGCGGCTGCTGCACGTCCCGCCGACGGTGCAGTTCCTGCTGGAGGTCACGCGCATCGGCGAGCTGCTGGACGTCGTCGAGGACGTCCCGCCCGCCGGCTGACCCGCTGCACGACGGACGAGGGCCCGGTCACCACGTGGTGACCGGGCCCTCGTGCCGTCAGACGCGGTGCGTCAGGCGTGGTGCGCTCAGGCGAGCTTGTTGCCCGCCGACCGCAGCTGCTGCGCGGCCTCGACGATGCGCTGGGCCATGCCGGCCTCGGCGAGCTTGCCCCAGGCGCGCGGGTCGTACGCCTTCTTGTTGCCGACCTCGCCGTCGATCTTCAGGACGCCGTCGTAGTTGCTGAACATGTGGCCGACCACGGGGCGCGTGAACGCGTACTGGGTGTCGGTGTCGATGTTCATCTTGATGACGCCGTTGTCGACCGCCTCGGCGATCTCCTCGGCCGTGGAGCCCGAGCCGCCGTGGAACACGAGGTCGAACGGGTTCTCCTTGCCGATCTCGGCGCCGACGGCCTTCTGGATGTCGGCGAGGATCGACGGGCGCAGCTTGACGGCACCGGGCTTGTACACGCCGTGCACGTTGCCGAAGGTCAGGGCCGTCAGATAGCGGCCCTTCTCGCCGGCGCCGAGGGCGCGGACGGTCGCGAGGCCGTCCTCGGCCGTCGTGTACAGCTTGTCGTTGATGGCGGCCTCGTGGCCGTCCTCCTCGCCGCCGACGACGCCGACCTCGATCTCGAGGATGGTGCGCGCGGCCTGCGACAGCTCCAGCAGCTCCGCCGCGATGACGAGGTTCTCGTCCAGCGGGATGTCCGAGCCGTCGAACATGTGCGACTGGAAGGTCGGGTTCTTGCCGGCCTTCACCTCCTCGGCCTCGAGGGCCAGGAGCGGGCGGACCCAGGAGTCGAGGTTCTTCTTGACGCAGTGGTCGGTGTGCAGCGCGACGGTGATGCCGTAGCCCTTGGCGACCTCGGTCGCGTAGGCGGCGAGCGCCCGGGTGCCCGAGACGCGGTCCTTGATCGTCGAGCCCGACGCGTACTCGGCGCCACCGACGGACACCTGCAGGATGCCGTCCGACTCCGCCTCGGCGAAGCCCTGCAGCGCAGCGGTGATGGTCTGGGAGGAGGTGATGTTCACGGCCGGGTAGGCGAACTTGCCCGCCTTCGCCCGGTCGATCATCTCGGCGTACACCTCGGGGGTGGCGATGGGCATCGCAGCGGCTCCAAAGAGAGTGGGGTTTTCGCTATCGCACCAAGTCTGGCACGTCCACGGCGCAGCCCGTCCGGGACGTCCTGCCCACGGACGCCCGCCGGCCGCCGGGTGCGCGCCCGGCCGCCGGGTGCGAGCCTGGGGCGGACGGTTGCAGCAGCGGCGATCTCACGGCAGCGGCCACCGCCGCGCGCACGGCTGGAGCACCGCCATCACCACGCACTCCCCCGAGGACGTCGACCGGATCCACGCGTACGCCGCGGAGCACCTCGACGAGCTCGTCCGGCAGCTGGCGGACTGGGTCCGCATCCCGGGCGTCGCGGGCGTCGCCGGCAACCAGATGACCCTGCAGCGCTCCGCGAACTGGCTGGCGAGCGTGCTGCGGCAGACCGGGTTCCCGCGCGTCGAGCTGTGGGAGGTCGAGGGCGGCGCCCCGGCCGTCTACGCGGAGTGGCTCGCCGCCCCGGGGGCACCCACCGTGCTGGTCTACAGCCACCACGACGTCCGCAGCGTGAAGCCGGAGAACTGGGGCCAGGTCGACCCGTTCGAGCCGGCGGTCCGCGACGGGCGTCTCTACGGCCGTGGGACGTCGGACGCCAAGGGCCAGGTGCTGTGCCACGTCTGGGGGCTGCGCGCGCACCTCGCGGCGACCGGCCGGAGCGCGCCGGCCGTGAACGTCAAGCTGCTCGTCGAGGGCGAGGAGGAGGCGCTGTCCGAGCACCTCGCGCAGCTCCTGGAGGACCACCCGGAGGCGACGGAGGCCGACGTCGTCGTGCTGAGCGACACCGTCATGTGGCGCGCGGACGCCCCCGCGGTCTGCGTGGGGCTGCGCGGCTCGCTCAACGCCTCGCTCGAGGTGGTCGGCCCCGGCCGCGACGTGCACAGCGGCGCGGTCTCCGGCCCGGCCCCTAACCCCGTGGTGCCGCTGGCGCAGCTGGTCGCCGACCTGTTCGACGAGGACGGCCGGGTCACGCTCCCCGGCTTCTACGACGACGTCCTGCCGGTGAGCGACGAGGAGCGGGCCGCGATCGCCGCGCTGCCGTACACCGACGAGGACTGGCTGGAGCGCTCCGAGACGCACGCGATCGTCGGCGAGCGCGGCTGGTCCACCCTCGAGCGGCTCTGGCTGCGGCCGGCCGTCGAGGTGCTCAGCGTCGTCGCGGGCGACGTCGAGGCGCCCACCCGCGGCGCCGTGCCGTCGGTCGCCCACCTCGACCTCAGCATCCGGACGGTGCCCGGCCAGACCATCCCGCGCGTGGCCGACCAGCTCCGGTCGTGGGTCAAGGAGCGGATGCCGGACCACGTCGACTGGGAGCTCACCATCCCGATGGAGCCGACGCAGGAGCCGTACCGCACGCCCGACGACCTCCCCGCGCTGCAGGTGCTGCGCGACGCGATGGCCGACGGGTGGCGCGTGGAGTCCGTGGGGCAGATGCGCAACGCGGGCGGCTCCCCCGCCTCCCTGCTGCACGACGCCACGGACGCGCCCGTCTTGTTCTTCGGGACCGGGCTGCCCGAGGACCACTGGCACGACAGCGACGAGAGCGTGCTGATCGACATGCTCCGGATGGGCACCGCGACGCTCGGCTCGTTCTGGGGCCGGCTCGCGGCGTCGGCCGGCTAGCCCCTACGACTCCGGCGGCGGGCCCGCGTGCCGGACGGCCCACGCGTGCATCGCGATCGCGGCGGCGGCGCCCGCGTTGATCGACCGGGTCGACCCGTACTGGTCGATGTGCAGCACCGCCTCCGCCCCGTCCCGGGCGGCGTCCGACAGGCCCGCGGACTCCTGCCCGAACAGCAGCACGCACTCCCGCGGCAGGTCGTACCCGTCGAGCGGCACGGACCCCGGCACGTTGTCGACCCCCAGCACGGGGAGCGCGACACCCCCGGGGCCGGCCGTCGCCGCCCACGCGAGCAGGTCCTCGACGGCGGCGTGGTGGTGCACGTGCAGGTACCGGTCGGTGACCATCGCACCGCGGCGGTTCCACCGGCGCCGGCCGACCACGTGGACGCCGGCGGCGTTGAACGCGTTCGCGGTCCGGACCACCGAGCCGATGTTCAGGTCGTGCGCCCAGTTCTCGATCGCGACGTGGAACGGGTGCCGCCGCGTGTCCAGGTCGGCGACGACCGCCTCCACCGTCCAGTACCGGTACCGGTCGGCGACGTTGCGCCGGTCGCCGTGCGCGAGCAGCTCCGGGTCGTAGCGGGGGTCGTCGGGCCACGCGTCCGGCCCGCCGGGCCAGGGTCCGACGCCGACCTCGGCGGGGTCGCGGTCGGCTGCGGGGCGGTCGTCGGGGTCGGGGCCGGTCACGCGCGCCATCCTCGCGCACCGGCAGGGCCGGGACGCGACCGTGCGGGGCGAAGGGCCCGCAGATCCGCGCGGAGCCGCCGATAGCGTCGGCCGATGCGGGTGGGCATCTACGTCGACGGATTCAACCTCTACTACGGCGCTCGGGGCCTGTGCGGCCGCGGCACCCCGGGCTGGCGGTGGCTGGACCTGCGCGCGCTCGGCCGGCGCCTCGTGGAGGCACGGTCCGGGTGGCAGGCAGCCCGCGTCACGCGCGTGGTCCACTGCACGGCCCGTATCAGCGGGGCGGACAACCCCGGTGGGCAGCGCGACCAGGACGTCTACCTGCGCGCGCTGCGGGCGAGCGGATCCGTCGACGAGCTGTCGATGGGCACCTACGTCACGCGCGTGGCCACGGCACCGCTCGCGGTGGAGGGCCGCCGCGGGCGGCCGGAGCTCACCCGTCCGCAGTGGCCGCTGATGGTGCGGGACGGCACCGGCACCCCTGTGCCGGACGCGGTCTTCATGGCTTCGATCGCGCGCCGGGAGGAGAAGGGCTCCGACGTCAACGTCGCCTCGCACCTGCTGATCGACGTCCTCAGCGGGGCAGTCGACGCCGCCGTCGTCGTGAGCAACGACTCGGCGCGGGTTCCCACTGGTGGTACCAGCTGGCTCCGGAGGACCTGTTCGCCACCCAGCTCCCGGGCACCATCGGGCGGATCTCGCGGCCGGCCTCGTGGTGACGTGCGCGGTGGCCGCTGCGCGGCTTGTGCGCACGGAGTGCCGGCTGACAGACTGACGGCATACCGCCCGCCCCCTCTGGGGGCGGGTTTTCTCGTCCCAGGCGTCACGTCGTCCACCCCCGCACAGGAACTGCACACGGGGGCCCAGAGGTCCTGACACCCGCGCCCGTACCCTGGTGCCCATGTCTGCCTCGACCGCGCTCGCGGCCATGCTCCCCGCCGTCGGCCCCCAGCCCGCGCTCCTGCCCGACTGGCTCGACGCGGAGCACCTGATCTCGTCGTTCGGCACCTACGCCCTCATCGGCATCGTGCTCGTCGTCTTCATCGAGACCGGCCTGCTGTTCCCGCTGCTGCCCGGCGACTCGCTGCTGTTCACGGCGGGCGCGCTGGTGGCGCAGGACGCGCTCGACTTCCCGCTGTGGCTGCTGTGCGCGCTGCTGTTCCTGGCGGCGTTCGCCGGGGACCAGGTGGCGTACCTCATCGGGCACAAGGCCGGGCCGCGGCTGTTCCGGCGCCCGGACTCGAGGATCTTCAAGCAGCAGTACATCGACCAGACGTACGCGTACTTCGACAAGTACGGCGGCCGGACGGTGATCCTGGCCCGGTTCGTCCCGATCGTGCGCACGTACGCCCCGGTCGCCGCGGGCGTCGGCCGGATGCGCTACCGGACGTTCGTGTCGTACAACGTGGTCGGCGCGCTGCTGTGGGGCGTCGGGGTGACGGTGCTCGGGTACCTGCTCGGCACGATCACGTTCGTCCGCGAGAACATCGAGGCGCTGGCGGTCCTCATCGTGCTGATCTCGGTGATCCCCGTGGCCTTCGAGGTGTGGCGGGGCCGCCGGGCGGCGAAGCGGGCGGACGGCGGGCGCGACGAGCGCTACGACGAGCCGGCCGAGCGCGCCGAGGTCGAGCGCAAGGCGTTCGAGCAGTGACCGCCCGTCCCGTCACCTCCTGGCTGTCGGACATGGACGGCGTCCTCGTGCACGAGGGCGTGGCGCTCCCGGGGGCGCCCGAGTTCGTCCGGGCGCTGCGCGACGGCGGGCACCCGTTCCTCGTGCTGACCAACAACTCGATCTTCACGCCGCGCGACCTGCGCGCCCGGCTGGTCGCCTCCGGCATCGACGTCGCCGAGGAGTCGCTGTGGACGTCGGCGCTGGCGACGGCGCAGTTCCTCACCGACCAGGAGCCGTCGGGCTCGGCGTACGTGATCGGCGAGGCGGGGCTGACGACGGCCCTGTACGAGGCCGGGTACACGCTGACGGCCGCCGACCCGGACTTCGTGGTGCTCGGCGAGACGCGCACGTACTCGTTCGAGGCGATCACCCGGGCGATCCGGCTGATCCAGGGCGGCGCGCGGTTCATCGCGACCAACCCGGACGTCACCGGCCCCAGCCGGGAGGGCGACCTCCCCGCGACGGGCGCGGTCGCCGCGATGATCACCGCGGCGACCGGCCGCAAGCCGTACTTCGTCGGCAAGCCGAACCCGATGATGATCCGCTCGGCCCTCAACCGGATCGACGCGCACTCGGAGACCACCGCGATGGTCGGCGACCGGATGGACACCGACGTCGTCGCGGGCATCGAGGCCGGGCTGCGCACGTTCCTGGTGCTGACGGGGTCGACGCGGGCCGAGGACGTCGCGCGCTACCCGTTCCGCCCGACGCGGGTGCTCGACTCGGTCGCCGACCTGGTCGAGCGGGTCCCGGAGTGGGCGACGTCGGCCCCCTGAGCACCCGGGCCGGCCTGCTCAGGCCAGGCCGAGGTCCGACAGGTCGTACAGGTAGTGGTAGGGGACGCCGAGCGCCTCGATCTTCTCCCGCGCGCCGGTCGCCCGGTCGACGATGACGGCCACGCCGCGGACGTCGGCGCCGGCCTCGCGGGCGGCCTCGACCGCGGCGATCGGGGACGCGCCGGTGGTGGAGGTGTCCTCCAGCACGACGACGGGCCGCCCGGCGATGTCCGGTCCCTCGATCCGGCGCTGCATCCCGTGGGCCTTGGCCTCCTTGCGGACCACGAACGCGTCGAGGTCCTGGCCGCGCGACGCCGCGGCGTGCAGCAGCGACGTGGCGACGGGGTCGGCGCCGAGCGTCAGCCCGCCCACGGCCTCGACCTCCGCGGTGCCCAGCCCGACCTCCTCGAGCCGGTCGAGCAGCACGTGCCCGACGAGCGGCGCGGCGCGGTGGTGCAGCGTGATGCGGCGCAGGTCGACGTAGTAGTCGGCCTCGCGGCCGGAGGACAGGGTGACCCTGCCGCGCACCACGGCGAGCTCGACGATCAGGTCGCGCAGCTGCTCGCGGGGAGTCGGGGACATCGGGGAGCTCATCACGCCCGCCAGCGTAGCGACGCGTCGCCCGAGGGACCGACCCGGCGGGCGCGGCCCACGCCCGTCAGTCGACCCGGAGCTCGCCGATCCGCCGCACCGCGGTGCGGGGCAGGGCCCGCAGCACCCCGGACGCGACGCGGTAGCGCAGGCTCGGCGTCGAGATGACGGCGCCCCGGCGGACGTCCGCGAGCGCGGTGGCCACGACGCGGTCGGCGCCCAGCCACGCCAGCTCGGGGTAGCTGTCGGAGCCGCGCAGCCCGGCGCGCTCGTGGAACTCGGTGTGCGTGAGGCCGGGGCACAGCGCGGTCGCCGTGACGCCCGTCCCCGCGAGCTCGACCGCGAGGCCCTCCGTGAACGTGCGCACCCACGCCTTGTGCGCCGAGTAGGTGCCGGACGCCATGAGGGCGGCCACGCTCGCGACGTTGAGGACCGCCCCGCGCCCGCGCTCGGTCATCGCCCCCGCGGCGGCGTGCGACAGCACCAGGACGGCCTTGACCATGAGGTCGAGCGCCGACTCCTCGCGGGCCAGGTCGCCGCCGACGAAGCGCTGCCCGAGCCCGAGACCCGCGTTGTTCACGAGCAGGCCGACCGGGCGCTCCGTGGCCCGCAGCCGGTCCGCCACCCGCTCGAGGTCCGCGCGGTCGGTGAGGTCGGCCGTCAGCACCTCGGCGTGGATGCCCGCGGCGGCCCGGAGCTGGGCGGCGAGCCGCTCGAGGCGCTCGGTGTCCCGGGCGACCAGGACGACGTCGTGCCGGGCGGTGGCGAGCTGCCAGGCGAACTCGAGCCCGAGGCCGGCGCTGGCACCGGTGATGAGTGCGGTTCCCATGGCGCCACCCTACGGAGCGTCGCGAGCGGTTGTCGCCGCGACGCGAGGTGCGTCGCCGGTGTCGGGGGCGGCCGGTAGCGTGCGGCTCATGCGCCTCGCCACCTGGAACGTGAACTCCGTCCGCACCCGCGTCGACCGCGTCATCGCCTTCCTGGAGCGCAGCGGCACCGACGTGCTGGCCATGCAGGAGACGAAGTGCAAGGACGAGCAGTTCCCGCGCGAGGCGTTCGAGGCCGCGGGGTACGAGGTCGTCACGAGCGGGTTCAGCCAGTGGAACGGCGTCGCGATCGCCTCCCGGGTCGGGATCACCGACGTGGAGCACGCCTTCGCGGGCCAGCCGGGGTGGGGCGAGGACCCGGTGACCGAGGCCCGCGCGCTCGGCGCGAGCTGCGGCGGCGTGCGCGTCTGGAGCCTCTACGTCCCGAACGGCCGCGAGGTCGGGGACCCGCACTTCGACTACAAGCTCCGCTGGCTGGAGGCCCTGCAGAAGGAGGCCGGCCGGTGGATCGAGGAGAACCCGGCGCTGCCGGTCGCCCTGGTCGGCGACTGGAACGTCGCCCCGCTCGACACCGACGTGTGGGACATCGCGAAGTTCGCGGGGAGCACCCACGTGACCCCGGCGGAGCGCGAGGCGTTCGCCGCGATCGGCGCCGCCGGGTACACCGAGGTGTCGCGCGAGCACATCCCGGCCGAGCACACCTACACGTACTGGGACTACCAGCAGCTGCGGTTCCCCCGGAACGAGGGCATGCGGATCGACTTCACGTGGGCGTCGCCCGCGCTGGCCGTCCGGGTGACCGGCGCGGCCATCGAGCGGAACGAGCGCAAGGGCAAGGCGCCGTCCGACCACGTCCCGGTGGTGCTGGACATCGCCGACGCCGCCTGACGCGCCCGTCCGGGGGAACCGTGCCGGGCGGCGGCGGGCGGGCCGCGCGCTCCGCTAGGTTCTGCGCATGACAGCGGACGGCGGCCCCGGACCTGACGGCGCGGGCGAGCCCTACGGTGCGGTCGTCCCCCACGGCGCGAGCACCCCCTACGGTCCGGGCACCCCCTACGGCGCGGGCACGCCCTACGGCGCGGGCACCGCCTACGGCGCAGCCCCCTCCTGGGCACCGCCCCCGCCCGCGTCGACGGACTCCCTCGCGATCGCCTCGCTCGTCGTGAGCTGCGTGGGGCTGTTCGTCGGCTTCCTCACCGGCCCCGTGGGCGTCGGGCTCGGTGTCGCCTCCCTCCGCCGGATCCGCCGCACGGGCGCGCAGGGGCGCGGGCTGGCGATCGCGGGCATCGTGGTCGGCGGCGTCATGACGGCGCTGCTGCTGGCGGGCGTGGTGCTCCTGGTGGTGCTCGTCGCGACCGTGAGCTCGAGCGGCAGCGACGAGTCGTGGAGCGCGACCGCCGACGACGCGTCCGGCACGATGCCGCCCTTCGAGCTGACGGTGCTCCTGCAGGCCGGCGACTGCCTGGACGTCGCGCCGCAGACCTACGACATGTCCGACGCCGCGGTGGTCGGCTGCGACGAGGCCCACGCGGCGGAGGTGCTGAGCGTCCTGCCCGTGGCCGCGCCGCTGCAGGAGAACCTGACGGCGGACGACCCGGTGTGGGCCGACCTGATCGACTGGTGCTCCGCGGACGCCGCCACGGTGCTCGACGGCGTGCCGCCGGTGCCGTCGCTCAGCACCGACGTCTACTACCCGCACCCCGACCAGTGGGACCAGCCGGACGTCATCGGCCGCTCGGCGTACTGCGTGCTCGTGGTGGAGGAGCCCGTCACCGGGTCGGCGGTCGCCGGCACGCTCGCCGGCCCGGCGGACCCGGCCCGGCTCAGCGGCTCGGAGGTGTGACCTGACCGGCTCGTCCGCCTACCCGGACCCGTACTACACCCCCGGCTGGGGCGCGCCGCGGCCGCGCACGGACCGCGTGAGCGTCGCGGCCCTGGTCACGGGCGTCCTCGGGCTCGGGCCGGTGGCGGTGGTGCTCGGCCTGGTCGGGGTGCGCCGCACGCGGGCCGGTGCGCTGCGCGGCCGGGGCCTCGCGGTCGCCGGGCTGGTGCTCGGCGGGCTCGGCACGCTCGCGTGGGCGGCGCTCGCGGCAGCCGGCATCGGGACCGCGCTCGCGTCCCGCCCGCTGCCGCCGGACGTCGCCGCACCCGTCGACGCGCGGGCGGTCCAGCTCGTCACGGGGAACTGCCTGGCGGAGCTCCCCGAGGACGGGCCGGTCGACCGGCTGCGCGTGGTGCCCTGCGCCGACGAGCACGCCGCGCAGGTCGTCAGCGCGTACGAGTTCGGCGCGGACGCCGCCTGGCCGGGCGCGGCGGAGGCGGCCGCGCGAGTGGCCGCGGGGTGCGACCTCACCGCCGCGGAGCAGGAGCGGGGCCTGACGATGGTCGCGTGGTCGCCGACGGAGCGGTCCTGGGCCGCGGGCGACCGCACGGGCCTCTGCGTCGCGGTGACGGCGGAGCCGGGCACGGGCTCGCTGCTGGGCGGGACCGCCGGCCCCTGACGTCAGAGCCGGGCGGTCAGCTGGTCCTGCACGACGGCCCGCACGACGCCGGCCATGTCGGTCGCCCCGTCGTCGAGCAGCCACTGCACCTGCAGGCCGTCCATCAGGGCGATGAGCTGCCTGCCGGCGGCCTCCGGGTCGATGCCCTCACGCAGCAGGCCCGCCTCCCGGGCGCGCGCGTACGCCGTCACGCCGGTGTCCACCGCGCGGCGGTAGCGCTGCTGGAAGTACGCGTGCGCCGGGTGGTCGGCGGACGTCGCCTCGGCGGACAGCACCGCGTAGAGCTCGACGATGCCGCGCCGGGTGGTGTTCAGCGCGGTGAGCTCCACCAGGTGCCGCAGCGTCGTGACGCCGTCGGCGCTGTCGGTCTCCAGCCACTCGATGTCGGCCTCGTCCCGGTGGTCGAGGACGGCCAGCAGCAGCGACTCCTTGGTCGGGAAGTGGTGCAGCAGCCCCGGGTGCGAGATGCCGCACCGCGCGGCGATCTCGCGCAGGGAGGCGCCGCGGTAGCCGACCTCCCCGAACATCGCCATCGCCTGGTCGATGATCTCGCGCCGTTTCGCGCGGCCCTTCGCGTACCCCCGCTGCACCTCGACCGTCATCGTCGCGCTCCCCCTGCACCGTGCCCGCGGGCACCGACCGGCGCCCGGGCGACAGCGTCTCACAGCCCTCCGTCACGACGCCGCGAAAACCTGACCGCACGGTAGGGATCAGGCTAGAGTGGGCCGCCTCAGACCCACCGCACGAGGAGGTGCCGCATGACCGACGCACTCGACGTCGAGCGTGTCCTGGCCGCGCTGACCCTGGAGGAGAAGGCCGCCCTGACGTCCGGCTCCGACTTCTGGCACACCGAGGGCGTCGAGCGCCTCGGCGTCCCGGAGGTGATGGTCACGGACGGCCCGCACGGGCTGCGCAAGCAGGCCGAGAGCGCCGACCACCTGGGCATCGGGAGCTCCGTGCCCGCGACGTGCTTCCCGCCCGCCGCCGCGCTGGCCTCGACGTGGGACCCGGAGCTGCTGACGCGCGTCGGCCGCGCGCTGGGCCGCGAGACCCGCGCGAACGAGGTCGCGGTGCTGCTCGGCCCCGGCGTGAACATGAAGCGGTCGCCGCTGTGCGGGCGCAACTTCGAGTACTTCTCCGAGGACCCCGCGCTGGCGGGCGACCTCGGCGCCGCGCTCGTCACCGGCATCCAGGCCGAGGGCGTCGGCACGTCGCTCAAGCACTTCGCCGCGAACAACCAGGAGACCGACCGCATGCGCGTCTCCGCGGACGTCGACGAGCGCACCCTGCGGGAGATCTACCTCCCGGCGTTCGAGCGCGTCGTCACGCGGGCGCAGCCGTGGACGGTCATGTGCTCGTACAACCGGGTCAACGGCACCTACGCGTCGCAGGACCACTGGCTGCTCACCGAGGTGCTGCGCGACGAGTGGGGCTTCGAGGGCCTGGTCGTCTCCGACTGGGGCGCCGTGGTCGACCGCGTCGCCGCCGTCGCCGCGGGGCTGGACCTGGAGATGCCCGCCACCGGCGGCCGCACCGACGCGCTCGTGGTCGAGGCGGTGCGCAGCGGCGCCCTGGACGAGGGCGTGCTCGACGTGGCCGTGCGCCGCGTCCTGACCCTCATCGCGAAGGCGCAGCCGGCGCTCGCCGAGCCCGGGACGATCGACGTCGACGCGCACCACGCCCTGGCCCGCGAGGCCGCCGCGGACGGGTCGGTGCTGCTGAAGAACGACGTGGTCGACGGCGCGCCCGTGCTGCCGCTGACGCCCGAGGCCGCCGCGTCCGCCGTGGTCATCGGGGAGTTCGCCCGGACGCCGCGCTACCAGGGCGCCGGCTCCTCGCAGGTCAACCCGACCCGCCTGGACGACGCCCTCACCGCGCTGCGCGAGGCCACCGGGACGCCGCTGCCGTTCGCGGCCGGGTTCTCCGTGGCCGGGGTCGAGGGGTCGCAGGACGCGGACGACGCCGCGCTGCTCGCCGAGGCGGTCGACGCGGCCCGGGGCGCCGGCACGGTGCTGCTGTTCCTGGGCCTGCCCGCACCCGACGAGTCCGAGGGCTACGACCGCACGCACCTGGGGCTGCCCGCGAACCAGCTCGCCGTGCTGCGCGCCGTCGCCGAGGTCAGCCCCCGGGTCGTCGTGGTCCTCGCGAACGGCTCCGCCGTCACCGTGGAGTGGCAGGACGACGCCGCCGCGGTGCTCGAGACCTGGCTCGGCGGCCAGGCCGGCGGCTCGGCCGTGGCGGACCTGCTGCTCGGCGTCCGGAACCCGTCCGGCAGGCTCGCGGAGACCATCCCGCACCGCGTCGAGGACACCCCGGCGTTCGGGAACTTCCCCGGGGACAACGGGCACGTCCGGTACGGCGAGGGCGTGCTGATCGGCTACCGCTGGTACGACACCCGGCTGGTCGACGTCGCGTACCCCTTCGGCCACGGCCTGTCGTACACGACGTTCGACCACACCGACGTCACGGCCACCGTGTCCGGCGAGGGCGCGGCGTCGTCCGTCGAGGTCGGCGTCACGGTCACGAACACCGGTGCCGTGGCCGGCGCCGAGACCGTCCAGGTCTACGTGGGCGACCCGGAGGCCGCCGTGCTCCGGCCCACCCGCGAGCTCAAGGCGTTCGGCAAGGTCACGCTCGAGCCCGGCGAGTCCCGGACGCTGACCTTCACGCTCGGCGCCCGCGACCTGTCCTACTGGCACCCTGCGCTGCGCCGGTGGGTCGTGGGCGGCGGCCGCACCGTCGTCGAGGTCGGGGCGTCGTCCCGCGACATCCGCGGCACCGTGGAGGTCGCCGTCACCGGTGAGCCCCTGTGGGGCGAGCTGTCCGCGGACTCGACGGTCCACGAGTGGCTCGCGCACCCGCGGGGCCGCGAGGTGCTGGGCACGGGCTTCAGCGACGCGACGGCGCAGCTCGACCCCACGATGCTCGCGATGATGGGCGACATGCCGATGCGCGTCGTCGCCGGCTTCGGCATGGCGGGCTTCGACCTCACGACGCTCGACGACCTCGTGGCGCAGACCCGCACGGCCTGACGCCCACCCGGCAGCACCCCGCAGGCCCGTCGCGCACCCCGCGCGGCGGGCCTGCGGGGTGCCGGGCGTCACCCCCGGCGCGGGCCCGACGTCCCACGGGGGTGGACGCGCGCGGTGACACCCTGGTCACGGGCGCGCGGCAGGCGGGCCCGCACGGGCGAGAGGGGTTCGACATGGCAGCGGCACGGGTGGTCGTGGTCGGGGGCGGGTACGGCGGGACGCGGGTGGCGGCGCTGCTCGACGACGTCGCGGACGTGGTGCTGGTCGAGCCGAAGGACGCCTTCGTGCACGCCTCGGCCGCGCTGCGGGCCGCGGTGGACCCGGAGTGGGAGGAGCGGGTGTTCTTCCCGTACGGGAACCTGCTGGAGCGGGGCAGCATCGTGCCGCAGCGCGTGGAGCGGGCGACGTCGAGCGGTGTGCGGCTCGCGGACGGCACCGCCCTGGACGCGGACTTCCTCGTGCTGGCGACGGGCACCTCGTACCCGTTCCCGTCCAAGTTCATCGAGTCGGAGACGGCGGTCGCCCGCGCGCGGCTCGCGCGGATGCGCGACGGCCTGGACCGGGCGCAGCGGGTGCTCGTCGTCGGGGCCGGCGCGGTGGGGCTCGAGCTCGTGGGCGAGCTGCTCGACCGGTACCCGCACCTCGCGATCACCGTGGTGGACCAGGCCCGGGACGCGCTGACCACCGGGGACTACCTGCCGGAGCTGCGCGCGGCGGTGCACGAGCAGCTCGACGGGCGGGTGGACTTCGTCCTGGGCTCCCGGCTCGGCTACCTGCCCCCGTCGGACGTCGGCACGTTCGAGCCGTTCGCCGTGGAGACCGAGGCCGGCGTGCGCGTCGAGGCGCAGATGTGGTTCCGCTGCTACGGGAACCTCCCCGCGAGCGACTACCTGGCCGGCGACCTGGCCGGGGCGCGGAACGGGCTCGGGGAGGTCCGGGTCGACGCGACGCTCGCGCTCGCCGGGCACCCCACGGTGTTCGCCGTCGGGGACATCACGGACGTGCCGGAGTCGAAGCGGGCGTCCGCCGCGCGGGCGCACGCCGAGGTCGTCGCGGCGAACATCCGGGCCCTCGTGGCCGGGGACGAGCCGGCGGCGACCTACGCCCCGGCGCCGGAGCGGATCGTGCTGCCGCTCGGCCGGACGGGCGGGGCGTCGCAGGTGGTCGGCGAGGACGGCGTGCGGCGGGTCCTCGGCGCGGAGGAGACGAGCCGGATCAAGGGCGCGGACCTGTACGCGGGCGCGGTCGCGGAGATGTTCGCCTGACCCGCGACCCCGCGCCGCCCCCGCGACCCGCGGGACGTCCCGGTCACCCCGCCGCGGCGGCCGCGGTCCGCAGGTCCGCGACGAGCGCCGCGTAGGCCTCGTCCCAGCCGTCCCGCCCGCGCAGCCGCAGCAGGGCGGACGGGTGCGCGATCACCAGCACGGCGGCGTCCGGGGCGTCCGCCGGGTGCTCGTCGAGCACCCGGCCCCGGACCTCGCCGATCGTGACGTCCCGGTCGAGGACCGACCGGGCGGCCGTCGCGCCGAGGCAGACCACCACCCGCGGGCGGACGGCGGCGAGCTCGGCCGACAGCCACGGGTGGCAGGCGCGGATGTGCGCGACCGCGGGGCTCTTGTGCAGCCGCTTCGTGCCGCGCTCCGTGAACCGGAAGTGCTTGACCGCGTTGGTGACGTAGACGGCGTCCGGGTCGATCCCGGCGTCGTGCAGCGCGTCGTGCAGCACCCGACCGGCGGGGCCGACGAACGGCTCGCCCTCCCGGTCCTCGCGGTCGCCCGGCTGCTCGCCGACCAGGACGAGCGCGGCACGCGAGGGCCCGGCGGAGAACACGACCTGCGTGGCCGGCCCCCACAGCTCGCAGCCCCGGCACGCGGGCGCGGCGGCCGCGAGCGCATCGACGTCGGCGTCCGGCGGCACCCACTCCTGGGCCCCCGGGCGCTCCGGCGCCGCGCCGCGGTCAGGCACCGCCCACGACCCCGCGACGGCGCAGGCGCGTCACCACGAACCGGACCACGACGAACGCGATCGCCGCGTACACGGCGTAGTTGATCCAGTCGGAGTACCGGCCGACGTCCTCCCACTGGGAGCCCAGCGCGTACCCCGCGACGACGAGCCCGGTGTTCCAGACGGCGCTGCCGATCGCCGTGTACAGCAGGAACCTCGGCACCGGCATCCGCTCCAGGCCCGCGGGGATCGACACCAGCGACCGCACCACCGGCACGCACCGGCCGATCAGGACCGCGGCGCCGCCGTGCCGGTCGAACCAGGACTCGGCGCGGTCCAGGTCCTCGACCTCCATCAGCGGGATCCGCTCCAGCCACCGCCTCAGCCGGTCGCGGCCGAGCCAGACGCCCAGCCCGTAGAGCAGCAGGGCGCCCGCGACGGCGCCCGCCGTCGCCCCGACGAGGGCCCACAGGAGCGACATCCGCCCCTGGCTGGCGACGTACCCGGCGACGGGCAGCACCACCTCGGACGGGATGGGCGGGAACACGTTCTCGAGCGCGACGAGCAGGCCCACTCCCGCGGGACCGAGCGCGTCGACGACGCTCACCACCCAGCCGGCGAGGCCGGTGAGCTCGGTGGGGTCGGAGGTCTGGGCGGGCACGCGGCCGCCGGCCAGGGCGAGCATCCGGATCATCCCGGTCGATGCTGCCACGGCCGGCGGTCGGTGGCCTGCTCAGGCACCCGTCAGGCCCGGGCGAGCTCCAGCCCCGCGGCGTCGTCCGCGGTCCGGGTGACCCGCACGGTGTCCCCGTCCTTGACCTCGCCGGCGAGCAGGAGCCGCGCGAGGCGGTCGCCGATCTCGCGCTGGACCAGCCGGCGCAGCGGCCGGGCGCCGTACGCCGGGTCGAACCCCTCGATCGCCAGCCACTCCCGGGCGGCCGGGTCGACCTCGAGGGTCAGCCGCCGGTCGCGGAGCCGCGCCGCCAGGGACTCGACCTGGAGGTCGACGATCCGGGTGAGCTCGTCCAGCGACAGCGCGTCGAACAGGACGATGTCGTCGAGCCGGTTGAGGAACTCCGGCTTGAACGCCTCCCGCACCGCCCCCATCACGGCGTCCCGGCGCGACGCGGGGTCGAGCACCGGGTCGACCAGGAACTGCGAGCCGAGGTTCGACGTCAGCACGAGGATCACGTTCCGGAAGTCGACCGTGCGGCCCTGGCCGTCGGTGAGCCGGCCGTCGTCGAGCACCTGCAGCAGGATGTCGAACACCTCGGGGTGCGCCTTCTCGACCTCGTCGAGCAGCAGCACCGAGTACGGGCGGCGCCGGACGGCCTCGGTGAGCTGGCCGCCCTCCTCGTAGCCGACGTACCCGGGGGGCGCCCCGATGAGGCGCGCGACGGAGTGCCGCTCGGCGTACTCCGACATGTCGATCCGCACCATGGCGCGCTCGTCGTCGAACAGGAAGTCAGCGAGCGCCTTGGCGAGCTCGGTCTTGCCGACGCCGGTGGGCCCGAGGAACAGGAACGAGCCGGTGGGCCGGTCGGGGTCGGAGATGCCGGCGCGGGAGCGCCGGACGGCGTCGGACACGGCGGCGACCGCGGCCTTCTGCCCGATCAGGCGCGCGCCGATGACCTCCTCCATGCGCAGCAGCTTCGCGGTCTCCCCCTCCAGCAGGCGCCCGGCGGGGATGCCGGTCCACATGGCGACGACCTCGGCGATCTCGTCGGGGCCGACCTTGTCCGCGATCATCGGCGCCTGGTCCGACGGGACGGCGCCGGAGCCGGCGCGCTCGCGCTCCTCGGCGGCGGCGATCTCCTGCTCGACGGCCGGGATCTCGCCGTACTGGATGCGCGCGGCCGCGGCGAGGTCGCCCTCGCGGAGCAGCCGGTCCGCGGTCGACCGCAGGTCGTCCAGCCGGGCCTTGAGGTCGCCCACCAGGTTGTGGCCGGCCTTCTCCTTCTCCCAGCGCGCGGTGAGCCCGGCGAGCTCCTCGCGGCGGTCCGCCAGGTCGGCGCGCAGCTTCTCGAGCCGCTCGCGGGAGGCGGGGTCGTCGGCCTCGGACAGCACGACCTCCTCCATCTCGAGGCGGGTCACGGCGCGCTGCAGCTCGTCGATCTCGACCGGCGAGGAGTCGAGCTCCATGCGCAGCCGGGACGCGGCCTCGTCGACCAGGTCGATCGCCTTGTCGGGGAGCTGCCGCCCGGTGATGTACCGGTCGGAGAGCGTCGCGGCGGCGACGAGGGCGGCGTCGGCGATCGTCACCTTGTGGTGCGCCTCGTACCGCTCCTTGAGGCCGCGCAGGATCGCGACGGTGTCCTCGACGGAGGGCTCGCCCACGAACACCTGCTGGAACCGGCGCTCCAGGGCGGGGTCCTTCTCGATGCGCTCGCGGTACTCGTCCAGGGTGGTGGCGCCGACCAGGCGCAGCTCGCCGCGGGCCAGCATCGGCTTGAGCATGTTGCCGGCGTCCATCGCACCCTCGCCCCCGGCGCCCGCGCCGACGACCGTGTGCAGCTCGTCGATGAAGGTGACGACCTCGCCCTCGGAGGACGTGATCTCCTCCAGGACGGCCTTGAGGCGCTCCTCGAACTCGCCGCGGTACTTGGCGCCCGCGACCATCGCCGCGAGGTCCAGGGACACGAGGCGCTTGCCGCGCAGGGACTCCGGGACGTCGCCGGCGACGATGCGCTGCGCGAGCCCCTCGACGACGGCGGTCTTGCCGACGCCGGGCTCGCCGATCAGCACGGGGTTGTTCTTGGTCCGGCGGGACAGGACCTGGATGACGCGGCGGATCTCGGAGTCGCGCCCGATGACCGGGTCGAGCTTCCCGTCGCGCGCCCGCTGCGTCAGGTCGACGCCGTACTGCTCGAGCGCCTTGTAGGTGCCCTCCGGGTTGGGGCTGGTCACGCGCGCGGACCCGCGCACGGACGGCAGGGCGGCGGCGAGCGCGTCGCGGGAGGCGCCCTGGGCACGCAGGGCGTCGGCGACGCCGCTCTGACCCGCGGCCAGGCCGAGCAGCAGGTGCTCGGTGGACACGTAGTCGTCCCCGAGCGTGCGCGCCTCCGCGGAGGCGGCGTCGATCGCCGTGGCGGTGGCCCGCGAGGCCGTCGGCTGGGCGACGCTCGACCCGCTCGCGGCGGGCAGGTTCACCAGGATGGCGCGCACGGCGCGGCCCAGCGCCCCGCGGTCCGCCCCGACGGCGTCGAGCAGGCCGTTCGCCACGCCGCCCTCCTGGGCGAGCAGCGCGTTCAGCAGGTGCGCCGGCTCCAGCTGCGGGTTCCCGGCGGCCGACGCCTGCTGGATGGCATCGCCGATCGCCTCCTGCGACTTGGTGGTGAGCTTCGCGTCCAACATCCCCTCCGTGCATCGGTCCGGGCCGGCGGGTGACCGCACGGCGCGCTGAGTCTCGCGTGTCCCGTGGCACGGGACACCCGGTGCAACTGCTGCGAAGTTGAGCCTATTCCGCTCAACTCTGCGCGTCGACCGCAGGTCAGTGCGGAGCGCCGTCGACGCCCGAGCCGATGACGCCGTGTCATGTCCAGTCCTGACTCTGACGTCTCGTCATCACAGGTTGTGACCATGTTCACGGAGCCGCCCCACGCCGCGCGGGACGCCCGAGGGGCTGGTAGGGGCGCTGAGCAGGGGCGCGACCCCCGTGCCGGGAACGTCCCACGATGTCGGACTTGCACGACTGTGATCTGCGCAAATGCGGACATTACGGACGATGTCTGAGTGATCAATCTCACAATGAGCGACGTATTCACCTGGAGGGAGTTGCGTCGCCGTACCCCGCCCCAACACTCTTGGACCACTCGACCCGAGGGCATGACCGCTCCACCCGACCGACCCCAGACGCCACGTCGCCGCCCGTCCCAACGGGTGACAGCACCGCCCCCCGTCCACCGTCTCAGTCACAGCGATCGCGCCGCCCGGCCGCCGGGCACGGCCCCGGCCCACCCGCGATCCCCCCGTCCTTGCCGCGTCACCGTCGCCGCTGGCTCCACCCGTTCCATCCAGCGCCGAGGTGAGCGATGTTCATCTTCATCCTGCAGATCCGGCACATGTTCGACGACAACGCCGAGCTGTACCTGTTCACGATCTTCTCCGGGCTCGTCTGGGCCCTCTGGCTCCTCAAGGTCGGCCTGTCCCGCCGGTACCGGCCGTGGACCGCCGAGCACCACGAGACCACCAGCGTGGTCGTCCCCGTCGTCGACGAGCCCCTGGACCTGTTCCGGGACGTCCTCACGCGGGTGACCGAGCAGCGACCCGACGAGGTCATCGTCGTCATCAACGGCGCGCGCAACCCCGGCCTGGAGGCGGTCTGCGAGGAGTTCGCCCCCCTGGTGCGGTGGGTGCACACCCCGATCCCCGGCAAGCGCAACGCCGTGAAGATCGGCACGGAGATGTCGAAGTACGACATCACGGTGCTGCTCGACTCCGACACGGTCTGGACCCCCGGCACGCTCCCCGAGCTCATCAAGCCGTTCAAGGACGCGAACGTCGGCGGCGTCACCACCCGCCAGCGCATCCTCGAGCCGTCGCGCTCCTGGATCACCCGCTGGGCGGACTGGCTGGAGAACTCGCGGTCCCTGTACTCGATGCCCGCCCAGTCGGTGCTCGGCCAGGTCGGCTGCCTCCCGGGGCGCACCATCGCGTTCCGCCGGCACATCCTCATCAAGGTCATGGACGACTTCATGAACCAGCGGTTCATGGGCGTGTTCCTCGAGGTCTCCGACGACCGCACCCTGACGAACCTCACCCTCAAGCAGGGCTACCGGACCGTCTACCAGCACACGAGCCTGGTCTACACCGACGCCCCGCTGCAGGTGAAGAAGCTGTTCAAGCAGCAGCTGCGCTGGGCCCGCGGGAGCCAGTACAACACCCTGCGGATGCTGCCCTGGATGCTCGGGCACGCGCCGATCCTGTCGATCTTCTTCCTGACCGACATCCTGCTGCCGTTCCTGCTGTTCGGGACGATCGCCGGCTGGGTCTACCGCTCCGTGAGCGGCACGGGCGTCAACCTCTACGAGGCGATGCTCGAGACCTACGGCGCGCAGGCCGGCTGGTTCTGGGTGATCGCGCTCATGGTCGTCTCCTCCGTGCTGTCCATGGCGATCCGCCAGATCCGGCACCTGCAGGAGGTCCCCGGCGACTTCTTCCGGCTCCCGGTGTTCATCATCGTCTCGACGTTCTTCCTCATGCCGATCCGGCTGCTCGGCTTCCTGCGGATGGCCCACGCGTCCGGCTGGGGCACCCGCGCCGGCGCCTACGCCGGTGGCGACCCGGGCCAGTCGGCGGACACGGACCAGGAGCAGGACGCCCGCTCGCTGGAGGCCGAGCTGGACCTCATGTCCCGCGCCGCGCCGGTCGACGTGGTCGACCGCGGCACCTCCCCCGTGAACCCGTTCCCGTCGCAGCGCGACCACGGCGGCGAGCCGGGCACCCCGGTCCCGCTCGTCACCGGCCACACCGTGCTGGCCGCGGACGGCACCGAGGCCGCGGGCTCCCAGGTGCTCACCGAGACCGCGCCGGCCCCGGCCGCCACGACCCTCGCGGACATCTCGCGGCGGCAGAACCGCACCGCCGCCCCCGCCCCGACCCGCCGACGGCTCAACCCGCTCGCGGCCATCC
This sequence comes from Cellulomonas endometrii, assembly GCF_949769265.1. Lineage (NCBI taxonomy): Bacteria > Bacillati > Actinomycetota > Actinomycetes > Micrococcales > Cellulomonadaceae > Cellulomonas > Cellulomonas endometrii. The sequence goes on along the minus strand of NZ_CATKPC010000002.1, from coordinate 428,130 downwards.
CCTACGGGATCGCCGTGGTCCTGTTCGCCCTGGAGGCCCTGCTCTATGTCTGAGACCCCGACCACGCACACCGGCAAGCACTGGTGGGCCCCGACCATGGGGCGGATGAGCGCGCGAGCCCGCATCGGCACCGCGGCCGTCATCGTGGCCCTGCTGGCCGTGACCCTCGTCGTGTGGAACACGCCCGCCGTGTCCTCCATCGTCAACGCCGAGGCGGACGAGCCCACCGCGGCGGAGCTCGCGCTCCAGCGGCGCAACGACGAGCTCGAGGGCCAGCTGCAGGCCAGCCGGTCCCAGGCCGAGGCCCTGCGCGACGTCCTGGCCGACGAGCAGGCGGCCCGCAAGAAGGGCGAGGCGGACGGCGCCGCGGCCCAGGCGCAGCGCGAGGCCGAGGCCGCCGCTGCGGCCGCCGCCGAGGCGGAGGAGGACGCGAAGGGCTCCTCCTCCGGCTCCAAGAAGTCGTCCTCGTCCTCCTCGCGGCGGACCACGAACGCCTCGACCGGCGGCGGCAGGCCGAACAACCCCGGCAAGCCGGTCGTGTCGAACCCCTCGACCCCGCCGTCCAGCCCGGCCAAGCCGTCCGCGCCGTCCAAGGCGTCGCTCGTCGACCCGGCCTCCCGGTACTTCGGGATGTACACGGAGCAGGCGCCGTTCAGCTGGTCGACGTTCGACGCGGCCGCGACCGACGTCGGCCGCAGCCAGAGCATGGTCGGCTACTTCGGCGGCTGGGACGAGAGCTTCCGCGCCAACGCCGTCACCCGGGCCTGGGAGCGCGGCATGCTGCCGATGCTCACGTGGGAGTCCCGCCCGATCGCCTCGAAGAACGACGTGGTCGACGAGCCGGCGTACAGCCTGCCGAAGATCATCGCCGGCGACTTCGACGCCTACCTGACCCAGTACGCCCAGGACGTCGCCGCGACCGGCCTGCCGCTCGCGATCCGCCTGGACCACGAGATGAACTCCACCTGGTACCCGTGGTCGGAGCAGACGTCGTCCGGCGCGCCGATCAACGGCAACAACGTCGGCGACTACGTGAAGATGTGGCAGCACGTCCACGACATCTTCGAGGCCAACGGCGCCAACCAGTACGTCATCTGGGTCTGGTCGCCGAACATCGTCAACAACCTGCCGGCCGCGTTCCAGGACCCGGCGTTCCTCCAGGCCCTCTACCCCGGCGACGCGTACGTCGACTGGGTGGGCGTCTCCGGCTACCAGCGCCCGCCGTACAAGGCCGACAACACCTCGACCTTCGACTACACCTACGGCCGCACGCTGGACCAGCTCCGGGCGATCACGGACAAGAAGATCCTGCTGGCCGAGGTCGGCGCCTCCGAGATCGGCGGCACCAAGCCGGCCTGGGTGACGTCCTTCTTCCAGGGCTTCGACCCCGGCGCGAACGACGACGTGATCGGCTTCGCGTGGTTCAACCTCGCGGTGACCACGTACGTCGACGGCCAGCTCGCCACCAACGACTGGCGGGTCGACTCGCGGGCGAACACCCTCGAGGCGTTCCGCGCCGGCATCGCCGACCCCGCGCGCCGGTTCGGCGGCACGGTCCTGGCCTCCGCGGCCGGCCCGACGCCGCCGCCGTCGCCCGAGGGCGCGGTCGACGCCCAGGCACCCGCCGCCACGCCGGAGCCGGCCGTCGCACCGCAGACGGCGACCGCCCCGGCACCCACCCCGGCCCCGGCGCCCACCGGCGAGCTCACCGACAGGTACGCGGCCACCCGCCGCGCCGCCCGGCCCACCACCCGGGGGCCACGCACTCCCCGCCACCCGCGCCCCACCGTGAGGAGCACTCCCATGAACGACGCGTCACTCTCCGCCGCCGCCCTCTCGTCCGAGCTGGCCGCCGCCGAGCAGGCTGCCGAGCAGCCCGCCGCGCAGCCCAGCACCGCCGCCGCCCCGCTGCGGATCAGCGTCTTCGGCACCGGCTACCTCGGCGCCACCCACGCGGTCGCGATGGCCGAGCTCGGCTTCGAGGTCATGGGCGCCGACACCGACCAGGGCAAGGTCGACGCCCTGGCCGCCGGCAAGGTGCCGTTCTTCGAGCCCGGGCTGGACCCGCTGCTCGAGAAGCACCTGGACACCGGCCGCCTGACGTTCACCACCGACCTGGCCGCCGCGGCGGCGTGGGGCGACGTGCACTTCATCTGCGTCGGCACCCCGCAGATGAAGACCAGCCACGCGGCGAACCTGGCCTACGTGGAGTCGGCGGCGACCACCATCGCGCAGCACATCACCAAGGACGCGCTCATCGTCGGCAAGTCCACGGTCCCGGTCGGCACCGCCGCGCGGCTCCGCGAGCTCGTGGCCGAGCACACCCCCGCCGGCCTCGAGGTCGAGCTCGTGTGGAACCCCGAGTTCCTCCGCGAGGGCAAGGCCGTCGAGGACACGCTGCACCCCGACCGCATCGTCATGGGCGGCACCAGCGCCCGCGCCGAGGCCACCCTGCGCGAGGTCTACGCCGGCCCGATCGCCGAGGGCACCCCGGTGGTCGTCACCGACCTGCCGACCGCCGAGCTGGTCAAGGTCAGCGCCAACGCGTTCCTCGCCACGAAGATCTCGTTCATCAACGCGATCTCCACGGTCTGCGACGCCGCCGGCGCCGACGTCACGGTGCTCGCCGACGCCCTCGGGCACGACGTCCGCATCGGCCGGCAGTTCCTCAACGCCGGCCTCGGCTTCGGCGGCGGCTGCCTGCCCAAGGACATCCGCGCCCTCATGCACCGCGCGAACGAGCTCGGTGCCTACCGGGCGTCCGCGCTGCTGCAGCAGGTCGACGAGATCAACATGGGCCAGCGCGAGCGCGTGCTGGACATGGCGGTCGAGGCCTGCGGCGGCTCCGTCCTCAACCGCCGGATCGGCGTGCTCGGCGCGGCCTTCAAGCCCGACACCGACGACGTCCGCGACTCGCCGGCGCTGAACGTCGCGGCGGCCCTGCACCTGCGCGGCGCCCAGGTCACGGTGTTCGACCCGGAGGCCGGCGACACCGCCCGCCGCTCCTTCCCGACGCTGTCGTACGCCACGTCGATGGAGGAGGCCGTCGAGGGCACCGACGTCGTCCTGGTCCTCACCGAGTGGGACCAGTTCGCGACCGCCGACGCCGACAAGCTGGCCGGCCTCGCCGCGACCCCGCGGGTCGTCGACGCGCGCGGCAAGCTGGACCCGACGCGCTGGCGTGCGGCCGGCTGGCAGTTCGCCGGCCTGGGGCGCACCGCCGCCTGAGGCGCAGCACCGACGACGAGGGGCGTCCCGGCGGGACGGCGTGCGCAGGCACGCCGGACCGCGGGGGCGCCCCTCTCGCGTGCGGTCTGGCGCGCTGTCGGAGGCGGGTGGTCGGATGGGTCCGCACCGCTCGCCGGCCGGCGGGCCCGCGTCGAGGAGGACGAGCATGAGCGTGCACGACAAGCCCTGGCCCGACGGCACCCCCTGCTGGGCGGAACTCGCCGTCCCCGACCTCGAGGCCGGCCGGCGGTTCTACGGCGACCTGCTGGGGTGGGAGTTCGAGGTCGGCCCGGAGGAGACCGGGTTCTACAGCGAGGCCCTGGTCGGCGGGCGGCGGGCGGCGGCGCTGAGCGGCGTCATGCCGGGCGGCGGCGCGGACGGTCCGGCGGCGTGGCTGACGTTCCTCGCCGCCTCCGACGTCCGGGCGGCGGTCGAGCGGGCCGTGGCCGCCGGGGCGGAGGTGCTCGCCGGGCCCGTGGACGTCATGGACTTCGGTGCGATGGCGGTGCTCCGCGACCCCACCGGGGCGACGTTCGCGCTGTGGCAGGCCGGGATCTCCGTGGGGGCGCAGGTCGTGAACGAGCCCGGCGCGATGATCTGGAACGAGCACCTGTCCCCGCGCTTCGAGGACGCGAAGGAGTTCTACCGCGCCGCGTTCGGGTACGCGCTCGACGACATCAGCGCGCCCGGGTTCGACTACGTGACGCTGCTGGTCGAGGGACGCGCGGTCGGGGGCGTCGGCGGTGGCGGGGAGCCGCCCGAGTGGGCCGTGTACGTCGCGGTCCCCGACACCGACGCGACGGCGGCCGCCGCGGTGCGGCTCGGCGGCGCGGTGTTCGCGCAGCCGGAGGACACGCCCTACGGGCGGCTCGCCGGGATCACCGGGCCGTTCGGGGAGCGGTTCTGGCTGATGTCGACGGACGAGCCGAGCGGCCCGCCCGCCGGGTGACGCACGGGGTGCGGCGGCCGGCGACGACTACCCTCGACGCCGTGCCCGCTCCCGACGCCCCCGACGACGCCCGGCCCGGCGACGCCTTCCGGCACGCCAAGAAGACCGCCGGCGAGCCGGTCCGGACCTACCACCCCCGGCGGGCCGGGCTCGGCGAGCGCCGCGCCGAGGCGCTGGAGCGGCTGTGGCCGCGGCTCGGGTTCTCCGTGCACGACGAGACGCTGGGCCTCGCGCCGTCCCTGCCCGACGGCACGCTCGACACGCTGCGGCTGTTCGGGCGCACGGCCCCGGTCGTGCTCGAGATCGGCTCCGGCATGGGCGAGGCGACCGCGGCGATGGCGGAGGCCGACCCCGCCCGCGACTACCTCGCCGTCGAGGCGCACCTGCCGGGCATCGCGAACCTGCTGGTGCTGCTCGACCGGCGCGGCCTGACGAACGTGCGGGTCGCGCACGGCGACGCGCTGGACCTCGTGCGCCGGGTCGTCGCCCCGGGCTCCCTCGACGCCGTGCACGTGTTCTTCCCGGACCCGTGGCCGAAGGCGCGGCACCACAAGCGGCGGATCATCGCGCCGGAGCACGTCGCGCTGCTCCGCAGCCGTCTGGCCGTGGGCGGCACCCTGCACTGCGCGACGGACTGGGAGCCGTACGCCGAGCAGATGCTCGAGGTCGTCGACGCGGACCCGGGCCTGACCAACCCGTACCGCGGGTTCGCGCCGCGCCCGGCGCACCGCCCGGAGACCCGCTTCGAGCGCCGCGGCCTGGACGCGGGCCGCGCGTCCCGGGACGTGATCGCGACCCGGACGGCCTGAGCCGACGGGGCGGACGGGCACCGACGGGCACCGACGGGCCCGACGGCCCGACGGGTCCGGTGGCTCCCACGCGCCCGGTCGGGCGGACGTCGCCTACCCGCGGCTCAGGTCGTCGATGCGCAGGACGCGGTCGGCCGTGCGGACGGCGCCGGGGCGGTGCGCGATGACCAGCACCGTGCGGCCCCGGCACACCTCGACCAGGGCGTCCTGGATCTCGGCCTCCGTGGCGACGTCGAGCTGGCTGGTCGCCTCGTCCAGGACCAGCACCGGCGCGTCCAGCAGGAGCGCCCGGGCGATCGCGACCCGCTGCCGCTGCCCGCCCGACAGCCGCTCCCCCATCTCCCCGACCCGGGTGTCGTACCCGTCGGGCATGGCGAGGACCGCGTCGTGCAGCGCCGCCCGGCGGCAGGCCTCGACGAGCTGCTCGTCGGTCGCGTCCGGCGCGGCGAGGCGCAGGTTCGCGGCGAGGGTGTCGTTGAACAGGTAGGTGCTCTGGCCGACGACCGCGACGTGCCGCCGCAGGTCCTCCAGGGCGACGTCGCGGACGTCCACCCCGCCCAGCAGCACCCGCCCGGTGTCCGGGTCCCAGGCGCGGGTCAGCAGGTTCACCAGCGTCGACTTGCCCGAGCCCGACGAGCCGACGACCGCCGTGGTGCTGCTCGCGGGCACGTGCAGGTCGAGGCCGTCCAGGACGGGACGGCGGTCGCGGGGCGGGGCCGCCGACGCGGGGTCGTCCGGGTCGACCTCCGGCGCCGGGTAGGTGAACGACACGCCCTCGAACCGGAGGTCGAGCGGCCCGGCGGGCACGGGGACGGGGTGCGCGGGCGACGTGGTGGCGGGCGCGGCGTCGGTGATCCGCCAGAGCCGGCGCGCGGCGGCGAACGCCTGCTCCAGGTCCGGGGCGACGTCCTCGACGGCGAGCACCGGCGTGAACACCGCGAGCGCGAGCACCACCGCCACGGCGTACGTGGGCCAGCCGAGCGCGCCGGACGACACGCGCGCGGCGCCGACCAGCGCGACGGTCACGACCGCGCCGACCATGAGCACCGAGTTGGCGGCCCGGCGGCGGGCGGTCCAGGTGGCGAGCGTGCCGAGCCCGGCGTGCACCTCGGCGGCGACGGCGCGGGCCTCGGCGCGGCGGCGGCCCGCGGCCCCGAACGCGAGCACCTCCCGGACGCCCTGCAGCGACTCGGTGACGAGCTGCGCGAGGCGGCCCCGCGCGGCCCGGACCTGCGTGGCGGCGGCGGCGCTCGGCGTCCGGCCCCAGCCGGGGACGACCGCCCCGACGAGCACGAGGAACGGCAGCAGCACCAGCGCCAGCACCGGGTCGTACCCGGCGGCGAGCACGACCAGCACGACAGCGGGCACCACGACGGCGCTGACGGCCGGCACCAGCGTATGGGCGAAGAACACCTCGACCCGGTCGACGTCCTTGGTCGCGCGGTTCACCAGGTCGCCGGTGCGCCGGGACAGCACCCCGGCGGGCGACTGCGGCGCGAGCCGGTCGTAGAAGTCGACGCGCAGCATCGCCAGGGCCTTGAACGCGACGGCGTGGCCGGTGAACTGCTCCAGGTACCGCAGCACGCCCTTGACCAGCGACAGCACGACGAGCGTCCACACCACCGGGGCGACCGGCGCGGCCGGGTCCTGCGCGACCCGGGCCACGCCCCAGGCCGACACGCCCAGCAGCGCGATCCCGAGCAGCTGACCCGCCACCCGGCAGACCAGCGAGGCGGCGAGCGGCGCGAGCACGGGCCGGCCGAACCGGACCAGGCGGCGCGACACGGCGGCGCGGGACAGGGGCGCCGGCGGGGTCCCGGGTGCGGCCTGGGCGGCGGGAGCGAGGGGTGCGGCGGGTGCGGCGGCGCTCACGGGGTGGCCTCCTGCGCGGCGAGCGGTCCGCCGGCGACGCCGGACAGGTCGAGGGCGCGGGCGTAGTACGAGTCGATGCTGCCGAGCCGGTCGGGCGGGCCCTGCTCGACGATGCGGCCCTCCGCGAGGACCAGCACCTCGTCGGCGCCGCGGACCGTGCTGAGCCGGTGCGCGACGAGGACGACGGTCCGCCCCTCGCCGGCCCGGTCCAGCGCCTCGACCAGGGCGGTCTCCGAGGCCGCGTCGACCTGGCTGGTCGGCTCGTCGAGCAGCAGCACGGGCGCGTCCTTCAGCAGCGCCCGCGCCACGGCGAGCCGCTGGGCCTGGCCGCCGGACAGGGACAGCCCGCGCTCGCCGACGCGGGTGGCGAGCCGGTCCGGGAAGGACCGGACGTCGTCCGCGAGGTTCGCCTGCGCGAGGGCGTCCCACAGGCGCTCGTCGTCGGCCTCGGGGGCGGCGAGCCGCAGGTTGTCGGCGAGCGTGCCGGTGAACAGGTACGTGCTCTGCGCGACGACCGCGGTCTGGGCGCGGACCCAGTCGACCGGCACCGTGGTCGCGTCGTGCCCGCCGACCCGCACCTGTCCGGCGGCCGGGCGCAGGTGCGCCTGGAGCAGCGCGGCGACGGTGCTCTTGCCGGACCCCGACGGGCCGATGAGCGCGACGCGGCCCCCGCGCGGGACGGTGAAGGACACGTCGTCGAGGACCGGCCGGCCGCCCGGGTAGGCGAAGGAGACGTGGTCGAGCGCGACCGCCTCGGGCGCGGGGGCGCCGGAGCGGTCCGGGGCACCGGCGGCGTCGGGCACCAGCAGCGTCGTCGTGGCCGGTGCGCGCACCCCCGGTGCGTCGGCGGCGACGGCGCGCTGCGCGAGCACCGTGTCGATCTCCCGCACCGCGGCCCGTCCGCCCATGCCGACGTAGAAGAACTGGCCCACCCGGTCGAGCGGCTCCAGCAGCACGGTCGAGACGAGGACCACGGCGACCGCCTGGCCCGGGGTGATCGCCCCGTCCCGCAGCCGCACCATCGCCAGCCCGGCCGCCGCGGTGACCATCGCGAGCGAGAAGGACGAGTCGATGACCAGGAGCACCAGCTGGTTGCGCGCGAGCAGGCTCATGACCATCCGCCGGAGCTGCTCCGCGCCGCGCGCCAGCTCGGCGCCCTTGGCGGCCGCCCGGTTGAACGCCGTGGCGGTGGGCAGGCCCTGGATCGCGTCGAGGAACTGCGCCGCGAACCGCCGCGCGGTCATCCGGTACTGCACGGACACGCCGCGGAAGGCCCGCTGGAAGCCGCCGACGAGCAGCGGGATCGCGGGCAGCGCGAGGGCGAGCCAGCCGGCCACCACCCAGTCCACGGCCGCACCCAGCGCCACGAGGGCGATCACGGGGACGGTCATCGAGGCGATGATCGGGAACCGGAACGTCGCCTCGTAGGACGCGGCGCGCTCGACCCCGTCGGTGGCGGTCGAGACGAAGCGGCCCGAGCGCTCCTGCGTCCGGAACGCCACGCCCAGGCGGAACACCTGGTCCAGCAGGACGTCACGCCGCTCGGTCTCCCGCGGGCCGACGGCGCCGAGGCTCAGCCGGGGACCGGCGAACGCGGCGGCGGCCATGACGACCACGCCCAGGACGATCGCCACGAGCGCCCCGCCGGGGACGCCGGCGCCCGTGCGCGCGCCGTCGAGCACCGAGCCGAGCGCGAGGTACACGGCGGTGGTGCCCGCGGCGACCACCCAGGTCAGCACGGCGGGGACGACGCCCACGCGCCGGGGCAGCGGCGGGGTCGGGACGACGGGCGGGCCGACGGGCCCCGCGCCGGGCCGCCCGGGGTGACCGCCGCCCGTGCGCCCGGGGTGACCGCCGCCGGCGCGCCCGGGGTGCCCGCCGCCCGGGCGAGCGGGGTGACCACCGGGGCTCACGGCGTGCGGGGCGGTCATGCGGGCTGTCCTCCGTCGTGCGGGCGCGGGCTGTCGGGAAGCACCCTGCCACCTGCCCCCGACGTCCCGCTCTCCGGGGAGCCCGGTGCGACGGGACTCACACCGGCGCGTGTCCGGCGCCGCCGGAGCAGCAGCGCGACGCCCGCGGCGACGACCAGCACCAGGAGCGCGACGAGCGCCCACGGGACCGCGACGACCGAGGCCTCGGCCGCGGCGCGCGCCGTCGCCCCGCCGCCCAGCCCGACGGCGGTCGCGACGGCCTGCACCTGCACGTCGACGGGCCCGAGGCTCCGCACGCCGTCCAGGACGACCTCCCGCTCCAGGCTCGACCCCGGCAGGACCTCGAGCGGCTCGGCGTCGGCGGCGGCGGACGGCACGGTGCGCCGGGTGCCCGCGAGGCCGGCGACGGTGACCGCCTCCGTGGGCAGGACCCGGGCGTTGCCGGTGTTCGTGACCCGGTACCGGACGACGACGGTCCCGGCGGCGAGCGGGTTCGCCGTGCCGCGGTGCTCGACCGCGAGGCCCTCGACGGCGACCGCGGGGGCGACCGCGCCGTCGACGCGCAGGTGCATCCGCAGGGCGAGCCGGCGGTCCAGGCGCACCGTGGAGCCGTCGTCGGCGCTCACGGCCGCGGTGACGACGCCGCCGCTGTGGTCGCCGGGCGTCGCGTCGGCGGGGACGCGCACGGTGAACGGCACCTCGACGGACGCACCGGGGGCGAGGGAGACCGCGGGCAGGTCGAGCTGCACCCACGTGCCGACGCCGGTGGACGGCTCGTCGGCGGGGAGCAGGTCGAGCTGGCCGCTGGTGGTGGTGCGGGCGTCGGCCGCGTAGACGTCGAGGTCGAGCGCGGTCTGCCCGTGGTTGGTGACGACGACGGCGTCCCGGACCTCCTGGCCCGGCCGGACGTCGTAGGCGAAGTTCGCGCGGCCGGCGCCCTGGTCGTTCTCCGCTGGCACCACGCCCCACGACAGGGCGGTCGGGTCGGCCGCGGCCGGGCCGACCACCGCGCCGGCGCCCGCCGGGGCGAGCAGCAGCGCGGCCGCCACGAGGACCCCGGCGACGGACGCCCGCAGGCGCGCGGGCGTCCGGGTGGTCGTGCGGGAGGTGGCGCGGTGGGGGGTGGGGACGGGGGCGTCGGTCACGGCGTGCTCAGCCGACCACGGTCAGGGTGAGGACCCCGGAGTAGTCGCCCGCGGGGGTGTCGAGCGGCAGGCGCAGCGCGAGCGCCGCGTCGACCGCCACGGCGCCGGCCGCGTGCCCGGCGGGGGCGGAGACCAGCGTGGAGGCGGCGGACAGGCCGCTGCCGGCGCCCGCGGCAACGGGCGCACCGGCGACCGCGCCGACGGTGTTGCTGCTCAGTGCGGGCGTCCAGCCGAGGGCGGAGCCGTCGAACGACCCGGCCGTGCCGGTGAAGTCCGACACCGCGCCGTTGACCGTCCAGGCGCTCCCGGACGTGCGGGTGTCGGAGACCGTCACCTGCTTGAGCTGCCCCGCCGCGGTGAACGCGCTGGCGTCCGCCTGCGCCGTGCCGAGGCTGACCGCGCCGGCGCCGCCGCCGACCGACCACGTGAGCTCACCGGTCGGCTCGGGTGCCGCGGGGACGGTCACCTCGAGGTCCACGTCCTCCTCGCCGCCCGTGCCCGGGTCGGTGCCGGGGTCGGTGCCCGGGTCGGTCGCGTCGACGGTCCAGCCCACGCTGAGCGGCTGCGTGACCTTCTTCGGGTCGGCCGAGCCGCCCGAGGAGTACCAGTACGAGGTCTGGCCCGTCTTGCCCTGGAACGTCACGAACGACTGCGGGAACGAGCCCCACGACGCGCCGGTCCGGGTCTGGGTCCCGGTGCCCGGGGTGACCTCGACGCCCAGGTAGTCCGGGGTGACGGTGAAGCCGTCCTCGTCGACGCTCACGCCGGTCAGGTCGGCGAGCACGATCTGCTCGGGGGCGACCTCGACCCACTGCGACTGGTCCTCCATGGACGTGCCGTAGCCGGACGCGGTGCCCGTGAGCTGCCCGGTGCCGTCCGCGGCGACCGTGAGGACCGGGTCGCTGAACGTCCAGTACGTCATGCCGCCGTAGAACGCCACGGTGACGTCGCCGTCCCAGGACACCGACGCCGTGCCGGCCGCGACGTCCACGGTGCCGGTGCCGCCGGAGAACACGGCCTGGTTCAGCGTGCTGCTGCCCGGGGCCGGCGACACCGCCGACCCGTTCGGGCCCACGCACCTCGTCGCCCAGGTCGGCTGCTCGAAGCCGCCCGCGGCGGTCGGCTTCTGGATCGTGACGGCGCCGGCGGACGACGCGTAGAAGCCGTCGGCCTCCGTCCACACCCGCGACGACCCGGTGCTGCCGGCCTTGCCGGCGCTGAGGAAGTTGCAGCCGCCGAAGTACGCGCCGCCGCCCGTCTCCTGGTTGAGGGTCCAGCGCAGCTGCACGTCGTCGACGCTCGCGGGCGCCGCGGCGGCCGGCAGCGCGGTCACCAGAGCGGCGGCGGCCCCGAGGGCCAGCACCCCCAGGCCGGCGACGGCGCGCCGCGCTCGGTGACGGTTCGCATCCACCATCGTGAGTTCCTCTCGGTCGGTGCCGGTCGGGGGACCGGCGGGGGTCCGCGCACCGTGCGGCGCGCGGGGGTCCGGGCGGCGCGCTCGCGCCCGCCCGGGTCTCATCGCCACGGCAGCACGAGCCAGCCGCGGCGGAATCCGATGACGGTGCCGGAGCCCGCGAGCAGCAGACCGGTCATGCCCCACGCCGCGCGCTCCCCCGCGGCGCCCGCGGTCGCGGCGGCGGGCACCAGGCCGGGGGCGGCGCGGCCGACGGTCAGCGCGGTCACCCCGGGGACGGCGGGCAGCGCGGGCGCGGCGAGGACGTCCCCGGCGGAGGCGGCCGCCGTGCCACGCCCGCCGCCGCTGCCGCCGCTCCTGCCGAGCAGGGACGACCCGGACGCCGGTGCCGCGGTCGCCGCGGGCCGCTCGTCGACCGGGGTCAGCGGCCGGTCCGCGTCGTAGGACACGTACATCGCGGTCGCGGGCTTGCGGGCGTCCGCCTGCCCGCCCGAGGAGTACCAGTACGCCGCCTGGCCGGTGCGCTGCTGGAAGTCGACGAAGCTCTGCGGGAACGCGCCCCAGTCGGCGCCCTCGCGCAGCTGCGGCGTCGCCCCGGCCGGCACCTCGACCGCCACGCCCCGGTACGCAGGGACCGCCCGGAAGCCCTGGAGGTCGCCGCCGACGTCGACCCCCGACAGGTCCGCCAGCACGACGGTCGTGGCCGGCAGCGCCTCCCACCGCGACTGGTCGTCCATCGCGGTGCCGAAGCCCCCGGCGGTCGCGGTCAGCTGCGCGCGGCCGTCGGCCGCCACGGTCAGCACCGGGTCGCTCGCCCACCAGTACGTCAGGCCGCCGTAGAGCACGACGGTGAACGTGCCGGTCCAGCGGACCTGCGCGGTGCCGGTGGCCGGGTCGACCGTGCCGCGGCCGCCCTCGAGGACGACCTGGGTCTCGGTGGTCAGGCCGTTGGCGGTGGTGACGGTGCTCCCGTCGCGGGCCGTGCAGCGCGTGTCCCAGGACGCCGGCGCGTAGGCGCCGTCGGGCCCCGGCTTCTCGACCCGGACGTCGTCGGCCACGGCCCGGTAGAACCCGTCCGTCGCGGTCCAGACCCTGCCGCCGTGGGTGTCGCCGTCCGCGCCGGGGACGCCCGCCATGAGGAAGTGGCAGCCCCCGAAGTACGCGCCCGACCCGGCCTCCGTGCTGAGCGACCAGCGCAGCTGCGCGTCGGAGACGGTGAAGGCCTGCGCGCCGCGGTCGGGCACGGTGACCGTGACGGCGATCCGGCCCGGGTCGTCCCCGGCCGGGTCGGCGAGGGCGGCCGGCGCCGTCCCGAGCAGCAGCGCGACCCCGAGGCCGGCGGCGGCCAGCAGGCGCCTCATCGGGTCGCCCCCGCGGTCGTGGCGGTCGTCGCGGCGACCGGTGGGCGCGCGGGCGGCGGCGTGGCGGGCGTGCCACGAGGACCCGCCGCCCGGCGCGCGGCCCGGCGGCGGCGCTGCGCGGTCACGAACGACGCCAGCACCACGAGCAGCAGCAGGGCGCCGGCCGCGGCGACCGCCGTCTCCGCCGCGTCGAGCCCGAGCAGCACCGCGTCGTCGTCGGGCGTCGCGGCCGCCACCAGGTCCGCGGCGGTCGCCTCGGCCGGGTCGCGGGTGACGGTGACCTCGACCTGCGGCACCTGGCCGGACTGCGCGCCGGTGAGCGTGAGCACGTGCGTGCCGACCCGCAGGTCCGCGGGCAGCTGGAGGATGCCGGCGACCTCGCCGTGCGCCCCGGCGGTGAGCGGGCCGACGGACACCACGCCGGAGTCCAGGGTGGCGACGACCTGCTCCCCCGGCTCGAAGCCCTGAGCCGCGAAGGTCATCGCCCGGCCCTGCACCGCGGTCGCCTGGTCGACGCCGAGCGTCGCGGGCGCGCGCTCGGTCACCGCCGCCTCGGGCGTCCCGGCCGCGGCCCCCGCGGTGCCGGCCGCCGCCGGCGCGCCGGCCCCCGCGCCCGGACCCGCGCCGAAGGACACGGGCGTGAACGTCTCGTTCGTCGCGTTCTTCACCCCGTGCGCGCCGATGGTGATGACGCCGCACTGCACCTGCGTGCAGTCGACCTGCGTCGTGGCGCCGGAGCGGTCCTGCGCCGTGAACCGCGGCCCGGGGATCGACAGCTCGGTGGCCCACGTCCCGTCGGCGGCCAGCACCCCGCCGTTGGCCGCGCCCTCGGTGTCGGACCCCGGGAACGCGACGAACTTCTGGTGCCCCTCGTTCGACGCCGACTCGCTGTCCGGGACGTACCGGTAGTCCTCGCCGGTCAGCCCGCCGCTGCTCGGCCGCCACGAGCCGCCCGCCGGGTCGTCGACCCAGCCGAACATGACGTAGATCCCGCCGAGCCCGCCCGGCACCGACTGGAACCCGGACCCGCTCACCCGCAGGGTCGACGGCCCGTCGGCGGGCGTCGAGGCCCCGCCGGAGGGGCCGGTGACCGTGACGGACGCCGCGGCGGACGCGGCCGGGGCCACGGTCACGAGGCCCGCGAGCGCCAGCGCGGCGACGAGGACGCCGGTCGCGAGGACGCGCAGCGGCGGGCGCGCAGCGGCGGGGGTCGGGGCGGTCATCGGGCGGCCTCCGTGGGGGGGGCGGTGGGGTGCGCGGCGGGCGCGGCAGGCAGCGGCACCGGAGCGCCGGCGGCCCGGTCGGGCAGGACCAGCAGGGCGCCGGTGCGCGGGTGCGGCACGACCTCCACCGGGTACCGGTAGACGTCCGTGAGCAGCGACGCGGTGAGCACGTCCTCGGGGGCCCCGAGCGCGCGCAGCCGGCCCCCCGCGAGCACCGCGACGCGGTCGGCGTGCGCGGCGGCGAGCGTGAGGTCGTGCAGGACGGCCACGACGGCGTCCCCGGCGTGGGCGCGGTCGCCGGCGCGGTCGAGCAGCAGCTCCTGGTGCCGGACGTCGAGCGCGGCGGTCGGCTCGTCGAGCAGCAGCACCGGCGTCGCCTGCGCCCGGACCCGCGCGAAGGCGACGCGCGCCTTCTCGCCGCCGGACAGCGACGGGAACCGGCGCTCGGCCAGGTGCCCGACCTCGGCCTCGGCCAGCGCCCCGGCGACCGCCCGCTCGTCGTCGTCCTCCTGGGCGGTCCCCCGCCAGGGCGCCCGGCCCATCCGCACCACGTCGGCGACGGCGAACGGGAAGCTCAGCCGGTGCTCCTGCAGCAGCACCGCCCGGCGGCGCGCGAGGTCCCCGGCGCGCAGCCGGCGGACGTCCGCGTCGTCGTACCGGACCTCGCCGCGCGTGGGCTCGAGGTCGCCTGCGAGCACGCCGAGCAGCGTCGACTTGCCCGCGCCGTTCGGCCCGACGACCGCGAGCACCTCCCCGGCGCGCACGTCGAGGTCGACGCCGTCCAGCAGCACCGCCCCGTCGACGGCGTACGCCACGTCGCGCGCCACGACCGGCACGGCGGCGGGCGCGGCCGCCGGCACACGCGCCCCGGCGATCACGCCCAGCCCCCCGCCTGGCGCCGGGTGCGCCGGATGAGCCAGAAGAAGAACGGCCCGCCCACGAGCGCGGTCAGCATCCCGATCGGCAGGTCCGCGTAGGCCACGGCGGTCCGCGCGACCAGGTCCGCGGCCAGCAGCAGCACCCCGCCGCCGAGCGCGCTCAGCGGCACGAGCACCCGGTGCCCCGGCCCGACCGCCATCCGCACCAGGTGCGGGACCACGAGCCCGACGAACGAGACGATCCCGCAGAACGCGACCGCCGCGGCGGTGAGCAGCGCGACCGCGACGATGCTGACGAGCCGCAGGCGCTCGACGTCGACGCCCACGTGCCGGGCGGCGCGCTCCCCGAGGGACAGCAGGTCCAGCCGGCGCGCGACCAGCACCGCGACGATGAGCCCGACCGCGACGAACGGCGCCACGACGGCGACGTACTCCCACCGGGTGCCGTTGAGGCTGCCGAGCTGCCAGAACACGATCTGCTCCCGGGCCTGCGTGTCGCCCAGGAAGGTGAGGAAGGCGATGCCCGCCCCGCAGACCGCGTTCACCGCGACCCCGGTCAGCACGAGCGTCACGACCTCGGTCCGGCCGCCGGAGCGCGCCAGCAGGTACACCGCGAGCGTCGTCACGAGCCCGCCGCCGAACGCCAGCGCCGCCGAGGTGAACGGCCCGAGGAAGCCCAGCCCGAAGACGATGCCCGTGCACGCCGCGAGCGCCGCGCCGGAGGACACCCCGACCACGCCGGGCTCGGCGAGCGGGTTGCCGAACACGCCCTGCATGACGGCGCCGGCGGTGGCGAGCGCGGCGCCCACCAGGACGGCCATCACGACGCGCGGGAACCGGATCGTCCACAGGGCGGCGTCGCCGTTCGGGTGCGCCGGCAGCGGACCCGCGTCGATGCCGAGCCGGTGCAGCACCGAGCCCAGGACCTCCGCGGGCGGCACCCGCAGCTGCCCGCTCCCGGCGGACACGACCGCCAGCACGAGCAGCCCGAGGGCGAGCGCGACGGCGAGCGGCACGACCCGGCGGGACCGCGCACGCGGCACCGGCGGCGGTGCGGGAGCGGCGGGGGCCTCGGCGACCACCTCCGGGCGCAGCGCGGTCACGACGCGTCGGGCGCGTAGAACGCGCGCGCCAGGGCGTCGAGCGTCTGCGCGGACGTCGGCCCGAACGACAGGATCTGGCTGTCGGCCATGTCCACCACCCGGCGGTGCTCGCCCGCCGGTGTCTGCGCGACGGCCGGCAGCTGCTCGAGGAGCCCGTCGACGCCGCCGACCGACTCCAGGCCCTTCGTCATCACCAGGACCAGGTCGGGCTGGGCGGCGACCAGCCCCTCGTCGGTGATCGGGCGCATGCCCTCCCAGCCGATCTCGGTCGCGACGTCCACCCCGCCGAGCGCGCTGATCAGGGAGTCGGCGCCGGACCCCGCGCCGAACATGTAGTAGACGCCGGACTGCCCGCGCAGGTAGAGGAACACCACCCGCAGGCGGTCGGCGGGGTCGTGCGGGGCGAGCGCGGCGATGTCGGTGGTGACCGCGTCGATCTCCGCCTGGGTGCGGGCGGCCAGGGCCGCGCCCGCCTCCGGGAGGCCGACCGCGGTGGCGACCGCCGTGACGAGGTCGCCGACCGTGTCGAGGCTGCGGTGCGCGTCCACGACGACCACCGGGATCCCGGCGTCCCGCATCTGCAGCACGGTGTCCCACGGCCCGAGCGAGGTGTCCGTGATGATGAGCGTCGGGGCGAGCTCGAGGATCGCCTCGCCGCTCAGCTCGTGGCCGTTCGTCGTCACCAGCGGCTCGTCCGCGATCTCCGGGAAGTCCGAGGACACGTCGCGCCCGACCACGTTGTCCCCGAGCCCCAGCTCGTGGACCACCCGCGAGGTGGAGCCGTACAGGTCGAGCGCGAGGATCCGGCTCACGTCGGTCACCGTCACGGACGTCCCCTGCGCGTCGGTCACCGTCACGGGGAGCGCCGGCTCGGGGTCCTCGGCGACCGGCTCGACGGGGGTCACGGCGGACAGCGCGGTGGACTCCCCGACCCACGCCCGCGGGTCGTCGAGCGGCGTCAGCTCGCTCAGCGGCGGCCGGTCCCCCGCCGCCGCGGCGGTCCCGCCGACCGTGCCCGCGGCGGCGGTGCAGCCGGCGAGCAGGGCGGCGATCAGCGCCGCGACCAGCACCGGGACCGTCCGGCGGGTGGTGCGACGGCGCGCGGCCGGTCCGGACGGGTGGTGCTGGGACATGACGCACGGCTCCTGTGTTCTTAGGTGAGCCGACCCTAAGTTAGGACAACCTCAGAAGACAAGCACCTCTCCTCCGTCGCCCGCCCGTCCCGGTTCCGTAGCCTGGGGTGATGGACACGGCGGCGCGCGAGCAACCCACCCCGCAGGAGCGCGCCGAGCGGCTCAAGGAGCGGGTCTACGTGACGTTCGCGGCGCTCGCCGTCGTGCTCACGCTGCGCTCCCACGGGGAGGACGTCTCCGCGCGCGTGGCGGCGACGACGCTGCTCATCACCGTCGGCGGCACGCTGCTGGCCGTGCTGCTCGCGGACGTCGTGTCGCACCTCGCCGTGCACGGCGCCGTCCCCACCCCGGCGGAGGCGCGGCACATGGTGGCGGTGTGCACCGGCGCGCTGGGCGTCCTGGTGCTGCCGATGGTGTTCCTGGGGGTGGCCGGCGCCGGCGGGTGGCAGGTCGACGCGGCGCTGCGGGCGTCGACGATCGCCCTCCTGGCCAGCCTCGGGGTCGTCGGCTGGATCGCGGTGCGCCGCATCCCCCTGCCGGGGTGGCAGCGCCTCGCGGTGCTCGTCGGCGTGGTCGCGGTGGGGACGGCCGTCGTCGGGCTCGAGCTCCTCGCCCACGGCTGACCGGCGCCGGCACGGGGGCCGGCCCGCCGGACCGGGGGCGTCAGGCGCGCGGGCGGTCGCCCTGCTGCCCGGAACGCTCGGCGGCCCGGGCGGCGTCGCGCTCGCGCAGCCGCTGCTCCTCGCGCTTCACCTCGGCGTGGGTGGCGCGCTCCCGGTGCAGCCACTCGGGGCTCTCGTCGATGATCGCGTCGATCTGCTCGGTGGTCAGCGGGTCCGTGAGGCCGGCGCGGGCGAGGCCGGAGGTCGAGATCCGCAGCCGCGCGGCGACGACCGCGCGGGGGTGCGGCCCGGTGCGGCGCAGGTCCACCAGCCACTGCGGGGGCGTGCGCTGCAGGGCGTCGAGCTCCTCGCGGGACACGGGGCCCGCCTGGAACTCCTCCGGCGTCGCGGGCAGGTACACGCCGAGCTTCGCCGCCGCGGTGGCGGGCTTCATCGTCTGCGGCGTGCGGGCGCGGCGCGCGGGGGCCGCCGGGGCGTCGGCCGGGGCGCTGTCGCTGCCGGCCGGGGCGTCCGGGGTCACCGGGGAGTCGGAGGTCACCGCACCAGGATACGGACGCCGGGCCGCCGGGGGCCCGGGGGGGGCCCGGGGGGGGCCCCGGGGGCGCCCGGGGGGGGGCCGCGCGCCTCCGCTGGCCGCGATGCCCGAGCCCCCGGTGCCCCCCGGCCCCGCCGCCCCCGCCGACGACCTCGTCGCTCCGGGCGCACCCGCCGACGGCCCGCGGTTCCGCCTGCTGCTGGTGCCCGGCGTCGTCCCGGCGTCCTGGGTGCGGACGTGGCGCGAGCGGGTCACCGACGTCCCGCTGGAGCTGGTGCACGCCACCGCCGCCGACGCCGGGCGGGTCCTGGCCGACGGGGGCGCGGACGCCGCGCTGCTCCGGCTGCCGGTGGACCGCGACGTGCTGTCCGCGATCCCGCTGTACGTCGAGCAGACCGTGGTCCTCCTGCCGAAGGACCACCTGCTCACCGCGCTCGACGAGGTGACCCCGGCCGACCTGGCCGAGGAGACGCTGCTGACCCCCGCGGACGACGTCGTGCGCTGGGCGGACCCGCCCGGGGAACCGTCCGCGCTGCCCACCCCCGAGACCACCGAGGACGCGGTCGCCCTGGTCGCGTCCGGGGTCGGGCTGCTGGTGCTGCCGCAGTCGCTCGCACGACTGCACCACCGCAAGGACCTCACCTACCGCCCCCTGGCGGACGCGCCCGCGTCGCAGACCGCGCTCGCGTGGCCGGCCGCCCGAGACGGCGACCCGCTGATCGAGGAGCTCATCGGCATCGTCCGGGGACGCACGGTGAACAGCTCCCGCGGGCGCGGCTCGACCCCGCCGGCGCCCGTGCAGCCCGCCGCGAAGGAGCAGCGGCCGCAGCGCGGAGCAGCGCGCGGCCGCGGCCCGCGGACGTCCGACCGCGGCCGGGGCGGACGTCCGTCCGGCAAGGCGAGCGGGCGCGGCCGGCGGGGGCGGTAGGCCGTGCACATGCCCGCCCCCGGGCTCCGCGTGACCGTGCTCACGGGCGCGGGGATCTCCACCGCGTCGGGCATCCCGGACTTCCGCGGCCCGGAGGGGGCGTGGACGCGGCACCCCGAGCAGGTGGACCTGCTCGAGATCGGCCGCTACGTCGCGGACCCCGAGGCGCGCCGCACCGGCTGGCGGTGGTGGCGCGCGAACCCGGCGTGGGGCGCGCTGCCGTCCGCCGGGCACCGGGCGATCACCGACCTGGAGCGCGCCGGACGGCTGCAGGCGGTGCTCACCCAGAACTTCGACGGGCTGCACCAGGCGGCGGGCTCCGAACCGGGGCAGGTGGTCGAGCTGCACGGGACCATGCGGACCACGTCGTGCCTGGCGTGCGGCGCGCGGCAGCCCACCGCGGACGTGCTGGCCCGGCTCGACGCCGAGCCCGACCCGCCGTGCACCGTGTGCGGGGGGATCCTCAAGCCGGACGTCGTCTACTTCGGCGAGATGCTGCCCGACCGGGCGCTGGAGCGCGCGATCGCGGCGGCCCAGGACGGCGACGTGTTCCTCGCAGTCGGCACGACCCTGAGCGTGCAGCCGGTCGCGAGCCTCACCGGGCTGGCGGCCGACAGCGGCGCCGAGGTGGTCATCGTCAACGCGGAGCCCACCCCCTACGACCTGGTGGCGGACCGCGTGGTCCGCGAGCCGATCGAGGACGCCCTGCCCGCGCTGGTCGCGGAGCTGCTCGCGCGCGACTGACCGGCGCGGCACGAGCGGGCGCCGAGCGGCGCACGTCACTCCCCGCCCACTTCCGTGCATGGCACAGGAGTCGTATGCTCCACGTGGAGTATTCGGAGAGGAGCATCGTGCCCGGCACCCCCAGCAGCGCGCTCACCCCGCTCGCGGTCGCGATCCTCGCGCTGCTGGCGGAGCGCGAGATGCACCCCTACGAGATCCACCAGGTGCTGCTCCAGCGGGCGACGGACCGGCTCGTGAAGGTCCGCCCCGGCTCGCTCTACCACGCGGTCGACCGGCTGCACCGCGACGGGCTGGTGCAGGCCGTCGGCACCGAGCGCGCCGGGAACCGGCCGGAGCGCACCACGTACGCCCTCACCCCGGCGGGGAGCGAGGCCCTCGCCGAGCAGCTCGCCGCCATGCTCTCCGCCCCCGTCAACGAGTACCCGCGACTGCCGCTGGCGCTCGCCGAGGCGCACCACCTGCCCCGGGACACCGTCCTCGCCCTGCTGCGGGACCGCGTGTCGCGCCTGTCCGAGGAGCTCGACCAGCTGCGCGACGGGGTCGCCCGCGTCACCGCGAAGCAGCTGCCGGCCCGCTACTGGGTCGACCTGACCTACCAGATCGCCGTGTTCGAGACCGAGTCGCGCTGGATCGCGACGTTCATCGACGACATCGAGTCCGGCGACATCCCCTGGTGACCCCCGCCGCGCGTCCCCCGGCGCGCGGACCTGCCCTGACTCCTCCGCACCCCTGAACGAGGCACGCATGTCCACCACCGTCCGACCCTGGCCCGCCCTCTGGGCGCTGGTCGTGGGCTTCTTCATGATCCTGGTCGACACCACGATCGTCTCGGTCGCGAACCCCGCCATCATGGCCGGGCTCGGGACCGACATCGACGCGGTGATCTGGGTGACCAGCGCCTACCTGCTGACCTACGCCGCGCCGCTGCTCGTCACCGGGCGGCTCGGCGACAGGTTCGGGCCCAAGCCCGTGTACCTGGTCGGCCTGACCGTGTTCACGCTGGCGTCCGCCGCCTGCGGCCTCGCCGGCTCGATCAGCGCGCTGATCGTCGCCCGCGCGTTCCAGGGCCTCGGCGCCGCGCTGATGACGCCGCAGACGATGGCCGTCATCACCCGGCTGTTCCCGCCGGACAGCCGCGGCAAGGCCATGAGCCTGTGGGGCGCCGTCGCCGGCGTCGCCACCCTCGTCGGGCCGATCCTCGGCGGCGTGCTCGTCGACGGCCTCGGCTGGGAGTGGATCTTCTTCGTCAACGTGCCCGTCGGCGTCGTGGCGTTCGTGCTCGCCTGGCGGCTGGTGCCGCGCCTCGACACGCACCCGCACCGGTTCGACGTCGTGGGCGTGCTGCTCAGCGCGCTCGGCATGTTCCTGCTGGTGTTCGGCATCCAGGAGGGCCAGTCCTACGACTGGGGCCTGATCGGCGGCTGGCTGCCGGTGTGGGGCGTCGTCGGCGCCGGGGTGCTGGTCCTCGCCGCGTTCGTGGTGCACCAGGCCCGCACGACGGTCGAGCCGCTGCTGCCGCTCGGCCTGTTCAAGGACCGCAACTTCGCGCTCGCGAACGGCGCGATCAGCGCGCTGGGCTTCACGGTGACCGCGATGTCGCTCCCGCTGGTCTTCTACTACCAGCTGGTCCTCGGGTTCTCCCCCACCCGGTCCGCGCTCATGCTCGCGCCGATGGCCGTCATGACCCTGGTGCTGTCCCCGGTGATCGGACCCCGCGTCGACACCACGAACCCGCGCACGATCGCGCTCACCGGCATGGTGCTGCAGGCGATCGCCCTCGTGTGGTTCACGCTCTGGCTGACCCCGGACCCCGACCAGTGGGCGCGCCTGCTGCTCCCGAGCGCGCTGCTCGGCATCGCCAACGCCTGCCTCTGGTCGCCGATCTCCTCCACCGCGACCCGCAACCTGCCGCGCGCGCAGGCCGGCGCCGGGTCGGGCGTGTTCAACACGACCCGGCAGATCGGCTCCGTGCTCGGCTCGGCGGCCATCGCGGCGCTGATCCAGGCGCGGCTGGTCGCCGAGCTCGGCCCCGGTGCCGGCGAGTCGACCGGTGCCGCCGAGGCCGCGGGCGCGCTGCCCGACGCCCTCGCCGGCGGGTTCTCCGACGCGATGGCCCAGTCCCTGCTCCTCCCCGCGGGCATCGCGGTCGTCGGCGCGGTCATCGTGGCGTTCTTCGTCCCGCCGCGCCGCGACGCGGTCCCGCCCGTCACCGCCCCGGCCGCCGCGGAGTCCGCCGCACCGCAGCGCTGACCCGTCGGGGGCGGGCCCGACCCGGCCCGCCCCCGACCGGCTAGGGTGCCGCGCATGGCACGCAGGGCCGCGGTGACGCTCGCCGAGGTCGCGCGCGCCGCCGGCGTGTCGCCCCGCACCGTGTCGAACGTCGTGAACGGGTACCGGCACGTCGCCCCGCACACCCGGGACCGGGTGCAGGCGGTCGTCGACGCCCTCGGCTACCGCACCAACGCCGCGGCGCGGTCCCTGCGCACGGGCCGGACGGGGCTGCTGGGGCTCGTCGTCCCCGCGCTCGACCAGCCCTACTTCGCGGAGCTCGCGCGCGCCGTCGTCCGCGAGGCCACCGCGGCCGGGTTCACGGTGGTCGTCGACCAGACCGACGGCGACCCGGCCCGCGAGCGGGAGCTGCTGCTCCGGGGCCCCCGGGGGGCGATGTTCGACGGCCTGGTGCTCAGCCCCCTCGCGCTGACCGCCGACGACCTGCGGGGCGTCGACCCCGACCGCCCGGTGGTGCTGCTCGGCGAGCGGACCGTCGACACGTCGCTCGACCACGTGCACATCGACGACGTCGCGGCGGCCCGCGAGGGCACGGCACACCTGATCGGGCTGGGGCGCCGGCGGATCGCGGCGATCGGGCTCGAGGACGACCCCCTCCTGCAGACCGGCCACCAGCGGGCCGACGGGTTCCTGCGCGCGCTCGCCGACGCCGGGCTGCCCGCCGACCCCGCGCGCCTGCGGCACGTCCGGTCCTACGACCGGGCGGAGGGCTTCGCCGCGATGACGGCGCTGCTCGACGCCCCGGAGCCGCCGGACGCGGTGCTCTGCTTCAACGACATGCTCGCGGTCGGTGCGCTGCGCGCGTGCCTCACCCGCGGCGTGCGGGTGCCCGAGGACGTCGCTCTGCTGGGCTTCGACGACGTCGAGGAGGTCCGGTACCTGACGCCGTCGCTCAGCTCGGTGCGCCCGGACCGCGACGCCATCGCGCGGGTGGCGGTGGGCCTGCTGGTCGCGCGGCTCGACCCGGCGGAGGACGACGGCCGGGACGACACCCCGCGCGCACCCCGGACCGCCCAGGACGTGACCGTCGCGCACACCGTCGTCGGGCGCGAGTCCACCGGGGGCGCCCGGTCCGCGTGACGCGGACGTTTGCCACGTGGCAACATGATCTCGGCCTGCCGAAGACGCCCGCCCACCGCGACGAACGAAGGACCGCCATGACGACGACGTCTGCACCCGACCGGGGCCTGCACCCGCGCCCCCAGCTCATCCGCCCCGACCGCTGGTGGTCCCTCGACGGCCCCTGGCAGTTCACGTTCGACGACGCGGACGCCGGGCTGCGCGAGCGCTGGTACGCCCCGGGCACCGGACCCTTCGACCGCGAGATCGTCGTCCCGTTTCCGCCGGAGTCCACCGCGTCCGGCATCGCCGACCACGGGGACCACGCGGCGCTCTGGTACCGCCGCACGGTCACCGTCCCGGCCGGGCTCGGCGCGGACCGGCTGCTGCTGCACCTCGGCGCGGTCGACCACGAGGCCGACGTGTGGGTCGACGGGCAGCACGCCGTCCGGCACGAGGGCGGGCAGACGACCTTCAGCGTCGACGTCACCGACCTGCTGGACCCGGCCGTGGCCGCGGACGCGCACGTCGTCGTGGTCCGGGCGACCGACTCCCGCACCGACGTCGAGCAGCCGCGCGGCAAGCAGGACTGGCAGCCCGACCAGCACGCCATCTGGTACCACCGGACCTCCGGGATCTGGCGCACCGTGTGGCTGGAGCAGGTCCCGGCCGTAGCGGTCGACACGCTGTCGTGGCGGCCGGACGTCCCGGGCGGCCGCATGGAGGTGCGCGTCCGGCTGCACGCCGCCGCCCCGGCGGGCACCCGCGTCCGCGTGCGGCTCACGCACGACGGCACCCCGGTGGGCGCCGCGGAGGTGCCGGTCGACGGCGAGACCGCCCTGGTCCCCGTGCCCATCCCCGGCCAGGAGAACGGCCAGGCCTACGAGGGCCTGCTGTGGTCCCCGGAGCGCCCCACGCTGCTGGACGCCGACGTGACGCTGCTGGGCGGGGACGACGCGGTGCTCGACCGGGTCGACGCCTACTGCGGCCTGCGGTCGGTGCAGGCCGACGGCGACGCCCTGCTGCTCAACGACCGGCCCTTCTACGTCCGCGCGGTGCTCGAGCAGGGCTACTGGCCGGAGTCGCACCTGACCCCGCCGAGCCCCGAGGCCCTGCGCGCGGAGGTCGAGCTGGCGCTGGCTCTCGGCTTCAACACGGTCCGGATCCACCAGAAGATCGAGGACCCCCGCTACCTGTACTGGTGCGACGTGCTGGGCCTGTGCGTCTGGTCCGAGACGGCGGGGGCGTACCGGTTCAGCGACGAGGCGGTCGCGCAGCTGACGCGGGAGTGGCTGGACATCGTGCGCCGCGACGTCTCGCACCCCTGCATCATCGCGTGGGTGCCGTTCAACGAGTCGTGGGGCGTGCAGCACCTCGCGCACGACCCGGCGCAGCGGGCCTACAGCCGTGCGCTGACGGACCTGACCCGGGCCCTGGATCCGACCCGGCCCGTCATCTCGAACGACGGCTGGGAGCACACGTCGTCCGACCTGCTGACGGTGCACGACTACGCCGACACGGGCGCCGTCCTGCGGGAGCGGTACGGCAGCGCCGCCGGGCTGGCGGAGACGCTCGCCGGGGTCGGGCCGGCCGGCCGGCGGATGTGGGTCGGCGGGCCGGCACCCGCGGCCGGGACCATCCCGGTGCTGCTGTCGGAGTTCGGAGGGGTGGCGTACGCCCCCGGTGCGCCCGAGGGCTCGTGGGGCTACTCGGAGGCCCGCTCCCCGGAGGACCTGGAGGCACGGCTCACCGACCTGCTCGACGCCGTCCGGGCGTCGACCCTGCTGCGAGGGTTCTGCTACACCCAGATCACCGACACCGGCCTCGAGACCAACGGCCTGTGCGACGAGCACCGGAACCCGAAGCTCCCGCTGGAGACGTTCCGCCGCATCTTCGCGGGCTGACACGCCCCCGGGACCGTGACCACCGCGTGCACCGCGGTCACGGTCCCGGGAACCGGCCGGCCCGGTGCGCGTCAGGCCGGGGTCAGGACGCGCGCCGCGTGAGGCGGACGTGCCAGGCCTCGGGACCGTCGACGAGCACCTCGGCGTCCACCGGTGCGCGCTCGGCGAGCTGCGCCAGCAGCGGCGTGGGCAGGTGCGGGGCCACGATCACGAGCGACCCGCCCTCCGGGATCGCGTCGAACGCCCCGAAGACGGTCGCGTGCCGGATGGCGTGCGGGATCGCCCGCACGTCGAGCACCGGGTCGGCCTCGTCGTGCCCGCCGCAGCCGCACGTGCGCGCCTCCGGCTCGGGGGCGTGGCGCAGGATCTCGACGGGCTCGGTCATGGTGTCTCCTTCGGGCGTCCCGCGCCGGCGGCGCGGGTGGTCGGGTGCTGGTCGGGTGGTGGTCGGTGGTCGGGTGGTCGACGGTGGTCGACGGTCAGGACGCCGTCGCGAGGTGCAGCTCGCAGTGGCGCGGCCCGGCGAACGGCACGAGCCGGTCCGCGCGCAACGGCCCGCCGACCCGGTCGAGCACGCCCTGCGCGAGCCCGAGGTGCACCGCGCACACGACCTCCGGGCGGGCGCGGGCCAGGTCGAGGAACGGGCAGCGCCAGAGGCCGACCGTGCGCGTGCCCGGTGCGGGCTCCCCGGGGACGGGGTCGAACCCGAGCCGGTCCAGGTGCTCCGCGAGGGCGGACAGCTGGTCCCGCTCGGTCGGGTCCGGCGCGGCGGCGGGCGGGCCGGGCAGCGTGCCGAGCATCCGCTCCCCCGCCGCGCGTGCCGCCGAGGTCACGTCGGCGGCGGGTGCGCCGTAGCCGTCGAGCAGCAGCCGGGTCAGCGCCGCCCGCGCGGTGGCCTCGTCGAGCCGGCGGGCGCGGTCCGGGTCCGACGACGCGGTGCCGTCGCCGGCGGGCCGGTAGACCAGCCGGGGGCGGCCGCGGACCGTCCGCACCTCGGGCTCCCGCACGGCGAGCCCGGTCGCGACCAGGCGCTCGAGGTGCGCCCGCACGGTGTTCTCGTGCAGCCCGGTGCGGGCGGCGACGGTGCCGACGGTCGCGGAGCCCTCCGCCTCCAGGAGGTGCAGCACGTCCAGCCGGCTGCTCCCGGTGCGCGTCCGCGCGGTCGGGGGGCGCCGCGGCACCGTGGTCATCGCTCGCTCCGTCCTGCTCAGGGCGCCGGCGGGACCGAGGTCCCTGCCGGCCGACCTCCCGATTAAATACCGTTCGAACGTGGAAAAGCCCGGGACCCCCGTCCCACGTCACGTCGTCCTGCTGGTCCCCGGCGGTCTCGCGCTGCTGGCCGGCCTGGACGCCGCGCTGCTGCGGCTGGGCCTGGGCGCCCCGGTGGCCAGCGAGCGCTGGGCGGACGTCCACGGGCCGCTGATGGTGCTCGGCTTCGTGGGGACGCTCGTCGCGCTGGAGCGGGCGGTCGCGGTGCGCCGGCGCACGCTGCTGGCCGCCCCGGCGCTGCTCGGCCTCGGCGGCCTGGCGCTGCTCACCCCGCTGCCGCTGGTGGTGGGCCGCGTCGCCCTCACGGCGGGCTGCGCGCTGCTGCTCGCGATCTACGCCGTGGTCTGGCGGCGGCAGCCCGCGCCGGCCGTGGCGGTGCAGGCGCTCGGCGCGGCGCACGGGCTCGCGGCGACGCTGCTGTGGCTCGCGGGGGTGCCGGTCCCGCACCTGGTCCCGACGCTCGCGGGGTTCCTGGTGCTGACCGTGGTGGGCGAGCGGCTGGAGCTCATGCGGGTCGGGGCGCCGTCCGCACGGGCGGAGGACGCGGTGTGGGCGCTCGCGCTCGGCTGGGCGGTCGCGAGCACGGTGGCGCTGCTCCGGCCGGACGCCGGCTGGACCGCGCTGGGCGCCGTGCTGCTCGGGCTGGTCGGGGTGCTCGCGCGGCACGACGTGGCCCGCCGGACCGTCCGCGGCACCGGCCTGCCGCGGTACATGGCGTCCGCGATGCTCGGCGGCTACGCGTGGCTGGGCGTCGCGGGTGCGGTGTGGCTCGTGCGCGGCCCGGTGCTCTCCGGCCCGGCGTACGACGCCGTGCTGCACTGCGTGTTCCTGGGCTTCGTGCTGTCGATGGTCATGGCGCACGCGCCCGTGATCCTGCCGGCGGTGCTGCGGCGGCCGCTGCCGTACCAGCCGGTGATGTACGCGCCGCTGGTGCTGCTGCACGCCACGCTCCTGCTGCGGGTGCTCGTCGGGGACGCGCGGGGCGTCGGCGCGGCCGTGCAGGTCGGGGGCGTCGGGAACGTGGTCGCCCTGCTCGCGTTCGTCGTCGTCGCCGTCGGGTCCGCGGTGCGCGGGCCGGTGGGCGTGCAGGCGCGCGGCCCGGCGCACGGCCCGGTGCCCGGCCCGGTGCCCGGCTCGGTGCCCGGCGCAGCGCAGAGCCCGGCCCCCGCCGCCGCCGCCGGGGGTGTCGCGTGAGGCGCGCCGACCGGCACCTGCGGGCGAACCTGCTCGTCGTCGCGTGGCTGGCGTCCGCGGCGGTCGTCGCCGCGGCGCACCGGTTCGTCCCGGACTCCGGGTGGCTCATGGTGCACCTGCTGCTGCTCGGCGGCGTCAGCACCGCGATCCTGGTCTGGAGCCAGCACTTCGCGGACACCCTGGTCCGCCGCCCGGGCAGCCCGCGGGCGCTCACGGCGCGGCTGGTCGTGCACACCGCGGGCACGCTCGCCGTGGTGGTGGGCGTGCCGGCCGGCAGCGGCGCCGCGGTCGCGACCGGTGCCGCCGCGGTCGCGGGGGTCGCCGTCGCGCAGACCGCCGGCATCGCGCGCCAGCGCCGGGGTGCCCTGCCCGCCCGGTTCGCCCACCTCGTGCGGTACTACCTCGTGGCCGGGACCCTGCTGGTGCCCGGCGTGGCGTGCGGCGTGGCGATGGCCCGGCTCGAGCCCGGCCCGGAGGCGTACGCCCGGTGGTACGTCGCGCACGTGGCGCTGACGCTGCTCGGCTGGGTCGCCGTCACGGTCGCCGGGACCCTCGCGGTCCTGTGGCCCACCGTGCTGCGGACGCGGATCGACGCCGCCGCCGAGCGGGACGCTCGCCACGCCCTGCCGCTGCTCGCCGCGGGACCGGTCGTCGTGGCGGCCGCGGCGGCGCTCGACCTGCGCCCGCTCGTCGGTCTCGGCGCCCTCGTCACGCTCGGCGGGACCGCCCTCGTCGCCCGGGTGCTGCTCCGGCAGGCCCGCGCGGCCGCGCCCCGCACCTTCGCAGCCTGGAGCCTCGCGGCGGCGGTCG
The DNA here is from genome assembly GCF_949769265.1 of Cellulomonas endometrii. NCBI lineage: Bacteria > Bacillati > Actinomycetota > Actinomycetes > Micrococcales > Cellulomonadaceae > Cellulomonas > Cellulomonas endometrii. The sequence continues at coordinate 399,729 of NZ_CATKPC010000002.1, read as the reverse complement.
CGTGGTGGGCAGGCGCCACGGTCGCGCTCGGAGTGGCCGTGGTCAGCGCCGGGTCCTGGGCGGCCGCCGTGCCGCGCCTGACCGGGCTCGTGCCCGCGCTCGTCGTCGGGTTCGCGGCGCAGGTGCTCGCCGGTGCGCTCGCCGCGCTGCTGCCCGTGGTGCTCGGCGGCGGCCCGGCCGTCTCGCGCCGCACCACGGCCGAGCTGGACCGCGCCGGCGTGCTGCGGTGCGTGCTGCTGAACGGCGCGCTCCTGCTGTTCCTCTCCGGCGCCCCCAGCCTCGTGCGGGTCGTGACGTCCGTCGTCGGCCTCGCGGTCGCCGTGTGGTTCCTCGTGCTGGCGCTGCGCGCCGTGCGGGCCAGCCGCGCGCCCGGGGGCTCCGGACCCGCCGACGCTCCCGCCCCGGCCGAGCCCGCCGGCGTCTTGCGGGCGCGGCGGCGGGGGGCGGCGACGGCGGCGGTCGGCGCGCTGCTGCTGGTGGTCGCGGTGGGCGTGGCAGCCGACCCGACCGCCGCCGGGCTGACCGGGGCCGTGGCCGGCCGCGGGGCCGCGGACGTGGCGGCGACCGGCCGGACGACGACCGTGGCGGTCGAGGCGCAGGACATGCGGTTCGTCCCGTCCCGCATCGAGGTCCCCGCGGGCGACCGCCTGGTGCTCGAGGTGACGAACGCCGACAGCACCGTGCACGACCTCGTCCTGGACGGCGGGGCGACCACCGGCCGCCTGGCACCGGGCGCGAGCGCCACCGTGGACGTCGGCGTGGCGGGCTCGGACCTGGCGGGGTGGTGCTCGGTCGCGGGGCACCGCCTGATGGGCATGACGCTGGACGTCGTCGTCACCGGCGGGCCCTCCGAACAGGCGGCGCAGGCGGGGCACACCGCGCACGCCGGGCCCGACGACCCGGGGCAGGCGGCCGCGGTCGACCCGCACGCGACCGCTGCCGCCGGCTTCGAGGCGCGCGACGCCACGCTGCCCCCGGTCGGTCCCGGCACGACGCACCACGTCACCCTCACCGTGACGGAGACGGAGCAGGAGGTCGCCCCCGGCGTGACCCGCACCGCGTGGACGTTCGGCGGCACGGCACCGGGTCCCGTGCTGCACGGCAGGGTCGGCGACACGTTCGTCGTCACGCTGGTCAACGACGGCAGCATCGGGCACTCCGTGGACTTCCACGCGGGGGCGCTGGCCCCGGACGAGGTCATGCGGACGATCCCGCCCGGCGAGACGCTCACGTACACGTTCACCGCGGAGCGGTCCGGGATCTGGATGTACCACTGCTCCACGATGCCGATGAGCCTGCACATCGCGAACGGCATGGCCGGCGCCGTCGTGATCGACCCGCCCGGGCTGCCCGCGGTCGACCGGGAGTACGTCCTGGTCCAGTCGGAGCTGTACCTGGGCGAGCAGGGCGGCGCCGCGGACGAGGCGGCCGTCGCCGCGCAGTCCCCGGACCTGCTGGTGTTCAACGGCTACGCGGCGCAGTACCGGGACCGGCCGCTGGCCGCCCGGGCGGGCGAGCGGGTGCGGGTCTGGGTGCTCGACGCCGGGCCGAACCGGCCGTCCGCGTTCCACGTGGTGGGCGCGCAGTTCGACACGGTGTTCCGGGAGGGCGACTGGGTGCTGCGCGACGGCGGCTCGACCGGCACCGGCGGGTCCCAGGTGCTCGCGCTGCAGCCCGCGGAGGGCGGGTTCGTGGAGCTGACGTTCCCGGAGGCCGGGACCTACCCGTTCGTCACGCACGTCATGGGCGACGCCGAGCGGGGGGCGCAGGGGCGGTTCCTCGTGACGGCGCCGTGAGGACGTCGTCCGCGGCCCCCGACCGGTCCGCCGGCGTGAGCATCTCCCACACCGGCCCGAACACCAGCCACCCGACCAGCACCACCGACGCCCGCGCGCCCCAGCCGAGCAGCACCTCTCGCTGCTGCGCCGCCGCCTCCCCGGCGCCCTGCGCGAGGAGCAGCAGCACGCCGAGGACCGCGCACGCCACCACCCAGGCGAGCAGCGCCCGCAGCCACAGCGCCCACTCGTAGCGGACCCGCACCGGGCCGTGCTTCGGCGGCTTGACCGGCGCCGGGCCGCCGAAGAACCGGTGCGCGACCCAGGCGTCCACCGCGTGCACGGTGCGCCGGCCGAACGCGACGGTGAACCCGAGGTACAGCGCAGCGAGCCCGTGGGTCCAGGTGGCCTCGCTGCCGCGGAGCAGGTCCCCGACGGTCGCGACCAGCAGCACCACCTCGAGCAGGGGCTCGCACAGCAGCAGCACCGTGGAGGTCCGGCGCATCCGCAGCGCGTAGCGGGCGACGACGGCGGCGGCGAGGAACACCCAGAAGCCGACCTCGCAGGCGACGACGAGCGCGGCGACCGGGTTCTCACGGATGGCGTCCATGCGCGGCAGCCTCGCCGCAGCGGGCACGGTGCGGCGTCGGCCGTCCGCACGATCCTGCGCGGGCGGGTCCTCCGTCCGGAGGACCCGCCCGTCTACGGGTCGTGCTGGGATGGGCGGCATGCCGCGCGTCCGACCACCCCGGCGCCTGCCGCACCTCGACGACCGCGGCGTCGCGCTCGCCTACCTGGCCGCCGGCCTGCTGCTGCTCGGCGCCGGCGTGACCGGGACCAGCGCGCCCGGGCTGACGGCGTCCGCCGGGTGGCTGCACGCCGGGCTGCTGGTCGTGGCGTGCGGGGCGCTCGTCGTGAAGCACCGGCACCCCGTCGCCGTGCTGGTCGTCGCGGCGGCGGCGGCGCTCGCGTCCGTGCCGCTGGGCGGCAGCATCGGGATCCTGCTGGTGCTCGTCGACGCGCTGTACACCGCCGCGGTGCACCTCTCCGCGCGCGGCCGGCGGGCGCTGGTGGGCTGCGTGGTGGTGGTCAGCGCCGCCGCACCGGTCGCCGCGTGGGCACTCGGCGGCGGGCTGCGGGACGCCCTGGCGGCCCTGCTGCAGGCCGTGGCGCTGCTGGTCACGCCCCTGTGGTGGGGCTCCGACGTGCGGAGCCGGACCGAGCTGGCCGCGTCGGAGGCCCGGCGCGCGGAGCTCGAGCGGGAGCAGGCCGACCTGGCCCGCGCGCACGCCGCCGACGCCGCGCGGATCGCCGACCTGGACCGCGACGCCGCCGTGCGGGACGAGCGCAACGCGATGGCCCGCGACCTGCACGACGTGGTGGCGAGCCGGTTGTCGGCCATCGCGATCCACGCCGAGGCGGCGCTGTCCGGTGCCCCCGACGAGGCCCGGGACCGGGCGGCGCTGACCGCCGTGCGGGCGGAGTCCGTCGCGTCGCTCGCGGAGATGCGGTCGATGATCCTCGTGCTGCGCGGCGCCGGCGGCGACCCGGCGTCGACGGCGGCGGCCGGGCTGGAGCGCCTCGACGACCTGGTCGCGACGGCCCGCGGCCGCGGGCTCGACGTGCGTACGGACATCGGGGCGGCGGGCGCCCTGCCCGCCGTCGTCGACCACGCCGCCTACCGGATCGCGCGCGAGGCCCTCACCAACGCCGCGGCGCACGGCCCGGCGGGCGGGCGGGTCGACGTGCGGGTGGCCCCCGGCCCGGGCGGGCTGGAGGTCGAGGTGCTCAGCCTCCTGCCGCCCGCGGACCAGCCCGCCGCCGCGCACCCGCCGTCGCTGGGGTCGGCGACGGGGCTCGTGACCATGGCCGAGCGCGCCCGCTCCCTCGGCGGTGACCTCTCCGCCGGGCCGCAGGACGGCCGCTGGCGCGTGCACGCCGTCCTGCCGCTCGACCCGGAGGCCGCCCGATGACCGACCCGACGGATCCGGTCCGGGTGCTGCTCGCCGACGACCACGGGGCGATCCGCGCCGGCCTGCGGCTCATGCTCGAGCAGGCGCCCGGCGTCACGGTGGTGGGCGAGGCCGCGGACGGAGCGGCCGCGGTCGCGAACGCGCGGGCGCTGCGGCCGGACGTGGTGCTCATGGACATCCGGATGCCCGGCACCGACGGCATCGAGGCGACCCGGCGGATCACGGCGGAGGGGCTCGCGCAGGTGGTCGCCCTGACGACGTTCGACCTGGACGAGTACCTGTTCGGCGTCCTGCGCGCCGGGGCTGTCGGGTTCCTGCTGAAGTCCGTCGGCGCCGCCGAGCTGGTCGACGCGGTGCGGCGGGTCGCGGCCGGCGACGGCATCCTCGCCCCGGAGGTGACCCGCCGGGTCCTGGCGAGCGTCGCGGCGCCGCCGCCGGACCCCGGCAGCGGGAGCGCCGCGGCACCGCCCGGGCTCGAGCAGCTGACGGCCCGCGAGCGCGAGGTCCTCGTCCTGCTCGGCGAGGGCCGGTCCAACGCGCAGGTCGCCGCGGCGCTGACCGTGTCGGAGACGACGGCCAAGACCCACGTCAGCCGGGTGCTCGCCAAGCTGGGCTGCCGGACGCGGCTGGAGGCCGCGGCCGTCGCGCACCGGGCCGGACTGATGCCGTAGGAGGACCGCTCCGCGAGATGCACCCCGTGCACGGTTGCACTGAGTGCACGCATCTGCCTACCGTCCTCCCCGTGACGGTCGAGGCGGGGGTCCCGGACCGGCGGGCGACGCTCAAGGCGCGCTACCGCCGGGCCATCCTCGACGCCGCGAACGCCCTCATCGCCGAGCGCGGCGGCCCGCAGTTCAGCGTCGACGAGCTCGCGGAGCGCGCCGACGTCTCGCGCCGCACCGTGTTCAACCACTTCGCGTCGATCAACGACGTGGTCGTCACGGCCGCGACGGAGACGCTCGAGACGGTCATCGACGGGTTCTACGCGGCCACGGCCGCGACCCCGGTGGGCGGCGGCACGCGCGCCGAGATGTTCGACGAGATCGCCCAGATGCTGCGCGCCGCCGACCTGTCCACCGCCGTCGCCGTGCTCTGCCGCGCGCTCGGCGGCATGGACGACGGCACCGACCCGCGGCAGAAGCAGTTCGTCGTCGAGGCGTTCTCGCGGGCCGCCGACCACCTCGCGGGCGAGCTCTCCCGCCGCAACCCCGAGGCGGACCGGCTCGACATCGAGCTGCTGGTCACCTCCCTGGTGCACGGCGTCGGCGTCATCGCGCAGCACTGGATCACCACCACCGACATGACCGGCCCGGCGGCGCTCGCCGCCTGGGACGGCCTCCTCGACCGGCTCATCACCAGCGTGCGAGCCGGGTACATGCCGGAGCACTGACGCCCCGCACTCCCACACCACCACCGCGAGAGACAGGGATCATGGCAGGACTCCTCTACCGACTCGGGCGCTTCGCCGCCCGCCGGGCCTGGGCCGTCGTCACGGCATGGGTCGTCGTGCTCGCCCTCGCCGTCGGGGCCTACCTCGCGTTCGGCGGGACGCTCACCTCCGCCGTCACCATCCCCGGGACCGCCACCGAGAAGGTGACGGAGCACCTCCAGGAGGAGTTCCCGTCCGCCAGCGGCGGCAGCGGCACCGTGGTGTTCCACACCGACGACGACAGCGCCTTCACCGACGAGCAGTCCGCCGCGATCAGCGCCGCGCTCGCCGACGCCGCCGAGCTCGAGGGCGTCGCGGGCGTCACCGACCCGTTCCAGACCACCGCCCAGCTCGAGGAGTCGCAGGCGCAGGTCGAGTCCGGCCGCGAGCAGCTCGCGGCCGGGCAGGCGCAGCTCGACGCCGGCCAGGCGCAGCTCGACGCCGCGCGGCAGCAGGCCGAGCAGGCGGGCGCCCCGGCGGCCGTCCTCGCGGAGCTCGACGCGCAGCAGCAGGCCGCCGACGAGGGGCGCGCGCAGCTCGAGGCGCAGAGCGAGCAGCTCGAGCAGGGCGCCGCGCTGCTCGACCTGTCCCGCGAGATCCGGTTCGTGTCCTCCGACGAGTCCGCCGCGGTCGCGTCGATCTCCTTCGACGACGCGCAGTTCGAGGTGACGCCGGAGACCAAGGAGTCGGTCGTCGACGCGCTCACCGGCGCCGACGTCGAGGGCGTCTCCGTCGAGGTCTCCAGCGACATGACGCAGGGCGTGCCGAGCGTGCTGGGCGCGGGCGAGATCATCGGCGTGGTCGTCGCGGGCGTCGTGCTGCTCATCATGCTGGGCTCGGTCGTCGCCGCGGGGCTGCCGATCCTGTCCGCCCTGGTGGGCGTCGGCATCGGCGCGATCTCGGCCCTGGCCCTGTCCGGGTCGGTCGACATGCTGTCCGTGACCCCGGTGCTGGGCATCATGCTCGGGCTGGCCGTGGGCATCGACTACTCGCTGTTCATCCTCAACCGGCACCGCCGGCAGCTGCGCGAGGGGGTCGAGCTGCACGAGTCCATCGGGCTGGCGAACGGCACCGCGGGCAACGCCGTGGTGTTCGCCGGCGCGACGGTCCTGGTCGCGCTGCTGGCCCTCAACGTCACGGGGATCCCGTTCCTGGGCCTCATGGGCAGCGTCGGCGCGGCGTGCATCGCGATCGCCGTGGCGCTGGCCATCACCCTGACGCCCGCCCTGCTGTCGCGCATCGGCCTGAAGGTCCTGCCGAAGAAGCAGCGGGCGACCCTGGGCCACGAGGAGCCCGAGGCCGTCCCGACCACCCCTATGGGGACGTGGCGCGCGGTGCTCACCGTCGTGGCGGGCGTCGCGGCGCTGCTCGTCGTCGCGATCCCCGCCCTGTCGATGCGGCTGGGCCTGCCGGGCGGCGCCTCCGAGGAGCCGACGTCCACCCAGTACCAGGCGTACACGATCACCGCGGAGAAGTTCGGCGCCGGCGTCAACGGCCCGCTGCTCGTGGTCGCGGACCTCCCCGAGGCGGTCGCCGAGGAGGACCTGGTCGCCGAGCAGGTGCGGATCGGGCAGGAGCTCGCCTCGCACGACGACGTCGCCGCGGTCGCGCCGATCGGCGCGAACGAGGACAGCACGGTGCTGGCGTTCCAGGTGGTCCCGAAGAGCGGGCCGGACAGCGAGGACACCGAGCAGCTCGTGCGCGACCTGCGCGACTCCTCGCCGATCGCCGGCACCGGCGGGGACGTCGAGCTCGGCGTCGCCGGCACGACCAGCGCGAACATCGACGTCTCCGAGAAGCTCGCGAACGTGCTGCCGGGCTACCTGGCGATCGTCGTGGGCCTGTCGCTGATCATCCTCATCATCGTGTTCCGGTCGATCTTCGTGCCGGTCACCGCGACCCTCGGCTTCGTCATGTCGCTGTTCGCGGCGTTCGGCGGCGTGGTCGCGATCTACCAGTGGGGCTGGCTCGGCGAGGTCTTCGGCGTGCACGACCCGGGCCCGGTGCTGAGCTTCCTGCCGATCATCGTGACCGGCGTGCTGTTCGGCCTGGCCATGGACTACCAGCTGTTCCTGGTGTCCGGCATGCGCGAGGCGTACGCGCACGGGGTGGACGCCCGGGTGGCGGTCCGCCGCGGCCTGCACGCCGGGCGGGTGGTCGTCACCGCGGCGGCGATCATCATGGCGTCGGTGTTCTCCGGCTTCGTGTTCTCGGAGTCGTCGATCATCCGGCCGCTCGGGTTCGGCCTCGCGTTCGGCGTGCTGCTCGACGCGTTCGTCGTGCGGATGCTGCTGATCCCGGCCGTCATGCACCTGGCGGGCCGGGCGGCGTGGTGGATCCCGAAGTGGCTCGACCGGATCCTGCCGGACGTCGACGTGGAGGGCGCCTCGCTCGAGCGCACCCACCCGCACCCGACGTCGTACGACGGGCAGCCGACGCACCCGTCGCACCGGGCGGACGCCCCGGTCGACGCGACGGACGCGGGCGAGACCCCGCACGAGGCGACCCACCGGGCCTGACGCCCGCCACCCCGCTGGGTGGACGGTTCGGACGGACACGCCGACGGCGAGTCCGTCCGAACCGTCCAGGGTCGTCAGCGGCGCGGGTCCAGCGCGCGGGACGTCAGCCACGCGGCCACCGCGGCGAGCACCGCCGCCGGCGCGGCGTCGAACCCGGCGGGCCCCACCAGCAGCCCCGCGAACAGCACCGCCGACACCAGCAGCCGGCTGGTCGAGGCCATCGCCGCGGCCGTCCCCGCGGCGACGGCGAGCGTGGGCGACACGTCCAGCACCGTGACGGCGAGGCCTGCGAGCGCCACGCCCAGGAAGATCGCCGGGAAGATCGGGCCGCCGCGGAACCCGCCGCCCATGCTCACCGCGTAGGCGAGCGCCTTGGCGACGAGCAGCACCAGCAGCACCCCGACCGGTGCCCCGCCCACGAGCACCGGCACCGACGCCTGCCCGGAGAACAGGACGTCCTGCGGGTCGGCCCCGAGCGCCCCGGCCAGCAGCGCGAGCCCCCCGACGGCCAGGCCGGAGCCGAGCAGCAGCGGCAGCCTCCCGACGCGCGGCTCGGTGGCGGCCAGCAGCGCCGCGAGCCGCCGCACCCCGGCCATGACGACCGCCGCGAGCACCCCGACGACGACCGCGAGCACCAGGTCGCCCGGCCGGATGCCGTCGTAGGCGGGCAGGCCGGGGACGCTCAGGCCGCCGACGGGCACCCCCGTCCACGCGCCGAACCCGGTGACCAGGACGTACGCGACGGCGGCGGCGGTCAGCGGCGGGAGCAGCGTGGCGGCCCCGAGGGCGCCGGCCCCGGCCTCCACCAGCATGATCCCCGCGACCAGCGGGCCGCCGAACAGCGTCGAGATCGCGCCGGCCGACCCGGACACGCCCAGCAGCTCCCGCGCCTTCCCGGTGACCCCGGTCCGTCGGGTGACCTCGACGGCGACGACCGACCCCAGGGCCATCAGCGGCGCCTCCGGCCCGAGCACGATGCCGGTCGCCAGGCCGGCCAGCGCCGCGAGCGCGATGCCGGGGCCGTGCGCGACGGGCACCGGGCCCGCGTGGATCCCGCCGGCGGGCGGGTGCCCGCCGTCGCCGGGCAGCCGGCGGGCGGCCGCCACGAGCGCGGCGCCCGCCACCGGCAGCGCGAGGACGAGGTACCAGGGCGGGCTCGTGGCGCCCAGCGCGTCGGGCAGCCGGTCCCAGAACAGCTGCTGCAGCACGTGCACCGCGCCGACGAACGCGAAGGCCACGACCCCCGCCGGCAGGCCCACCAGCGCGCCCAGCAGCGTCAGCCGGGCCAGGTCCCTCGTCGGCACGGCGGCGGTCGTCGTCGACCCCGGTGCGGGCACGCCGCCACGCTATCGGCGCGACCGGCCCGCGCACAGCCCCGGACAGGAGGACACCGCTCCCCGCCCGTCGGCAGCGGGCGGGGAACGGTGTCCGGCTCGGTGGGCGGGTCAGGCGGTGGGCAGCCAGACCCGCATGGTGCTCGGGCCGCGGTTCGCCCAGGAGTGGTACGGGACCAGCCGCACGTCGACCGGCTCCCCGTCGGCGTCACCGGCGTCCGTGCCCCCGTACGGCCAGCCCTCGCCCGCCGCCCGCACGACCCGGCCCCGCACCCGGGCGCCGTCGCCGTCGGCGACCAGCGTCCCGGCGACGTCCACCCGCACCGCGCCGGCGTCCGCCCGTCCGGGCAGGTCCACCGACTCGGCGCAGAGCACCACCGGACCGCGCTCGACCGCCACGCACCCGCGCACGGCGTCGATCCGGCCGTCCGGCGCGGTGACCCGCGGCTCGACCGGCAGCACCAGCCGCACCTCGTCCCCGGCGGCGAACGCGCGCCGCACGCGGACCTCGCCGCCGGACACCTCCGCGGGCGCCCCGTCCAGGGTCGCCGCACCGGACGCCCACGCGGGCACCCGCAGCGCCAGCGTCCACTCGCCCGCCGGCGCGTCGGTCACGCGCACGACGACCTCGCCGTCGACGGGGTACCCGGTGGCGACCTCCAGGCCGACCGCCCGCCCGTCGCCGAGGCGCGTCGCGATCCGGGCCGGCGCGTACTGCTGCAGGTGCAGCGCGTCGTCGGACACGGCGGCCACGTACCCGCCGAGCGCGGCGAGCGTGCGCGCGACGTTCGTCGGGCAGCACGACACCTCGAACCAGGGCGCCCGCAGCCGGGACAGCGCGCGGGCGCTGACCTCGTCGTCCGCGGCGGCCTCCCCCGGCACCCGCTTCTGCAGCGGGTTGGTGTAGAAGAACGCCCGGCCGTCCTCGGCGGGCGAGGTCGCGACCACGTTGAACAGGGTGCGCTCGACGACGTCCCCCCACGCGGCGTCCCCGGTGGCGAGCAGCAGCCGCCAGGCGACCATGACGGACGCGACGCCCGCGCAGGTCTCGCAGTACGCGCGGTCCGGCGGCAGCTCGAAGTCGTCGCCGAACGCCTCGTCCTGGTGGTGCGACCCCATCCCGCCGGTCAGGTACGTGCGCCGGGCGAGCGTGCGCTCGTAGGCCTCGCGGGCGGCGCCGAGCAGCTCGTCGTCCGCGGTGTCGACGGCGACGTCCACGGCGGCGGCGGTCAGGTACAGCGCGCGGACCGCGTGCCCGCGCAGCACGTCGGCCTTCCGGACCGGCACGTCGTCCTGGTAGTACTCCCGGCCGAACTCGATGTCGGGCAGCAGGCCGCGGCCCCGGCGCTCGACGAACAGCGCCGCCTGGTCGAGGTACCGCCGCTCCCCGGTGGCCCGGCCGAGCTCGGCGAGCGCGACCTCGATCTCGGGGTGCCCGCACACGGCGTCGCGGCCGTCCGGCCCGAACTCCGCGCACACGTGGTCGGCGGCGCGGCGGGCGATCGCGACGAGCTCGTCGTCGTGCCCGGTCCGCAGCCGGGCGACCGCGGCCTGGATCAGGTGCCCGAAGCAGTACAGCTCGTGCCCCCACGCCAGGTCGGAGTACCGCGGCTGCTGCCCGGGACGCCCGAACTTCGTGTTCAGGTACCCGTCCGGCTCCTGCACGGCGCCGATCTGCGCCGTGAGCTCGGCGATCCGGGCCTCGAGCGCCGGGTCGCCGGTGCGGCCGACCTCCCAGGCCATCGCCTCGATCATCTTGTAGACGTCGGAGTCGGAGAACTCGCGCCCGGTGCGGTGCTCCGCGACAGTGCCGTCGACGGCCCGCGCGAAGTTGCCGATCCAGCCGACCCGGGTCTCCCAGGTGTCGCAGTGCGGGATGGTGGCGGCGCCGTTGACCCGTTGCCGGTCCGCCCAGAAGCCGCCCGTCAGGGTCACCTCGTCGAGGCCGAGCGGGCGCAGCGTGCCGCGGGACGGCACGACGGGGGCGACGGGTGGTGCGGTGGTGAGTGCGTGCACGGGGGTGGTCATCCCTTCAGGGCTCCGGACATGAACCCGTTGACGTAGTGCCGCTGCAGGATCAGGAACAGCAGGACGCACGGGACGGTGAGCACGACGACGCCGGCCTGCGTGGCGCCGTAGTCGATGACCCCCATGACCTGCTGGCGCATGTTGACCAGCGCGAGCGGGAGCGGCTGGTTGTCGCCCCCCACCAGGTACAGGGGGACCATGAAGTCGTTCCACGCGGCGAGGAACGCGAACAGCCCGATCGTGATGAGGCCGGGCTTCACGGCGGGCAGCATGACCCGGCGCAGCGCCCCGAACGAGCCGCAGCCGTCGACGAGCGCCGCCTCCTCCAGCTCGCGCGGCACGGCCTCGAACGAGATCCGCATCATGAACATCGCGAACGGCAGCTGGAACACGGCGAGCACCAGACCGACCCCGACGAGGGTGTTGGACAGCCCGATGTCCTTGAGCCAGATCACCAGCGGGATGAGCAGCGTGGCGTACGGGACCATGAGGATCGACAGCACCAGCAGGAACAGGGCGTCCTTGCCGGGGAACCGGAACCGCGCGAACGCGTAGCCGCCGAGCGTCGCGACGACCAGCGTCACGAGGACCGCCGTGGCGGTGATGCCGAGCGAGTTGCCCAGGTAGGTGGCGACGCCGGCCTGGTACGACGCGAGGGTCGCGTAGTTGCCGAACCCGAACCCGTCGACCTGCGCGGACCCGGGCTGCGGGGACACCGACGACACGGTGGTCCAGATCATCGGGTAGAGGAACAGGATCGCGAGGCCGCCGGTGAGGACGTAGAACGGGGTGCGTCCCAGGACGCGGGAGAAGCCGGTCATCGGAGCCTCACTCCTCGGGCGAGCGCCGCAGCGCCTTGAGCTGGACGACGTTGACGACCACCAGGGCGAGCAGCACGATCACCGACAGCGCGGCGGCCATGCCGAGGTCCCGCTTGGACTCGAACGCCAGGTTGTAGATGAGCTGGACGACGGTCGTCGTCGACGAGTCCGGCCCGCCCTTGGTGAGGATGTAGAACTGGTCGAACGCCAGGATCGACCCGGTGACGCACATGATCGTGGACAGGGCGAGCGACGGCTTGAGCAGCGGCAGCGTGATCCGGCGGAACACCTGCCACGTCCGCGCGCCGTCCAGCCGGGCGGCCTCGTACACGTCGTGCGGGATGCCCTGGAGGCCGACGAGCAGCAGCAGCATGTAGAAGCCCGCGAACCGCCAGACGATCAGCAGCACCGTGCCCCACAGCGCCCCGTCGGCCGACCCGAGCACGTTCACCTGCCCGCTGCCGAGCCCCAGCCGCTCCATCCACCCGGAGACCGGGCCGACCTGCGGGGAGTACAGCGCGTAGAACAGCAGCGACGCCGAGGCCAGGCCGAGCGCCGTCGGCAGCAGGAACGCCGTGCGCAGGAAGCCGCGCCACCGGCTGCTCTCCTGCACGAGCAGCGCGAGGCCGAGGCCGAGCAGGATGAGCAGCACCGTCGCGATCACCGTGTACTTCACGGTGAACCACACCGACGGCCAGAACAGCCGGTGCGCGACGACCTCGGAGAAGTTCTCCGGGAAGTTCGTGCCCTGGTTGCCGCCCAGCAGCGACCAGTCCGAGCCCGACATGACGAGGACCAGCACGAGCGGCACCACGAAGAGCACCAGCACCAGCGCCGCCGTCGGGCTCGCGTACAGCCAGCCCTGCAGGGCGCCGCGGGAGCGTGTGCGGGTCCGGCCCCGGGTCGCGCCCGCGCGGGCGGGTGCCTGCCGGGCCGGCACCCGCCTCGCGCGGCCGTGGGTCGCGACGGTCACTGCGACAGCACCTCGGTGATCGCGTCGTTGTCCTCGTCGACGGTGTCCGTGCCCTCGAACGTGGCGTTGCGCATCAGCGTCACCCACGGGCTGCCGGACGCGTTGAACGCCTCCGAGAAGAACTCCGCGACCGGCGTGCGCCCGGACTCGGCGATCTTGTTCATCGTCAGGGCGACCGGGTTCTCCTGCGCGTACTCGTTGTCGAGCAGGGAGTTGCGGCCGGGGACCTCGCCGTTCTTCGCGATGACCTCGAGCTGCGTCTCCTCCGACATCATCCAGGCGAGGAAGTTCCAGGCCTGCGCGACGTTCTCGGAGTCCTTGGAGATGCCCAGGGCGTCGCCCCCGAGGAACGTCGACTGCCCGCCGTCGACCCCGGGGATCGCGGTGACGCCGACGTCGATGCCGGCCTCCTGCGCCGCGTACACCGCGGTGTTCGGGTACTGCTGCACCCCGACCTGGCCGTTGGAGAACGGGGCGGTCCAGGTGGCGCCGGTCTCCTCCTTCGAGCCCGCGCCGACCGCTCCGGCCTGGTTGAGCTCGTAGTACATCCGGTAGAGCGCCTTGGCCGAGTCGGAGCTCACCTGCGCGGTCGTGCCGTCCTCCGACAGCACCTCGTCGCCGGACGCCCACATGGTCGGGAACCACGTGAACACCCCGCAGCCGCCGCAGTTGCCGCCGTAGTACGTGCCGGAGACGCCGGGCTTGCCGAGCGCCTGCACGGCCATGGCCTGCTCCTGGAGCTCCGCCAGGTTCGTGGGGCCCTTCTCGGGGTCGAGCCCGGCCTCGCGGTAGAGGTCCTTGTTCCAGACCAGCACCGAGATGTCCTCGACGAACGGCAGCGTGTGCAGCGCGCCGTCGGGGTCCGTGCCGGCGTCCAGGTGGCCGCCCGTGATGTCGTCCTTGAAGTCCAGGGCGTCGATCTGGTCCGTCAGGTCGGTGAACAGCCCGTTCGCGACCCAGTAGGGCAGCCGGACGACGTCGCCCGCCAGCAGGTCGGGCAGCTCGTCGTTCGTCGCCGCGCCACCGACCTTCCCCTCCATGTCGTCGTTCGGGATGATCTCGAGCTCGACCTGGTTCTCGTGCGACGCGTTGTACGCCTCCACGAGGGTGGTGGCCTGCCGCTCCAGCGGCGCGCGGGTCCACATCGTCAGCGTCGTGCCGTCGTCCACGCCGTCGGGGCCGGCGGACTCGAGGGCCTCCCCGGCGTCGCCGCCGTCGGACCCGGAGCCGCAGGCGGCCAGCCCGGTCAGCGCGAGGCCGGCGACGGCCAGCGTCGCCACGGGACGCAGCCCGCGCGATCGGAACATGCGGTTGCTCATCGTGCTCTCCTCGGAACTTCGCCGTCGAAGTTGTGCGGGGCACCCGGATGGACACCGCGCGGAGGTTCTGCCGAAACCCTTTTCGGGGAACGTAGACCCGCGCTGAAGCGCTGGTCAAGGGGTTACGCGAAAACGTGATGTGTGTACGATCTCGGCCATGAGGGCGCCGCTCCGGCGCCGCTGGCAGGGGCGCAGGAGGCGGCATGACGACCACGTCGGGCACCCCGCGCCGGCCCACGCTGTCCGACGTCGCGCGGCTGGCCGGGGTCTCGGTCGCGACCGCCTCGAAGTCGCTGAACGGCCGGCAGCAGGTGCGCGCCGAGACCCGCGAGCGGGTCCTGTCCGCGGCCGAGCAGCTGAGCTTCTCGCCCAACGTGCTCGCCCGGAACCTGCTGAGCGGGCGCTCCGGCACGATCGGTCTCGTCACGCACGACCTCGAGGGCCGGTTCTCCATCCCGACGCTCATGGGCGCGGAGGACGCCGCCGGCACCGGCAAGACGTCCGTGCTGCTGTGCGACGCCCGCGGCGACGCGCTGCGGGAGCAGTACCACGTGCAGGCGCTGCTCGGCCGGCGCGTGGACGGGCTGATGGTCGTCGGCGCCCGGCCCGACCCGCGCCACTCGCTCGGCGCGCTGCCCGTCCCGGTCGTCTACGCCTACGCGCCGTCGCAGGACCCGGACGACATGTCGGTCGTCTCCGACAACGTGCTCGGCGGGCGGCTGGTAGCCGAGCACCTGCTGGCCTGCGGCCGCCGCCGCATCGCGGTCGTCACGGGCGACGCCACCTACGGGGCCGCGCACGACCGCGTCGCCGGCGTCCGCGAGGTGCTGGACGCCGCCGGCCTCGCCATGACGGGCGAGCCGCTGTACGGGGCCTGGACCGAGGAGTGGGGCCGGACGGCGGCGGCCGTCGTCCTCGCGCAGCACCCCGACGTCGACGCCATCGTCGCGGGGAGCGACCACATCGCGCGGGGAGTCCTGGACACCCTCCGCGAGGCGGGCCGCGCGGTCCCGGACGACGTCGCCGTCACCGGCCACGACAACTGGGAGATCCTCGCGCTCAACGCCCGCCCGCACCTCACCTCGGTCGACATGAACCTCGAGGAGGTGGGCCGCCGGGCGGCCGCGCTGCTGTTCGACGCCATCGAGGGCAGGCCGTCGTCGGGCACCGAGGTCGTGCCGTGCCGGCTGGTGCCGCGCGGGTCCACGGCGCCGCCGCACGCGTGATTCCCCCAGTCCGGGGTGGTCATGAGACAGTTCCTCTCCCCGGACCGGAGAGGTGCACGCCGTGACGCAGCAGACGACCGAGCGCGACGACATGTACGCGTTCCTCGACGCCTACGCCCAGGAGGCCGCCGACCGCATCGGCGCGCCGACCGAGTGCAGCATCATCCTGCGTCGGCACCACGTGCTGCAGTACGTCGCGAGCAGCGCGCCCCGGTCGGCGTACTGCGACCAGGTCGAGGTCGCGACGGGCGAGGGTCCGTGCGTCGTCGCGATCCAGCAGCTGCGCGGCGAGGTCGTGCCGGACGTCCTCGCCGAGACGCTGTGGCCCGACTGGCGCGCGGCGGCCACCGAGCAGGGCTTCCGGTCGGCGGCGGCCCTGCCCGGGATCGTCGACGCGGACACCACCGTGGCGCTCAACCTGTACTCCACCGAGGTCGACCCGTGGGACCCGGACACGCTCGTCGGCATGGACCGCCTGGTCCAGGAGGTCGCGGAGACGATCCGCACCCGCGGCATCTGACCGTGGCCGCCCTCAGCCGCCCGCGCGGCTGAGCGAGAACGCGACGATGAACCCCGCCGTCGTGATGAGGCCGGTGAACAGGTGCGCGCGCTCGAACGCCTCGGGGATCATCGTGTCCGCCACCATCGTGAGGATCGCGCCCGCCGCGACGGCCGTGATGACCGCGACCAGCTCCGGCGAGGCGCCGCCCAGCAGCGTGTAGCCGCCCGCCGCCGCGAGCGCGACCGTCACGGCGACCGCGCCCCACAGCCCGAACACGAACCGCGCGGACCGCCCCGCGCGCTTCATCCCGGCCGCGCTCGACAGCCCCTCCGGCACGTTCGAGATCACGACCGCGGCCGCCACCGAGGCGCTGACGCCGTTCCCCCCGAGCAGGCTGAGCCCGAGCACGACCGACTCGGGGATGCCGTCGAGCAGCGACCCCACCGCGATGGCGGTCCCGCTGCCGGCCTGGTCGGCCTCCGACGGCTGCAGTCCGCCGGACCGCTTGCGGTGCCGGGCGCCGCGCCGGGCCAGCAGCACGTTCGCCGCGACGTACAGCACGGCGCCGATGGCCAGGCCCGCCACCGCGGGCCCGAGCCCGCCGGTGTCCGCGGCCTCGTCCGCGAGGTCGAACGCCAGCGCCGAGATCAGCACCCCGGAGCCGAAGGCCATCACCCCGGCGGTCACGCGCGGCGGGACCCGCACCCACCACGCCACGGCGGCGCCCGGCGCGCCGTCCGGAGCCAGGCTCCCCCAGCACCGCCGCGCGCGCACGACGGGGACCGACCTCTTGCCACGCTCCGGTACGGATCGGTATGGTCCGGTCTATACCACCTCCTACCGCCCTCCCCGGGAAGGATCACGTGCGATGGTGCAGGACATCCTCCAAGGCATTGCCGACAACCTGCTGAGCCAGGTCCCCATCCTCATCGGCCTGATCGCGCTGCTCGGCCTGCTGCTGCAGCGCAAGCCGGTCTCCGACGTGATCGGCGGGACGTTCCGCGCCGCGATCGGCGTCGTCATCCTCACCATCGGCATCGACGTGTTCGTCGGCGGGCTCGCGAGCTTCCAGGCGATCGTGTCCAGCGCGGTGGGCGTCGAGCCCCCGACCGCGACCACGACGCTCGACGACTTCCTCGCCGGGCCCGGCGCCGCCGCCCCGCTGATCATCGCCGGGGGGTTCGCCCTGCACCTCGTCATGGTCCGGGTGTTCCGGTCCGCGCGGTACGTCTACCTCACCGGGCACCTCATGCTCTGGATGAGCATCGTCGTCGCGGCCGCGCTGGTCGAGGCGTTCGGCGAGGTCGAGCGCTGGACCCTCGTCGGGGCGGGCTCCGTGATCCTCGCCTGCTACTTCACGCTGCAGCCGATGTGGATCGCGCCGCTGATGCGCCGCGTCATGGGCCACGACCAGTTCGGGCTGGCGCACACCACCTCGTCGCTGGCGCTGGCCACCGGCTACGGCGCGAAGGCGCTGCGCCTGGGCGACCCGGTCAAGCACGACACCGAGAAGCTCACGCTGCCCCGCAGCATCGCGTTCCTCAAGGACATGAACGTCGCCACCGCGCTGATCGTCGGCGTCATCATGATGATCGCGCTCGCGTTCGCCGACCCGGAGACCGTCCGGGCCGTCGCCGGCGAGGACCTGGCGCCGTTCGCCTGGGGCCTGATGCAGGCGCTCCGGTTCGCCGGCGGCATCGCCATCCTGCTGTTCGGCGTGCGGATGTTCCTGGCCGAGATCGTCCCGTCGTTCAAGGGCATCTCCGACAAGCTGCTCCCGGGCTCGAAGCCCGCGCTCGACATCCCGGTCATCTTCCCCAAGGGCACGACCGCCGTGATGGTCGGGTTCCTCGCCTCGACCGCGACCTTCCTGGTCCTGCTGGCCGTGTTCGCCGGCGCCGGGTGGTTCGTGCTCGTGCCCCCGATGATCATGCTGTTCTTCGGCGGTGGCGCCGGCGGCGTGTTCGGGAACGCGGTGGCCGGCTGGCGGGGCGCGGTGTTCGGCGGCGTGCTCAACGGCGTCGTCCTCGCGTTCGGGCAGTGGATCTTCTGGGGCGTGTTCTCCGGCACCGCCCCCGAGCTCGCGACCCTCGCCGACCCGGACTGGTACGTCGTCGCCGGCGTGCTCACCTCCGTGGGGTCGGTGCTGGAGCCGCTCGGCGCGGCCGGCGTCTGGGTCGTGGCGGGCGCCGTGCTCGCCGTCTCCGTGGTGGCCCTCGTCGTCCTCGGGCGCCGCGCCGCGCGGGCCGACCGGACGGCCGCCGCCGTGGCAGAGCGCAGCGACGTCGCCGTCCCCTGACACCGTGGGTCCCCTGAACCCCCCGCACGTCCCCGAAGGAGCACCGACATGAGCCAGCGTCCCGAACCGCTCACCGTCCTGGCCGTCTGCGGCCTCGGCATGGGCACCAGCCTCATCCTGCGCATGACCTGCGAGACGGTCTTCAGCCGGCTGGGCATCGACGCCCACGTCGACAACACCGACCTGTCCGCCGCCAAGAGCATGTCCCCCGACGTCCTGGTCGGCCAGGGCATGCACATGGGCGACCTGGAGGGGCTCGCCCCCGTCAACGTGGTGGTCGACGACTTCGTCGACGACGCCGCGCTCGAGGCGAAGCTCCGCCCGGCGCTGGAGGAGGCGGGGTGGCTGTGAGCACCGTCCCCACCCGCGCGGTGCACGTCGACGCGGTCGACGACTGGGCGGCGGGCGTCCGGACCGCGGGCGGCCTGCTGGTCGACCTGGGGGTCGCGACCGACGAGTACGTCACCGCGTGCGTCGACTCCGTCCAGGAGCGCGGCCCGTACATCGTGCTGGCGCCCGGGCTGGCCCTGGCCCACGCGCGGCCGGAGCAGGGCGCGACCGGCGTGGGGGTGTCCGTGGTGCGCCTCGGCGCGCCGGTCGCGTTCGGGCACCCCGCGAACGACCCGGTCGACCTGGTGTTCGCGTTCGCGACCGTGGGCCCCGGCGCGCACCTCGACATGCTGCGGTCGCTGGCCGGCGCGCTGGGCGGCGGCCTCGCGGCGCGGCTCCGCGAGGCGGGGTCGGTCGACCGGCTGGGCGAGCTGCTCACCGAGGCGGTGGCCGGTGTCTGACGCGATCGCGAGCCACGGCGCCGACGTCGCGCGCCACGTCCGCACGGTCGTCGACGCGAACGTGGAGGCCGCGCGGCAGGCCGCCGACGTCGTCGTGGGCGTCGCCCGCGCGGGCCGGGTGCTGCACGGCGCCGGCGCGGGGCACTCGCTGGCCGGCGTGCTGGAGATGTTCTTCCGCGCCGGGGGCCTGCCCTTCGTCAACCCGCTGTGGCACCCCGACGTCCTGCCGCTCAACGGCGCCGCCCGGTCCACCGCCGCGGAGCGCCGGCCGGGGCTCGGCGCGCAGGTCGCCCGGGACTCGGGGATGCAGGCCGGCGACGCGGTGGTCGTGTTCTCCACCTCCGGCGTCAACTTCTACCCGGTCGAGATCGCCGCGCACGCGCGGTCGGTGGGCGCCCGCGTCATCGCGGTGACCTCGCGCCCCGCGTCGGCGGCCGCGCCGCTGCGCGAGGGCCGGCGGCTCGCCGACCTGGCCGACGTCGTGCTCGACACCTGCGTGCCGCCGGGGGACGTGACGTGGCCGGAGGACGGCCCCCGCACCGCCCCCCTGTCGTCCTTGGCGAACACGCTGTGCTGGAACCTCGTGCTCGTCGCGGCGCTCGACGCCGCACCGGACCTGCCGACGTGGCGCAGCGCGAACACCACCGGGCCGGAGGACCACAACGCGCGGCTGCAGGAGCTCTACCGGGCCCTCGTGCCCGTCATCTGAGCCCCACCGGGCCTGCACAATGGCCGGACCGGCGGACGCGCGTCCGCCGGGCGCACCTGGAAGGACAGCCGTGACCGCTCTGACCCGCGACCTCGTGGGCTCGCCGCCGCCGTCGGTGGCGAAGTACGCGTGGCTCAAGGCCGTCCTGGTCGACCACATCGACCGGCTCTCCCCCGGGGACCCGGTGCCGTCGGAGCGCGAGTTGGCCGACGGGCTCGACGTGTCCCGGATGACGGCCCGCCGCGCGCTCGGCGAGCTGGTCGTCGAGGGCCGGATCAAGCGGGTGCCCGGGCGCGGCTCGTTCGTCAACGAGCCGACCATCCGCCTGCCCATCCAGCTGACGTCCTTCACGAACGACATGCAGCAGCGCGGGTACACCTCGGGCGCGCGGACGCTCGACGGCGGGGTGGTCCCCGCCGACGACTGGCTCAGCAGCAACCTGGACGTCCCGCGCGGGCACCAGGTCCTGCAGATCGTGCGGCTGCGCACCGCCGACGACCAGCCCGTCGCGATCGAGCGCGTCCACCTCAACGCCGACGTCGTGCCGGGCCTGGTCGACGTCGACCTGACGAACCGGTCGCTCTACTCGGTGCTGTCCGACCGGTACGGGGTCGTGTTCGACGGCGGGCGCCAGACGATCACCGCCCGGCTGGTCGACCCCGGCGACGCCGGGCACCTCGACCTGCCCGCCGGCGCCGCCGTGCTGCACCTCGTGCGCACGTCGACGTGGCGCGGGCGGCTCGTGGAGTACACGGTGTCGGTCTACCGCGGGGACCGGTACGAGCTGAGCAGCGCCCTGTAGCCGGCGCTGCGGCTCACCCCTGCAGGCGGCGGGCCAGCATCGCCTTCGACTGCTCCGCCCCCTTGCGGCTCTCCGCCTGCGCCCGGCGGAAGAAGTCCGCGAGCTCGGAGTCGCCCGCCCGGTCCGCGTCCTGCACGTACTGCTCCAGGCGCAGGACGTTGCTCAGGCACGCCTCCGCGAACCAGATCAGGTTGTAGTCCTTGTCCGCCGTCCCGGTGACCGCACCGGTCTCGCTGTCCGACATGATGACCCCCTCGTCACGACGCGGTTGCGTGCTCCCACCGTAGGCCCGGTCGGCGCGGTGCGCACCGGTCGCCGCCCCGGGCCCGCGTGCCTACCGTGTCCGCATGACCACCTCCCCGGACCCGGACCCCTCGAACACCCCCGGCCTCGAGCCCGGCGGCGGCGTCGCCCCCGGTGACACCCCGCCCGGCGAGTCGAGCACGTCCGGCGCCGCCTTCCAGGAGCCCGACCTGCCGAGCCGCCGCACCAACTGGCTGGTGTACGCCCTGCTCGGCGCGGTGGTCGTCGTCGTGCTGCTGCTGTTCGTCGGGTACATCGTCGGCCTGCTCGACTGAGCCCGCCGGCGGCGCCGCCCGCCCCGGTCGCACGTCCGCCGGTCGGCGCCGACACTGGGGAGCGGGGCAGGGTCGCCTGTCCCGGACCCGCGCGACGAGGAGGACCGACATGGGCCTGGACGACATGAAGGAGAAGGCCAGCGACGCCGGCATCGAGAAGGCCGGCGACGCCGCCGACTCCAAGACGGGCGGCAAGGGCGGCGACAAGATCGACAAGGCCGAGAAGACCGCCGACGACAAGATCGGCGGCTGACCGCACCTCCCCAGCCGCGCCCGCGCCCGGAGCTGCGACTGCCCGGGCGCGGGCCGACGGCTGCGGGTGCTCAGACGTCCGCCGCACCGCCCGCCGCACCATCCGGCACCCCGCGCGCCGCCTCGCGGGACGAGGCCCGTCGCGCCCCGCGCCACCGGAGCACCCGGTCCAGCGCCACCCCCAGCACGGCGCCGACGACCACCCCCGCCGCCACGCGCAGCACCGGGTGCTGCCCCGCGAGCAGCCGGCCGGCTCCCACCCCGAGCAGCACGGCGCACACCGCCCACGCCACGGCGCCGACCGCCGCGAGGCCCGCGAACCGGACCCGGGGGCACCCGACGGCACCGGCGGTGACGTTCACCGCCACCGGACCCCGGGCAGGAACCGCGCCCCGAGCACCACCGCCGCGCCGCGCTCGGCCAGCGCACCCTCCGCCCAGCAGACCGCCCGCCCCACCCCCGCCACCGCAGGGCCTGCAGCCGCCCGGCCGGGACCTGGCGGCCCAGGGCGTAGGCGACCAGGTCGCCGGTGAGCGCGCCGGCCGCGGCGACCGCCCCGACGAGCCAGAGGTCGGGTCCGCCGCCGGACGCCCCGAGCGCCGCGAGCGCGATGACGGCGCCCTCGCTCGGCACCGGCGGGAGGACGCCGTCCACGGCCGCCAGCGCGTACAGCGCGAGCAGGCCCCACGGGGCGCCACCGAGCAGCACCTCCCACTCCCCGACGCCCGGCATGCTCACTCCATCGATGGTCGATGGTCATCTATCGAAAGTCAATAGTTGATCCGCGGGCTCACCGAAGGCGCAGCCGCACGCACCACTCAACCGGGTCGCTGGGTACCCACCGCTCCGGGCATCTCCGCCGGTCCCCGCTGCGTAGGTGGTTGCGGGGCCCGGGTGAGTGGTGCCGACCGCCCTAGCGTCGTGGTCGCACGAGCAGGTCGGCGGGGCGTCGCCCTGCTACGACGACGGACGGGGGGCCCGGGCATGGCACGCAGCACGAGCATCGCGCTCGTCGACGACCTCGACGGCACGCCCGCGGTCGTCACGCACGTGCTGGCCCTCGACGACCGGGCCGTCGTGGTGGACCTCTCCGCCGAGAACGCGCGCCGGCTGCGCGAGGCGGTCGAGCCGTTCCTGGCCGTCGGACGCACGCCCACGCGCCGGCGGAACCCGGACCTCTCGCGGCCGCACTCCGCCATCCGGGCGTGGGCACTCGAGAACGGCATGCAGGTCAGCGAGCGCGGCCGGATCCCGGCCGACGTGCTGCGGGCCTACGCCGACGCCCGCGGCGCGGCGCCCACGAGCGACTGACCACGGGCCACCGACAGCGCAGGTGACGGCCCCGCACCCCTCCCCATGATCCGCGGGCCGCGCTAGCGTGGCGGCGAGGTTCACCGGCTCCGGGGGGAGGGCGCGCATGGACCCGTACCCGGACGCGGTGGCGCAGGCGGTCTCCACCGGGTCGCTGCCCGGCTGGGCGCGGGTGGACGAGCTCGTGCTGGAGGCGCACACGCGCGGCCTCGCCGACGCGGACGGGACCGTCGCGGACTACATCCCGGCGCTCGCGGCGGCCGACCCCGAGCTGTTCGGCGTCTGCGTGGCGGAGGTCGACGGCGGCCTGCACACGGCGGGCGACGCGGAGGTCGAGTTCTCGATCCAGTCGATCTCGAAGGCCTTCGTGTACGCCCTGGTCTGCGAGCGCCTCGGGCACGTCGCCGTCCGGGAGCGGGTGGGCGTGAACAACACCGGCCTGTCGTTCAACTCGGTCATCGCGGTCGAGCTGAACGCCGGCCACCCCATGAACCCCATGGTGAACGCCGGCGCGCTCGCCACGACCGCGCTGGTCGACGGCGGCACGCCCGCGGCGCAGTGGGCGGCGGTCCACGACGGGCTCTCCCGGTTCGCCGGCCGGACGCTGGAGCTCGACGACGAGGTGTACGCGTCGGAGTCCCGCACCAACGGCCGCAACCGCGCGCTGGCGCAGCTGCTCGAGAGCTACGGCCGGATCGAGGTGGACCCCCTCGCCGTCGTCGACATCTACACGCGCCAGTGCAGCCTGCGCGTCACGGCGCGCGACCTGGCGGTCATGGGCGCCACGCTCGCCGACGGCGGCGTCAACCCGGTGACCGGGGAGCGCGTCGTCTCGGCCCAGGTGTGCCGGGACACCCTCGCGGTGCTCGCCGCCACCGGCCTGTACGAGCGCTCGGGTGAGTGGCTCTTCGAGATCGGCCTGCCCGGCAAGTCCGGGGTCGCCGGCGGCATCGTCACCGTCGCGCCGGGCAAGGCGGGCATCGGGACGTACGCGCCGCGCCTCGACCGCGCCGGCAACAGCGTCCGGGGACAGCGCGCGACCGCCCACCTGTCCCGGGTGCTCGGCCTGAACGTCTTCGCCTCAGCGGTCCACCCCCGAGCAGGAGGCACGCCCCGATGACCACCACCGCGCAGCACCCCGCCGGACCGCAGGCCGGGGCGGCGAAGGCGTCCTGGGTCCCGATGGTCGGGCTGTTCCTGGCCCAGGTCCTCATGTCGTTCAACGTGGCGGCGCTGCCCGTCTCGCTGGGCGGCATGGTCGAGGACTTCGGCGTCCCGCCCACCGCCGTCAGCACCGCGATCGTCATGTACGGCCTCGCGGTGGCCGCGCTGGTCATGGTGGGCGCCAAGATCGGCCAGCGCGTCGGCTGGATCACGGCGTTCCGCGTCGTCGTCGCGCTGTTCGCGGTGTCGGCGCTGCTGATGATCACCGCGCAGTCGGTGACCTGGGTGATCGTCGCCCAGGCGCTCGCCGGGGCGTGCGCCGCGATCATCGTGCCGTCGCTCGTCGCGCTCATCGCCGAGAACTACCACGGCCCCCAGCAGGCCACCGCGATCGGGTCGCTCGGGTCGGCGCGCGCCGTCTCCGGCATGAGCGCGTTCTTCATCGGCGGGGCGCTCGGCACCCTCGTCGGCTGGCGGCCCGTGTTCGCGATCGTGCTGGGCCTGGCCGTGGTGGTCTTCGCGCTGAGCTTCCGGCTCCGGTCCGACCGCGGCGACCGGCAGGTCACCATCGACGTCGTCGGGGCGGTGCTCATCGGCACGGCGGTGGTCCTGCTGACCCTCGGGTTCAACAACCTGAACTCCTGGGGCGTGGTGCTCGCCGGGGCGGGGGCGCCGTTCGACGTGCTGGGGCTGTCGCCCGCGCCCGTGCTCGTGCTGCTGGGGATCGTGCTGGGGCAGGGGTTCTTCGTGTGGACCCGCCGCCGGACCCGGGCGGGCGGCGTCCCGCTGGTGAGCCTCTCCGTGCTGGGCTCGTCCCGGGAGCGGGCCGCGGTCTACGCCATGTTCGTCGTGGTGGCTCTGGAGGCCGCGCTGAACTTCACCGTGCCGCTGTACATCCAGATCGTGCAGGGCCGCTCGCCGTTCGACACCTCGCTCGCGATGATGCCGTTCAACCTCACGGTGTTCGTCACCGCGACACTGGTCGTGCGGTTCTACCGGCGGTTCCCGCCCCGCACGATCGGCGTGTTCTCGTTCGTCCTCACCACCGTCGCCCTGATGTGGCTGGCGTTCGTCGTCACGAACGACTGGGAGACGCTGCCGACGATCGCGGGGCTCATCGTGTTCGGCATCGGGCAGGGGGCGCTCGTCACGCTGGTGTTCAACGTGCTGGTCACCGCGGCGCCCAAGGAGCTCGCCGGCGACGTCGGCTCGGTCCGCGGGACCACCCAGAACCTCGCGTCGGCCGTCGGGACCGCGTTCGCCGGCGCGCTGCTCGTGACGATCCTCGGCCTCAACGTCGGCCAGGCCGTCGCGCGCAGCGTCGAGCTCCCCGCGGAGGTCGTCGCGCAGGTGGACCTGGACGAGGTGAACTTCGTCAGCAACGACCGGCTCCGCGAGGTCCTCGAGGACACCGACGCCACGCCCGAGCAGGTCGACGCGGCCGTGCAGATCAACGTCGACGCCCGCCTGAGCAGCCTGAAGCTCGGCCTGCTGGTCCTCGCCGGGCTGAGCGCGCTGGCGATCCTGCCGGCCTCCCGGCTGCCCGCGTACCGCCCGCACGAGATCCCGGACCCCTCGCCCGCGGACGACTGAGCGGCACTGAGCGGCACCGGGCGGCACCGGGCGGCACCGACGACGCTGCTGCACCCCGCTACCGTGGAGGCGGTCGCGCCCCTCCACCCGGGCGCGGGACGACCACCTCGGGGAGCCGGACGCATGCGACGACACGGGCCTGCGGCGGCCCTCGTCACCCTGCTGATCGGGATGACCGGGGTGCTCGGGACGCTCGGGGCCGCGGCCGGCACCGCCCCGGTCGGCCCGGGCGCGGCCGCCGTTCCCGCGCCCTCGGCGTCCCCGAGCCCCGCGCGACCCGGCGCCACGCCGACCCCCGCTCCGAGCGCGTCGCCCGAGCAGCCGGTCCCGACCGCCACGGCCCCCGCGCCCGTGCCCGCGCCCAGCGCCGAGCCGTCGACGACCGCCACGACGCGGCCGAGCCCGCCCTCCCCCAGCCCGACGAGCGTGACGCCCGCCCCGGACGACCCGGTGGACGACGACCCGGCCACGACCCGCCGCCCACCCACCGCGCCCGCCCTGGCGACCAGCTCCACGCCCTGGGGCCAGCTGCTCGCCGCGCTCGGCGTCGTGGTCGCGGGGGCGGTCGGCGTCGCGCTCCTGAGCGCGCGCCGGGCCCGCGCCACCGCCGCCGTCACCGTGCCGGCCGAGGCCCGGGCCGCCGACGACGGCCCGCCGGACGCCGCCCCCGAGGACGTGCTCCGCCTCATGGTCACCGCCGGCGAGGCGATGATCGACGCCGGCCACACCGTGTCGTCCGCCGAGGACACCCTCGCGCAGGTCGCCGCCGCCCACGGAGTGCGCGGCGCGGAGACGGTCGTGCTGCCGACCGCGCTGATCGTGTCCGTGCCGCACGCCGAGACCGTGCAGACCGCGGTGACCGGGACCGGGCGCCGGCCGCTGCTCCTGCACCAGCTGGACGCGCTGGCGGACCTGCTCGACGAGGCGACGACGCCCGACGCCGACCCCCGCGGGGTCACCGGGCGGATCGCCCTGCTGCGCGCGGTCACCCCGCCGTTCGGGACGCTCGCCCGGCTGGGCGGGTACCTGCTGCTGTCCGTCGGCATCGCCGCCCTGCTCGGGGCCTCGTGGGTCGACCTGCTGGTCGTCGCGGCCCTGGGTCTCGCGGTCGGCTCCGCGCAGCTGGCGTCGCCGGCGGTCTCCACCACGGTCGAGGTCGTCCTCACGGTCGCCGCGTCGTTCGCCGTCTCGACCGTCGTCCTGCTGCTCGCGCGCGCGGTGCCGGACCTCGGGGTGCTGCCGGCGATCGTCGCCCCGCTCGTGCTGTTCCTGCCGGGCGGGCTGCTGACCACCGGCGTGATCGAGCTCGCCACCGGGCAGATGCTGTCCGGCGCGGGGCGGGTCGCCGCCGGGACCATGCAGCTGGTCCTGCTCGCCGGCGGGATCGTGGCGGGCGCGGCGCTCGTGGGCGTGCCCGTGCTCGACCTCACCGCCTCGGGGCAGCCGCTGGGGCCGCTCGCTCCGTGGGCGGGCGTCGTGCTGTTCGGGGTCGGGACCGTCGTGTTCCGGTGCGGCCGCCCGCGGACGATCGGCTGGGTGGTGCTCGTCCTGGCCGTCGCGTACGGCGCGCAGGTGGTCGGCGACGCCCTGCTCGGCGGGGTGCTGTCCGCGTTCGTCGGGGCGCTCGCGATGACGCCGGTCGCCCTGGCCGTCGCGCGGTTCCCGTCCGGCCCGTCGCCGCTCGTCTCGTTCCTGCCGGCGTTCTGGATGCTGGTGCCCGGTGCGCTCGGGCTGGTCGGGGTCACGTCCCTGCTCGACGGCGACTCCGGCGGGGTGCCGACGCTCGTGACGACCGCCGCGACGATGGTGGCGATCGCCCTGGGGGTGCTGGTCGGGCTCGCGGGGGCGCGCGCCCTCCCGGGCGTCGGGCGCGACCGCACGCTGGTCTGAGCACGGGCGCCGACGCGCGCGCGGGGTTCGGGCCCGGAGTGGCCCGACACCGCGCCGGACACCAACGGCGCCTATTGACAAACGATAGATGGCGCGCGACAGTCGATAGCGGTCGGCCGCGCCCGCGGACGGCCCGACAGGAGGGACCGCCGTGCCGTACGTGCTCGCCGTGCTCGCGCTCGCCACCGGGGCGGCTGCCGTCGTCGCCGGCGAGGCCGACGACTCGCCCGGCCTGCAGCTCGTCGGCGTCCTGCTCGGCGCCGCAGCCGTCGCGCTGGTCGTCCGCGCGGTGCGCCGCCGACGGACCCGCCGGTCCGCGCCCTGACGCCCGCGGACCGGCCCGCGAGCCGGCCCGGGTGGGCCGCCCGCCGGGCAGGAGCGCCCGCGCGTGCCTACCGTGCCCGCATGACCGACCGCGAGCACGACCTGGTCCTGCTGGGCGCCACGAGCTTCGTCGGGGCGCTGACCGCGGCGCACCTCGCGGCGTCGGCGCCCCCGGGGGCCCGCATCGCCCTGGCGGGGCGGGACCGCGAGCGCCTCGCCGCGGTGCGGGCGGGCCTGCCGGAGCGCGCGGCCGGGTGGCCGCTGCTGGTGGTCGACGTCGAGGACCGCCCGGCGCTCGACCGGGTGGTCGCCGCCACCAGGGCGCTGGCGACGACGGTCGGCCCGTACGCGCGGCACGGCCTGCCGGTGGTCGAGGCGTGCGCGGCCGCCGGGACGCACTACGCCGACCTCACGGGCGAGCTCGGCTTCGTGCGGGCGGCGATCGACGCCGCCGACGCGCGCGGCCGCGCGACCGGTGCCCGCCTCGTGCACGCCTGCGGGTACGACTCCGTGCCGTCCGACCTGGGCGTGCACCTGCTGCACCGCGCCGCGACGGCCGACGACGCCGGCGGCCTCGTGGACGTGCACGCGCTGGCCGTCGCCCGCGGCGGGGTGTCCGGCGGGACGATCGCCTCGCTGCTCGGGGAGGTCGACGCGGCCCGCACCGACCCGCGGGTGCGGCGGTTGCACGCCGACCCCTACGCGCTGTCCCCCGACCGGGACGCCGAACCCGCCGGCGCGCAGCCGTCGCCGTTCGCGCCGCCGCGCCGCCTCCGCGGGCGCTGGGTCGCGCCGTTCGTCATGGCGCCGTTCAACACGAAGGTCGTCCGCCGGTCGAACGCCCTGACCGGCTGGGCGTACGGGCGGGAGCTGCGGTACGCGGAGCACGTGGACGCCGGGCGCGGGCCCGCGGGGCTGGCCACGGCGCTGGCCGTCACCGCGGCGACCGCGCTGGGTGGCGCCGCCCTCGCGCTGCCCCCGACGCGGGCGCTGGCCGGGCGGCTGCTGCCGGCGGCCGGCGACGGGCCCGGCGAGCACACCCGGCGCGCCGGGTGGTTCCGGCACCGGTTCCTCGCCACGACGACGAGCGGGCGGACCTACGCCGCGCGGGTGCAGGCGTCCGGCGACCCGGGGTACGCGGCGACGTCCGTGATGCTCGGCCAGGCCGCGCTGGCGCTGGCCCTCGACGGCGACGCCCTCCCGGACCGCGCGGGCTCGCTGACGCCGGCGACGGCGCTCGGGGACGTGCTCGCCGACCGGCTGCGGGCGCACGGGTTCCGGCTGGACGCCGTGGCGACGTCCTGATCCGGCCCGCTCAGTCCCCCGGCCCGCGCAGCGCCAGCCCCCAGGCCGCCGGCCCGACCTCGGCGTCGAGCCCGGCCGCGACCCGCGCGCACGCCACGCCCTGGTCGAACAGCGACTGCCGCACGCTCGGGAACCCGAGCGCGGCCGCGAGGTCGCTGTCGTCCCACCCGCTCACCCGGACCGACGCACCGAGCGCGTCGAGCGCCCCCGCCGCGAGCTGGTCGCTCATCGCGATCACCACGTCCGGCCGCACCTCGTCGCGCGCCGCCGCCACGGCCACGCGCCCGTCCTCGCGCGAGTGCCGCGCCACGACGGCGACCGGGACGCCGGCCCAGTCCCGGCCGGACTCCTCCACCGCCTCTCGGTAGCCGGTGAGCCGGGCGCGGGTGACCGGGAACGGCACGTCCGTCGCGGGCCCGCGCAGCAGGCCCGACCAGCGGTCCCGGTCCAGCGGCTGCGAGAGCACGAGCGGGGACCGCGCGCCGGCCAACATGTGCCGCGCCATCGCCCGCGCGGCCGCCCGGTCGTCGGCGGTCACCACCTGGACGCCCGGCGACGGCGGCCCGCCCTGGATCGCGGCCGGCCGGCCGGTCGCGGCGACGGCGTCGAGGACCGGGTCGTCGTCGGCCGTGGTCCACAGCACGAACCCGTCGACGGCCGCCTCGCGCACCCGGTCGACGTCGTCGGGTTCGCCGGTGCTCGGGATCAGCACCAGCCCGAGCCGGTGCTCGACGCACACCTTCGACACCCCGGCGAGGAACCGGGCGGCCTGCGGGTCCTCGAACGCGTAGGTGAGGTGCTCCCCGAGCACGACGCCGAGGTTCCCGGTCGAGCCGCTGCGCAGCGACCGCGCCACCGGGTCGGGCCCGCGGTAGCCGAGGCGCTCGGCGGCCTCGAGCACGCGGGCCCGGGTCGGCGCGGCGACGCGCTGCGGGCGCGTGTAGGTGTAGCTGACGGTCATCACCGCGACGCCGGCCTCCGCGGCCACCTGCCGCATCGTCACGCGTCCGGGCTTCACGCGAGCAGCCTACCTGTGTACCGTTACACAGATGCGCACGACGACCGCCTCGCACACCGCCTTCGCCGCCTTCGGCCTGTTCTGGGGGACGTGGGGCGCCGCCCTCCCGGGGCTGCGGGACGCCGCCGGGGTCGACGACGCCGCGCTGGGCACCGCGCTGCTGTTCGTCGGCCTGGGTGCGCTGCCCGCGATGCTGCTGACCGGCCGGGCGGTCGACCGGTTCGGCGCCCGCACCGCCGGGCCGCTGCTGTGCGCCCTCGCGGTCGCGGGCGTGCTCACCGCCTGGTGCGCGCGGGACCTGCCGACCCTGGCGATCGGGATGGCGCTCGTCGGCGCGGCCTCCGGGGCCGCGGACGTCGCGGGGAACGCGCTCGCGGGCCTCGCAGAGCAGCGCTCAGGCGGCCGGGTCATCACGCTCTCGCACGCCGTGTTCTCGTCCTTCGTCGTGATCGGCAGCCTCGGCACCGGCGCGCTGCGGGCCGCGGGGGCGGGCGTCGTGCCGGTGTTCGCCGCGGCCGGCGCGCTCATGGTCGTCGCGGGCGCCGTCGTGCTCGCCACCGGGGACGGCCCGCACGCGCCGTCGGCGCCGCCGGGAGGACGCCGCCGCGACGGCGCCCGGCTCCTGCTCCCCTTCGTGGTGATCGGCCTCGTCGGCGCGCTGGGGTTCGCCGCCGAGAACGCGCACCAGAGCTGGAGCGCGATCTTCCTGGCGGACGAGCTCGGCGCCGCGCCGGGGCTGACGGCGATCGCGCCGGCGACGTTCGCCGTCTTCGCGGCGCTGACCCGGTTCGCGGCCGGGGCGTTCACCCGCGTGCCGACCGGGGCGCTGCTGGTCGGCGGCGCCGTGGTCGCCGCGGCCGGGACGCTCGTGGTCGCCGCCGCCCGGGACCTGCCCGTGGCCCTCGGCGGGCTCGCCCTCGCGGCCGTCGGCACGTCGGTGCTGTTCCCGACGCTGCTCAGCCGGGCCACCCGCGACGTGCCGGCGGACCGCCGCGGGCGGGCGACGTCCGCCGTCGCGACCACCGCCTACCTGGGGTTCGTGCTCGGGCCGGTGTACGTCGGCGCCCTCGCGGACGTCGTGGGGCTGCGCGGCGCGATGGTCGGCGTCGCGGCGCTCGCCGGTGCGTTCGCGGTGCTGGCGCCCGCCGTCACCCGGCGGCACGAGCGCGCTCAGCGGGTCGCGCGGGGCAGCGGCCGGGCCGACGCCTCCGAGAACTCCAGCGTGATGCGCAGGTAGCGGAGCTCGCGCGAGTCGAGGATCCGCCCGGCACCCGTGTAGTGGATCGCCTCGCCGTCGATCAGCTCCAGCTGGGCCATCGGGGCGTCGACCAGCAGCGAGTCGGTGGTGGCGTCCTCGACGCGCAGGCTCGCCGCCGTCCCCTCGATCCGGACGGTGTGGCCACGCAGGTCGACGGCCCGCAGCAGGGCGCGGGACTCGCCGTCGCGCAGCAGGATCCGGGTCGGTCGGAGCACAGGTGTCCCTCTCGGAGCAGGTCGGGCGTCTCGGGGAAGCGCATGCCACCCGGTCCTCCGATCGGCAGCCGGCGGCGTGTCTGATGGGACTTCGGTCCTCGGACTGCGCGCACTGCGCGACGCGATGAGGTGCCCGGGGCCCGCGTCGGGGAGGATCGTGGCCGTGGACACGGCGCACGCACCGCAGGGCAGGGTCATCTTCCTCGACGTGGACGGCACCTACGCCGACCACGGCATCGTCCCGGAGGCGCACGTCGCGGTCGTCCGGGCCGCCCGGGCCGCCGGGAACCGGGTGCTGCTGTGCACCGGCCGCCCCCGGGCGATGCTCCCCCCGCGGATCCTGGAGGCCGGGTTCGACGGGATCGTCGCCTCGGCCGGCGGCTACGTCGAGCTCGACGGCCGGGTGCTCGCCGACGTCCGGTTCCCGGCCGACCTCGCCGCACGGGTGGTGGAGGTGCTGGACCGGCACGACGCGGCGTACCTGCTCGAGGCCCCGGAGGCCCTGTACGGCCGCCGCGGGGTCGACGTCCGCCTGCACGAGCTGCTCGCGCCGCACCTGCGCGACCCGCACGAGCGCGGCCCGCTGGACATCCTGCAGGCGCTCACCATGTCCGACGACCCGGCCGCCGACTCGTTCGCCAAGGTCACCTACTTCGACGCCCGCGTGCCGACGACGGTGATCGCCGCGGAGATCGGGGACGCCATCACGATCCTGCCCAGCTCGATCTCCGCGATGGGCGACGTCGCCGGGGAGATCCAGCTCGCCGAGGTGCACAAGGCCGTCGGCATCGAGGTCGTCACCGCGCACCTGGGGCTGACGCGCGACGACGTCGTGGCGTTCGGGGACGGGCTCAACGACCTGGAGATGCTGGAGCACGCCGGCACCGCCGTGGCCATCGAGGGCGCCGACCCGCGGCTGCTCGCCGTCGCCGACCACGTGGCCGCCGGCCCCGGGGCGCACGGGCTGGTCCCGGCGTTCGCGCAGCTCGGGCTCGTCTGACCGGCGGTGTCCGCGCGGGGGCCGGCCCCGCGGGCTAGCGTGCGGGGATGAGCCTTCGCGTCCTGTTCATCGGCGGCACCGGCGTCATCAGCTCCGCCTCGACCCGGCTGGCCGTCGAGCGCGGCCTCGACGTCACCGTGCTGAACCGCGGGTCGAGCAGCACGCGACCGCTCCCCGACGGCGCGGAGCTCGTGCAGGCCGACGTGCGCGACCCGGACTCCGTCCGCGCGGCGCTCGGCGACCGGGAGTTCGACGCCGTCGTGGACTGGGTGGCGTTCACGCCCGAGCACGTCGCGACCGACGTCGACCTGTTCGCCGGCCGCACGGGGCAGTACGTGTTCATCAGCTCGGCCTCGGCGTACCAGACCCCGCCGGAGCGGCTGCCCGTCACCGAGTCGACGCCGCTGCGCAACCCGCACTGGCGGTACTCGCGGGACAAGATCGCCTGCGAGGACCTGCTGGTCCGCGCGTACCGCGACACCGGCTTCCCGGCGACCGTCGTGCGCCCGTCCCACACCTACGACCGCACGCTCACCCCCCTCGACGGCGGCTGGACCGCGGTCGAGCGGATGCGCCGCGGCACGGAGGTCGTCGTGCACGGCGACGGGACCTCGCTGTGGACGCTCACCCACCACGAGGACTTCGCGCGCGGCTTCGTCCCGCTGCTCGGCCACCCCCGCACGCTCGGCGAGGCCTTCCACATCACGTCGGACGACGTCCTCACGTGGGACCAGATCGTCCGGGCGCTGGCGACCGCCGCCGGCGTCGAGCCCCGCATCGTGCACGTCCCGTCGGACGCCATCGCCGCCGCCGACCCCGAGTGGGGCGCCGGGCTGCTCGGCGACAAGGCGCACTCGATGGTCTTCGACACCACGAAGCTGCGCCGCGTCGTCCCGGGCTTCGAGGCGACGATCCCGTTCGAGCAGGGCGCCCGGGAGATCGTCGCGTGGCACGACGCCGACCCCGCGCGCCGGCAGGTCGACGCCCGGCTGGACGGCGTGATGGACGCGCTCGTGGAGCGGTTCCGCGTGCGCTGACCGGTCACCAGGCGTCCTGACGCGGCCGACGTCCCGCGGCGCTCGACAGCCGTCACCCGCTCGGCATATCGTCAGTCGATAGCATCGACCGTCGATATGATCGGAGCATCATGCAGACCACGCCGCCGCGGTTCGCGACCACCACGGACCTCTGGTCCGTCCTGCTGGTCGGCGCCGGCGTCATCGTGTGGAACCTCGTGACGCTGGTGACGGACGTCGTCCGGCTGCTGCCGAACCGGGACGTGCCCGTCGACGTCCGCCTCACGGGCGCGACGCTGGCCCTGCCGATCGGGCCGGGCGGCGGCCCCGTCCCGGCGACCGTCGACGTCGCGTCCGTCGCGGTGTCCGACATGCCGGTGGCGACGTACGCCTCGGCCCTCGGGGCGGCCGTCGTCCCGCCGCTGGCCACGATCGCGGTCACCGCCTGCGTGCTGCTGCTCTGCCGCCACATCCTGGCCGGCCGGTTCTTCTCCCCCACGACGACGCGACTGATCACGGCGATCTCGCTGCTGATCGCGGTCGGCTGGCTCGCGTGGTTCGGCTTCTCGGTGATGGCGTCGAACGGGACGCTCGCGCTGGTCGCGGACCCGGCCGTGCTCGACGCGACCCGTGTCACGTTCTCGTGGACCCCGATCCTCGCGTCCATGGCGGTCGGCGCGCTGGCCGCGGTGTTCCGGGCGGGCGAGCGGATGCAGCGCGACACCGAGGGCCTCGTCTAGTGCCGCCCGAGGAGGACGCGGGACGGATCCACTGCCGGCTGGACGAGCTGCTGGCGGAGCGCGGCATGACGCTCACGCGGCTGGCCGAGCTCGTCGGCGTGACCGTGGTGAACCTGTCCGTGCTGAAGAACGACCGGGCGCGGGCCATCCGGTTCTCCACCCTGACCGCCGTGTGCGACGTGCTCGGGTGCGAGGTCGGCGACCTGCTCGTCGTGACCCCGCGCCCGGGCGGACCGCGCGCCCGCTAGATGACGCCCAGCGCCAGCATCGCGTCGGCGACCTTGAGGAACCCGGCGATGTTCGCGCCGACCACGTAGTCGCCCGGCGACCCGTACTCGTCCGCGGTGGCGGCGCACCGGTCGTGGATGTCCCGCATGATCGTGGCGAGCCGGTCCTCGGTGTAGTCGAACGACCAGGAGTCGCGGCTCGCGTTCTGCTGCATCTCCAGCGCGGACGTCGCGACCCCGCCGGCGTTCGCGGCCTTGCCGGGGCCGAACAGCACGCCCGCCTCCTGCAGCAGGGTCACGGCCCCGGGGGTCGTCGGCATGTTCGCGCCCTCGGCCACCGCGACCAGGCCGGAGGCGATCAGGGAGCGGGCGTCGTCGGCGTCGAGCTCGTTCTGCGTCGCGCAGGGCAGCGCGACGGTGCCGCCGACCTCCCACACCCGCCGGCCGGGCACGTAGCGGGCGCCGCCCCCGCGCCGCTCGGCGTAGGCGGCGAGCGAGCCGCGCTCCACCGTCTTCACCTGCTGCACCAGCGCGAGGTCGAGGCCCTGCTCGTCGACCACGTAGCCCCGCGAGTCCGAGCACGCCACGACGTGCGCGCCGAGCTGCTGCGCCTTCTCGATCGCGTAGAGCGCGACGTTGCCCGATCCCGAGACGACGACGCGCTGCCCGTCGAACGACCGGCCGGCGGTCCGCAGCATCTCCTGCGCGAACAGCACCGCGCCGTACCCGGTCGCCTCCGTGCGGACCAGGGACCCGCCCCACGTGACGCCCTTGCCGGTGAGCACGCCCGACTCGTACCGGCCCGTCATGCGCTTGTACTGCCCGAACAGGTAGCCGATCTCCCGGCCGCCGACGCCGATGTCACCGGCGGGCACGTCCACGTACTCGCCGATCTGCCGGGCGAGCTCGGTCATGAACGACTGGCAGAACCGCATCACCTCGGCGTCGGACCGGCCCCGCGGGTCGAAGTCCGAGCCGCCCTTGCCGCCGCCGATCGGCATGCCCGTCAGCGAGTTCTTGAAGATCTGCTCGAACCCGAGGAACTTCACGATGCCGAGGTTCACCGACGGGTGGAACCTCAGCCCGCCCTTCGACGGCCCCAGCGTGGTGCTGAACTGCACGCGGAAGCCGCGGTTGATGCGGACCCGGCCGGCGTCGTCGACCCACGGGACCCGGAACACGATCTGCCGCTCGGGCTCGCACAGCCGCTCCAGCACGGCGGCGTCCACGTACTGCGGGTGGCGGCGCAGCACCGGCCCGAGGCTGCCGAACACCTCGCGCACCGCCTGGTGGAACTCCGGCTCCCCGGGGTTGCGCGCCAGCACCTGGTCGAGCACCGCGTCGAGCTGTCCCTGCACCGTTGCACCGCCACTTCGTCTCGCGTCGTCGAACCCCGCCAACCTAGAGGGTCGTGCGGGGCCCGGTCGGCGGTGTCCAGGACGTGGGTGCGGCCTGAGTGGGGGCCTAGATCGGGTCCAGGATCCGGCGGAGGAACTGCTGCGTGCGCTCGTGCGACGGCCGGCCGAGCACGTCCGCCGGCGGGCCCTCCTCGACGACCACGCCGTTGTCGATGAACACGACGTGGTCGGCGACCTGCTGCGCGAACCGGATCTCGTGGGTGACGACGATCATCGTCCAGCCCTCGGCGGCCAGGTCCCGCATGACGGTCAGCACCTCGCCGACGGTCTCCGGGTCCAGCGCGGAGGTCGGCTCGTCGAACAGGATCAGCTGCGGCCGCAGCGCGAGCGCCCGGGCGATGCCGACGCGCTGCTG
This sequence comes from Cellulomonas endometrii, assembly GCF_949769265.1. NCBI lineage: Bacteria > Bacillati > Actinomycetota > Actinomycetes > Micrococcales > Cellulomonadaceae > Cellulomonas > Cellulomonas endometrii. The sequence goes on along the minus strand of NZ_CATKPC010000002.1, from coordinate 363,565 downwards.
CTGACCGCCGGAGAGCTCGTGCGGGTACGCGTCGGCCTTGGACGCCAGCCCGACCTTCTCCAGGAGCGCGGTGGCCTCCGCCGTGGCCTCGGCGACGGGCCGGCGCTGCGCGTGCACGGGGCCCTCGACGAGGTTCTCGAGCGCCGTGCGGTGCGGGAACAGCGCGTGCGACTGGAACACCATGCCCGACTGCGCCCGCAGCCGGCGGCGCTCCGCCTGCGAGTGCCGCGCCGCGAAGTCCAGGGTGACGCCGGCGACCTCGACGGTGCCCGCGTCGGGGATCTCCAGGGCGTTGAGGCAGCGCAGCAGGGTGGTCTTGCCGGACCCGGACGGGCCGATGATCACGGTGACGCTGCCCTGCGCGACCTCGAGGTCGATGTCGCGCAGCACGTGGTTGTCCCCGAAGGACTTCGCCAGCGCGCGCACCCGCACCAGCGCCGGGGCCGGGCCGCGGGGGTGGGTGTCGGTCACGTCGTCCTCCGTCATGTCGCCACGTACCGGTCGAGGCGCCGTTCGAGGCGGCTCTGCAGGGCGGACAGCACCAGGCAGATCAGCCAGTAGATCACCGCGGCGAGCGAGTACAGGGTCATGAACTCGTACGTCGGCGCCGCGATCTCCTGCGCCTTGCGGAGCAGCTCGGTGACCATGATCGTCGAGGCCAGCGAGGTGTCCTTCACCAGCGAGATGAAGGTGTTCGACAGGGGCGGCACCGAGACCCGCAGCGCCTGCGGCAGCACCACGCGGCGCAGCGTGAGCGTGGGGCCGAGGCCGATCGTCGACGCCGCCTCCCACTGCGCCCGCGGCACGGAGAGGATCGCCGCCCGGATCGTCTCGGCCGCGTACCCGCCGACGTTCAGCGAGAACGCGATGATCGCCGACGGGAACGGGTCGATGACGACGCCCATCGACGGCAGCGCGTAGAAGATCAGGAACAGCTGCACCAGCAGCGGCGTCCCGCGGATCACCGAGATGTACGCGCGCGCCAGCCACGACACGACCGGCACCCGCGACAGGCGCGCGAGGGCGACCAGCAGCGCGATCACCAGCCCGATGGCGAACGAGATGATCGTCAGCGGGATGGTGCCGCGGATCGCGCCCTCGAGCAGCGGGCCGATCGACGTGCGCACCAGCTCCCACGTCGTGTCGTTCACCGGCCCCCCTCACCGCGCCCGGGGCCGCCGGGCACCGAGCCGCCGCGCACCGACGCCGACGTCACTGGGAGACGTCCTGCCCGAACCACGTCGTCGAGATCTCCGCGAGCGTGCCGTCGGCCCGCAGCGCCTCCAGGGCGTCGTCGATGGCCGGCGCCAGGTCCGAGCCCTTGAGCACGGGGAAGCCCTGCTCGACGACGTCGTCGGTCTCGAACGCGATCTTCACGTCCTCGTCGCCCGTCGACTTCAGGTAGTCCAGGACGGCCAGGTTGTCGTTGAACGTCAGGTCGATCCGGCCCTGCTTCAGCAGGGCGATGGCCTGCGTGAAGCCCTCGACCGACTCGACGGTCGCGCCGGCCTCCGTCGCGACCTTCGACCAGTTCGACGTCGCGGACTGCGCGGTCGTCTTCCCGGCGACGTCGTCGAGCGAGGTGATCTCGGTGTCGTCCGCCGGGACCACGACCACGCCGGTCGACACCGTGTACGGCTCGCTGAAGTCGTACTTCGCGGTGCGCTCGTCGGTGATGCTCACCTGGTTCGCGATCACGTCGTACCGGCCGGCCTCGAGGCCCGCGAAGATCGAGTCCCACGTGGTCTCCGAGAACTCGGGCTCGACGCCCAGCTGCTCCGCGACCGCGGTGATCACGTCGACGTCGTAGCCCGTCAGCTCGTCGGTGGACGAGTCGTGGAAGCTGAACGGCGCGTACGTCCCCTCGGTCCCGACCCGCAGCACGCCGGCCTCCTGGACCGCCGCGAGCGCGGAATCCGAGCCCCCCGTCGCGGGACCGCCGGAGCCGTCGTCCGACCCGGAGCCCGAGCCGCACGCGGCGAGGCCGAGCGCGGTGACGGCGGCGGCGACAGCGGCGAGGGCACCGGTACGGGCGCGGCGCTGGACGGTGAGGCGAGCAGGCATGAGTGGGTTCTCCGGTCGACGAGGTGAGGAAAAGTCTGCGCGGTGCGGCGCACGACGGCACGCGGGAGCCGTGGGTGGTGCGGCGGGGAGCGCTGCTCGGCGCGAGGCCGACGGCTCCGGGGGCGCCTCAGGCGCGGGGGGACGCGGTCAGCGTCGCGGGCGACAACACCACGACCCGGGCGCGACGGGGCTCCGTCGGGCGGGGGCGGGCGTCGAGGTCACGGGCGTCAGGCTAGCAGCGGCGCGCGGCGCGCGCCGCGGGTCGCCGCCGTGATCGCGGGGCCCCCCCCGCGCAGCCCCCCCCGCGCAGCCGCTCCCGCGCCGTCGCCGACCGCGTGCGGACATCGCTCGGTCTCCGAGGCAGCCCCCGGTAGGGTCGCTGGCCGTGACGACCACGACCCTCGCCGGCGGTGCGGTGCTCCGTCCGGCCCGGCCCGGTGACGAGCCCGGCATCCTCGCGTGCATCCGGGAGCTGGCCGCGTACGAGCGGGAGCCCGACGCCGTCGAGACGACGGAGCCGGACCTGGCGACGGCCCTCTTCGGGGCGTCGCCGGCCGTGTTCGCGCACGTGGTCGAGCGCGAGGGCGCCGTCGTCGGCATCGCCGTGTGGTTCCTCAGCTACTCCACGTGGACCGGGCGCCACGGCATCTACCTCGAGGACCTGTACGTCCGGGCCGACCACCGGGGGCACGGCTACGGCGGGGCGCTGCTGCGCACCCTCGCGGCGGTCGCCGTCGAGAGGGGCTACGCCCGCGTGGACTGGGCGGTGCTCGACTGGAACGCCCCCTCCATCGCGTTCTACCGGTCGCTCGGTGCGGTCGCGATGGACGACTGGACGGGCTACCGCCTCACGGGCGACGCGCTGGTCGACGCGGCCGGGACACCCGCGCGCTGACCGTCAGCCGGCGGGCGTGGCGCCGGCGTCGTCGCCCCTGGCTCCCGCCGTCATCCGCGCGGCGCGCACGGCACGGCGCCGGTCCACGACGACCACGACGCCGAGCACCGCGACGGCCAGCGCGAACCCCGCCGTCACGTCCGTGAGGAAGTGGTAGCCCAGGTACAGGCGGCTGCCGGCGACCAGCGCGATGCCCGCGCCGGTGGCCAGCGCCCACAGCACGAGCGAGCGCACGTGCGGGTTCCGGATCCAGATCAGGTACCCGACGGTCAGCAGGAACGTCGCGGTCCCGACGGTGTGCCCCGACGGGAACGAGTACGTCGTCTCGGAGCCGGGGACCGACATCGTGGACAGCGGCGGCCGCGGACGGGCCACGACGGACTTGATCGTCACGGAGACGAGGGTCGAGAGCACCATCGCACCGGCCAGCAGCGCGGGCTGCCACCAGGAGTGCGTCCTCAGCCCCCACAGGACGCAGGCGGCGACGACGATCACGGGCAGGACGCTCGGTCCCGTCACCGCCGAGACGACGGTGAGGAACGTCGTCAGCGCCGGCCCCCGCGCCGCGACCAGCCAGTCCAGCACGGGGAGGTCGGCCTCGGCCAGGTCGTCCCCCTCGTCGACCGCGTCGTGCACGACGAGCAGGGTCACCGTCCCCAGCACGACGAGCAGGATCCCGAGGACGACCGCGGCCCTCGACGTCGGGTCGCGCAGCTCGCCGCGGCGGGCCCAGAGCGTCTGCAGCGTCCGCGTGGCGCTGTCGACGGGCTGCCGGTACCAGGGCGCGCGGGGCATCGGGCGATCCTCGCAGGAGTGGCGGGCGGTCGCCCGGCGAAGGCTCCTGCCGGCGGTGCCGGAGCCCGCCCGCGCGTCACCCCGCGCCGAGCACCGTGCGGATGGCGCGCCGGGCGTGGTCGCGCGCCTGGGCCGGTGTCGGCGCGGGGGTCAGGCCGAGCAGGCGCTGCCGGTGCGCCTCTCCCAGCAGCAGCGTGTACAGCGCCTCCGCATGATCCGCGTCGTGACCGGGTCGTGTCGCGAGGCGGTCGGCCAGCACCCGGATCGAGGCGGCCGGACCACGGCGGTAGAACGCGGCAGCGAGCTCCGGGAGGCGCGCCGCCTCGGCGATGACCAGCCGGTGCAGCGTCACGGCGTCGTCGCCGTGCAGGGTGAGGACGATCCGCGCCGCCACCGTGAGCAGGTCCGCGCCCGGCACGTCGTCCGCGTGCTCGTGCTCGTGCAGCCGGTCGACGGCCGCGACGAACAGGCCGGTCTTGTCCGTGAAGTAGGCGTAGACGGTGCGCTTGGTGACCCCCGCCTCGGCGGCCACCGCCTCGATCGTCGTGGCGGCGAACCCGCGCGTCCGGAACAGCCGGACCGCCGCGTCGAGGACGGCGGTCCGTCGCGCCTCGCGCTCGCCACGCGCGGGGCGTCCGAGCCGGCGCGCGGGTGCGGCGGGTTCCGCGGGTGCCGCGGGTCCGGGCGGCGGGTCTGACGGGCGCATGCCGTAATGATACGTTGCCGTTTCATTGTCGACGAGGAGGGTCCGATGGGCGGGATGCGGGTGCTGCACGTGGCGTTCCACGACGACTGGGAGGGCTGCGAGCGGTTCGGCGAGTACGACGTCGCGACGCGCCGCACCCTGTACGAGACGGAGGGCTTCATCCACGCCACGACGTCGACCGGGGTCGCCGCCGTGCTCCGCGACGTCTACGGCGACGTCTCCGAACCCCTGCTGCTCGCGGTCCTGGACGAGGACGCGCTCGCCGAGGCCGGTGCCGCCGTCGACTGGGAGCCGCGGCCCGGCGGAGCCGTCCCGCGGATCCGCGGCGCCGTGCCGATGGACCGGCGGACCGTCGTGGCGACGCTTCCGCTCGAGAGGGACGCCGGGCGCTGGGCCGTCCCGGACCTGAGCGGCCTGGCGGTCCGGGAGTCCGCACCGGACGCGCGATAGCGGCCGGACGTCGTGCCGGCCGTCGCCTGGATGGTCGGCCTCGCGCCCGCGGACCATCCGACGGATCGCGCGGAGGGTGGTGCCAGACCGGGGTCTACTTCCTGACCTTCTCGGGCCCCAGCCCGAAGGAGGAACCCGACCCGTGTCTGACCTTGCCGTCAGGTCGGCCACCACCGCGAGCCTACGGCCGGGCCCGCGGGCTGTCCGCCGGGTTAGCGTCGTCCGGTGACCTCCGACGGCGTCGACGCGGTGCAGGTCGACGAGGACCTCGTCCGCGCCCTGCTGCGCGAGCAGCACCCGCAGTGGCAGGACCTGCCGATCCGCCCCGTCCTGGACGGCGGGAACGACCACCGCATCTTCCGGCTCGGCGACGACCTGAGCGTGCGCCTCCCGAGCGCGTCCGGGTACGTGCCGCAGGTCAGGAAGGAGCAGGAGTGGCTGCCCCGGCTGGCCCCCGTGGTGCCGCTCCCGGTCCCGGAGGTGCGCGGCGTCGGCACGCCGTCCGCCCTGTTCCCGGCGCCGTGGTCCGTGTACGGGTGGCTCGACGGCGTGCCCGCGACGGTCGATCCCCCGCAGGACCCCGTCCGGTTCGCCGCCGACCTCGCGGCGTTCCTGGTGGCGCTGCGGTCGGCCGGGACGGCGGGCGCTCCCCCGCCGGGACCGCACAGCGCCTTCCGCGGCGGCCCGGTCGCGCACTGGGACGCCGAGGTGCACGACCTGCTGGCCCGCGTGCACGGCCGGGAGCGCGACCTCGCGGCGGGCATCTGGCGTGACGCGCTCGCCGCCGAGCACTCCGGTCCGCCTGTGTGGTTCCACGGCGACGTCTCCACGAACAACCTGCTGGTCCGCGACGGCGCGCTCGCCGCGGTCATCGACTTCGGCTGCTCGGGCGCCGGGGACCCGGCGTGCGACACCGTCATCGTGTGGACGCGGCTGTCGGGCCCGGCGCGCGAGGTGTTCCGCCGCGACCTGGACGTGGACGACGCCACCTGGGCCCGGGGCCGCGGGTGGGCGCTCTGGAAGGGGCTGATCATGCTGACGAACAAGCCGCCGGGGCAGGCAGAGCTGGCGCGGCACGTGCTGGACGAGCTGTTCGCGGGGGTCTGACCGCCGCGGTGTCCCCGGATCGCGGCCGGTATGCGGGGTCGGGGCGCGGGCTCGCCGGCGTGAGGCGGGCACCGCCACGGGACCCATGTCCCCCGACCGAGCACCCGCCGCCCGGCATCGTGGGAGGTTCCGCACCCTGGAGGACCCACCATGACCCTCACCCAGCTCGTCGGGCCCTCGCTCCTGCTGGCAGCAACCGCCACGACCGTGGCGGTCGCCGCCGCACGCCTGGCCGAACGACACGACCCCGGGCACACCACCGCCTGAGCGGCTTCGGCCGCCGGAGCACGCGCCGGGAGGCTTGCGGCGGCTCCCTGCCGTCGAGGGCGGATGAAGAGCTCGTCCGGACCACGGTGCACCTGCTGCTCGCCCGGCTCGACGGGACGGCCGGCCGGGCACCCACCTCGTCCGGTTCGCCCTGGAGTGAGGGAGTCGAACACGTCACGCCACCGGCGTGTGTACGCTCGTACACACGCGGCGCGTCGTCGCACGCGAACCCCGCGCCCAAGCCCCGGAAAGGCAGCGCACCAGGCCGTGTACTCGCTCCTCCTGACGATCATCTACGTCGCCTTCATCAGCCTCGGGCTCCCCGACTCCCTCGTCGGGGCCGGGTGGCCGGTCATGCACGAGGATCTCGGTGTCCCGCTCGCCTTCGCGGGGATCATCACGATGATCATCGCCGGCGGCACGATCGTGTCCAGCCTCGCGTCCGACCGCCTCACCCGCCGGTTCGGCGCGGGCGTCGTCACGGCCGCCAGCGTGGGACTGACCGCGGCCGCGCTCGTGGGCTTCTCGTTCTCGGGCTCGTTCTGGCTGCTGTGCGTGTGGGCGGTCCCGTACGGCCTGGGTGCCGGGGCGGTCGACGCGGCCCTGAACAACTACGTGGCACTGCACTACGCCGCGCGACACATGAACTGGCTGCACAGCTTCTGGGGCCTGGGCGCCTCGATCAGCCCGTTCATCATGAGCCACGCCCTCGGGACCCGGATGGGCTGGTCGGGCGCCTACGGGACCGTCGGTGCCATCCAGATCGCCCTCACCGTCGTGCTGGTCGCCAGCCTGCCACTGTGGGGCCGGGTCAACCCGGTCCGCCCGGCCGGGGCCGTCCCCGACGACGACGAGGACGCGGTGGGGCCGTCGGGGAAGGGCGGCGCGCACGTCCCGCTCGCGCAGGCGCTGCGCATCCCGGGCGTCCTGCTGATCCTCACGGCGTTCTTCGCCTACTGCGGCCTCGAGAGCACGGCCATGCTCTGGGCGTCGACGTACCTCGTCACCGAGCGCGGGGTCGGCGTCGCGACCGCGGCGGCGTTCGCCTCGCTGTTCCTGCTCGGCATCACGGGCGGGCGGTTCCTCGCCGGGTTCTTCGCCGACCGGGTCGGCGACAAGCAGCTGATCCGCTGGGGCTTCGCGGCGGCAGCGCTCGGCGTCGGGCTCGTCGCCGTCCCGCTGGAGACCGACGTGCCCGCGCTGGCGGGGCTCGTGGTCGCCGGGCTCGGCTGCGCACCGATCTACCCGGCGATCATCCACTCCACGCCCGTCAACTTCGGCCGCCGCAGCTCCCAGGCGATCATCGGCATCCAGATGGCTGCGGCCTACACGGGCTCGACGCTCGCGCCGCCGGCGTTCGGTGCCCTCTCGGCCTGGGCGGGGACCTGGATCTTCCCCCTGTTCATCGCCGTGCTCGTGGCCCTGGGCCTGCTCATGTCCGAGCGCCTGAACCGGCTCGTCGCCGGGCGCGAGCACGCCACGGAGCCACGGGCAGGCGTGCTCGGCTCAGCACCCTGACCGGCGGCGGACGGCACGAGAGCCCGTGGACTCGCGACGACGTGACAGGGGACTCGCGATGAAGACGCTCAGGTGCATGATCGCCCGCCACGACTGGTTAGCCGATCCGGACCAGCAGGAACTCGCGCGCGAGCTCGGCATCGGCAGGAACACCGTCGCGACCTGCAGCCGAGCCGCTGGGTTCCGGCGACGAGCAGTGGATCTGGCGGCGTGCCGTACGCGACGCCCGTCAGCCTCGACGAGCTGCAGGGGCCGACGTCGGGCGTGGTGCGCGTGCGCCCACACCTGAATACCAGTCAGGAACCGACCTACGACCTGGCGGACGCGCGCGAGGTCATCGAGCTGTACTTCGCGGTAGCGCGGGACGGCTCCGCCCACGACCAGCGCACCGTCCTGGACCGGGAGTCATGGCGGACACCTTCGCCATCCGACGCACGCGTCGAGCCTGAATCGGGATTCGGGCAGCATTCAAGTTCACGGGCGGTATGTCCCGTGACTCAAGTCGCCGTAGCGTGTGCTGCTGTCACCACCGACTCGAGGGACCGGGCGTCCAGACGGTGCCCGCGCGGATCGCCCTTCGGCGGTCCAGAGCGAACCCCCACGTCGCCAACCCCGTCGCGATCAGGACGACGACAGGGATGAGGAGGGCGAGGCCAAGCATGAGCTCTTCGGGTACGAACAACAAGAATGGCACCGTCACCGCGATGGTGAGCGATAGAAAATACACCACCACGCACCGCGCTAGAGCTGTGCCCGTGCTCTGACCCGTTCGGGCGAGCGGTGCGATCGCTGCCGTGAGTGCACCGCCCAAGGCGCCCGCTGTTGCACCTGAAATCGCAACGACGGGCACAGCGAAGAGCAGGTATCCGACGCTCGTGGGGTTGAAGATCAGGCCTATAGCGGAGATTCCCAAGAACGGAGCGGTGAACAGACCGAATCCCCATAGCGCGCCCCAGCCGATCAATCGCATCTCTCGCCCTTCGCAGGTCGACTCCCGCCGCCGGAGCGTGTGCTCCGGCGGCGGGACCCTAGGTCTAGTTGTGGGTGTTAAAGGCGCACGTTCACGTTGACTGTGCAAGTCGGGAGGCGACCAGCGAGGCAGGCGGGCTCATAGGTAGTCGACCCGTAAGCGAAGTTCCACTCGTTCCACCCGTCGACGAGGAACCAGATCTCGTGGATCGGCATCCGGTCATGGCTTCCCACGATCGAGGTACCGCCCAGCGCGTACTTGAACTTGAGGCTCGCAGTGATCGCTGGCGCACTCGGGAAGAGCGGGTTCGTTCCATCGTTCTTGAGGGTGAAGCCGCCACTGGTCGCGTTCGCGAGGGAGCTCGGCATGCTGAGCTCCGAGTCGGGGGCCTCGGTTCGTCCGGTCTCGATGCAGTTGATGGCAGTGGGGAGCTGGCACGCCCAGCGGATCGTCTCGCCCACGTCCTCAGAGTAGGAGATGCCGCGGCGAGATCCGAAGGTCACGCGCACGTCCTGGCGCGTCTTGAACGCCCCCTTCGGGTCGTGCCACCTGTTGTTGCCGTTGTAGAAGACCCAGGGCCGGGTGACGGTCCATCCAACCGGGCTGGGCGCGTAGATCTTCTTCGCCGGGATGAACGTCTGATACCGGAAGGTGATGGCCGGCCAGTCATCCCCGACAGCTTGCGGGGCGACCGAGGAGCGGGCTGCGTCACTGGTGGCAGACTCGCCGAACACCTGCTGGTCGAACAACGACATACTGGCGGCCAAGGTCACCGCTTCGGGGCCAGCGGACCGGAACTCGGGGTAGACCGTCGCGGGGAAGGTCAAACCGCTGATCTGGCGAATCGCGGCGTCGCCCGGTGTCCCGATGGCGCCGCAAGCCGCAGGGTCCTGGCTCAAGGTCAGGACTCGGTAGTCGTACTGGTAGGTGGGGTCTTGGGCGGTGTCGGTGAATGTGGGCGCGCAGGTGACCGTGACTCGGGAGGTGTCGTTGAGCGGGTCGGGTGCTTCACCGGTCACACTGATCCGTGTCCGCTCGATCAGCCGCGGCACGTTGGTTGCGCCGATGAACCGCAGATGGTTGGTCGACCCGCTCGTCGACCCCACCAGAGAACTACCGGCGGGAGCATCGGTCGTGACCTCGTTCATCTTGACCTGGAGCGTCGCGCGCGCGACGGTTCCCACGTAAGCGACGACGGCGACGGCACGAGCTTCCCCTGGCACGGTGAGCGTGGGGGTGGTGGATGTTGCAAGTTGAGCTCCGGCGGCGTCCAGTGCGGCGTAGCGGGTGGCCCCTGAGTACGCGGAGAACGAGATCGTGAAGTTCGTGGCCGTGGCTGTGCTTCCCGTGACGCGAAACGAGGGGTCCGCCGTGGGTGTTCGCTGCGCGCCGACGATCGCGGAAGAAGCTCCCGGGGTCGCGGAGGCGCCACCGACGACCACCGCATGGGTGAGCGACCCGGGCAGCAAGCTCGCGTATCGCTGCGCCGCAGCAGTGGTGGAAGCCACCGACCCCGAGTAGCGGGCGAGTTGGCCCGCGAGGCCAGCGGTTCCGGCGTCGGCGTCGCTCGCGGCGACGACCTGGCGTGAGTTCGCACCGCCACTGATCATGTCCAGCGCCATGTCGTCTAGCAGGGCGGCCGGGTTGTCCAGTTCGACTTCGCGCACCCGCGGCACGCTGGCGTCGCTGGTCGGGGCTGGTGCAATCAGAGATGACAACCCGAAGATGTCAGTTCCCGTGTTGGTCGGGTCTTCCAAGATCGTCGCGACCTCGGCGCTGGGGGCGGTGTCGTCGACGATCAGCAATGAGGCGCTGCTGGAGGTGGCCCACAGTGTGCCCAGTTCGACAGAACTTGGCACGGTTTGGCTCACGACAACCAAGCGGTCCCGGGCGGCCGGATCGGTTGCCGCGATCGACCACTGATATGGATTCGGAGCGACGAAGCGGTCGGTGACGGTGTAGCTCGCTTCAAGCGCGCTGACGAGTGCGGCGGGGAACCCCGTAGCCGGGCCGGTGAGCTCGACCCCGGTTACATCGAGAGCGCCGAGCTGTGCCAGGACCGAAGCGGAGTCCGTGCCTCGCGCGGCGAGGGCGACACCTCCGGTACGGACCGCGTTCGCGGATGCCTGTGCGAGGGCGAGGTCGTTTCCGGAGGCCGCTAGGTGAACGACGACCGGGTCGTTGGGAGCGATCAGTTGGGCGATGGAGTCGGACAGTTGCGACCGGGAGGGAGCTGATACCACTGCTCCCGCTAGCGGGACGGCGGACGGCACCAACGCCATCGGCGCGACGCTGGCTGCCGCCGCGTTGCTCCCCGTTGATTGCACAGCGCCTGCAGCAACAAGTGTTATCGCGGCGACTGCCGCGACCATTCTGAGACCCAATTTACCCGCCCCCCACTCTTGTGCACTCGCCTCGACGTGTCAACGCATGGTCGACAGGCAGGCGTGAGTGAGAGCCGGCACAGAATCCAAAAGAGCCGGCAATCAGGTAAGGCGCCCCCTGCGACAAAGCGCCGCAGGTCGGAGCTCTGACGAAGCGAGACGCTACGGGCAAGCAAGACCGCCGTCAATAGTCGGCGACGGCTCCAACCAATCGGCACGGGTCGTGGCGGCATCATCCGAGTAGGGGCAGGAGCAATGGCCCGCAGTAGGGACGGAACGAGTCACTCGGATGGAGGTTGCGGCGCGCGCTGCACGGGGGCATGATCCAGCGGCTCCTCCAAGGTCGCTCCGGATCTGGGACTTCGTCGAACGGCCCGAGGTTGCCAATCGTGAACTGTCGATCGGGGACTGAACGGGCGGCCGATCCGGCGGCTGCTTTCCGTCGCGGAAACCGATCAACACCGAACAACCCTCATCCAAGGCCCGACGAATTCGTGAGCCCTCGGCCTTCCAGCGCCGCGCCGCTCAGCCGTGACGGCGCACGTCTCAAGGGGTTCGACGAGGAAGCCGTGACCGTGCCTCCGGCCCGCAGTGTGCAGTGTGCAGTGTGCAGGCGAAGCCTGGCAGCCCATCGACCCGTGACGCAGTCGAACGGGCGTTCGATGCCTGGTGGGTTGTCGATCGCGTTCACCTGAGTCAGTCGGAGCTCGCAGACGGCGCAGGCGTCTCCCGCCGGACGATCAGCAAGCTCGAGAGCGATGAGGGCCTTCCTCGCCGGGCGTACGTCATCGCCTGGGCCTTCGCCACGGGCGTCCAGCTCCACTGGATCCAGACGGGGCTTGCAGAAACCCCCGCCCAGGGTGACCCGGACGGGGGTTGTGCGCTGTGCGCCCGGAGGGACTCGAACCCCCAACCTTCTGATCCGTAGTCAGATGCTCTATCCATTGAGCTACGGGCGCGTGGCCCGAGGGCCGCAGACGAGAATACAGGTCCACGGCCCCGCGCCCAAACCGGCGGTCCGTCGCCCGGGTCACACCACCTCCCCCGGGCGACGGCGCGGGTCAGTACGAGACGCTCGGGGCGAGCAGCCGGTACGTCACCGCGAACCACGCGACGACGGCCAGCGCCGCCACGACGAGCACCCCGGCGAGCACCCGGCGCCACCCGGCCTGGCGCCGGACGTCGCCGGCGACCCGGGCCACCGCGGGCACGAGGCCGAGCACGCCGACGGCCTGCAGACCCTGCAGCAGCCGGACCTGACCGACGGGCACGTCCTGCAGGGCCATGACCGTCGGCACGGTGAGCGCCCACCCGGTGAGCGCCAGCACCGCCGCGGTCGACGCGACGCGGGTGAGGACGCGTTCGGTGCGCCCGGCGCGGTCCGCGGGGCCGCGGTGCCGCACGCGGCGGACGACCGCGCCGACGGGCCAGGACAGGACTCCGACGAGCAGGACGACCGCGGAGACGGCCAGCGCGGGGAGCGCCACGTCGGTGGCCGCGGGGGCGGGCAGCAGCGCGAACGCGGAGTCGTAGCCGATCGCCTCCGCCTTGCCGTCCGTCACCCGGGCGGCGATGGTGCGCTGACCGCCGACCTCCCGGTAGACCCACGGCTCGACCTCCTCGTAGAGCACGGGCCGGTCGGCGAGCGGGCCGGGAGCGATGACGATGCGGCCGTCGTCCTGGGCGGTGACGTGCGTGGGGGCGAGCAGGTCCGTGACGGCGAGGAACGTGCTGCGCATCGCGCGGGAGCTGGTCCACGTGCCCTCCAGCTGCGCGGCGTGCTCCCGGGCGGTGGCCTCGTCGACGGCAGACGCGTCGGCAGCGTCGTCGGCAGTCGCCACCTCCCCGGATCCCGGGAAGTACCGGTCCGTGAACCCGTGCATCAGCTGCTCGCGGAGCTCAAGGGAGTCGAGCGCGCCCCTCCCGGAGCCGTTGACCGACACGAAGACGCCGGTGCGGTCGTCGGGGTAGAGCTGCAGGTGCGAGTGGAACACCTGCGTGTCGCCTCCGTGGCCGACGATCCGGTGGCCGTTGCGGTCCTCCTGGAAGAAGCCGAGCGTCATCCGCGGGCCGGCTGCGAGCGTGCCGAGGGTGTCGGCGTCGAGCGCGGGCCGCTGCATGAGCGCGCGGGTACCGGCGTCGAGCACCTGCTCACCGGTCACGGGCTCCCCGAGCTGCGCCAGCATGAACGCGGCCATGTCGGTGGCCGACGCGCTGAGGGCCCCGGCGGGCGGGGTGCCGACCACCTCGAACCCGGCCGAGGGGTCCGAGGACGTGGCGTAGCCCTCGGCGAGCCGGTCGCGCAGCGCCTCCGGCACGGGCTGCTCGAACGTCGCCGACGCCATGCCGGCCGGCTCGAGGACGTGGTCACGGACGTACTGCTCGAACGGCTCGCCGCTGACGCGCTCCACGACGTAGCCCGCGAGGGAGTTGCCGTAGTTCGAGTACGCGGGCACCGTTCCGGGGCGGAACACCTGCTCCGGCGGCTCCTCGGCCAGCGCGGCGCGGAGGTCCACCGGGGTGCCCTCGGCCCCGATGAGCCCGCCGACGCGCTCCTCGAACCCCGCGGTGTGGGTCAGCAGGTGCCGCAGGGTGATCGGCTCGTCGAACGCGCGCGGCAGGTCGAAGTCGAGGTACTCCGCGACGTCCGCGTCGAGGTCGACGTCCCCGGACTCGACGAGCTGCATGACGGCGGTCGCGGTGACCAGCTTCGACACGGAGCCGGGGCGGAACAGCGTGCGCTCCGGGTCGACGGGGACCGGGTCGCCGCCGTCCGCGCCCGTGTCGGCCCACCCGTACCCGCGGGCCGTGAGGACCGCGCCGTCGTGCACCACGGACACGGTCGCACCCGGGATGCCCGTGCGCTCCAGCGCCGCGGGGAGGAAGCCGTCGAGCCAGGCGTCGACGTCGGACCGGGTCAGCGCCGGGGTGGCAGTACCCGCCTCGGGGGCAGCGGCGTCGTGCGCGGCGGCCGGTGCGGCGGGCGCCACGACCTCGGGCGCGGCGGCAGCGGGGGCAGCGGCGCCGGCGCACGCCGCGACCGGCGCGACCAGCAGCGCGGCGGCGGCGAGGCCCGCGAGACCCCGGACCGCCCGGCGCGGTGCGCGGGGCCGGGAGCGGGGACGGGTGCCATGCGGCGGGACGAGAGCGGGATCGGAGGTCGGCACGGGTGCTCCTCGTGGCCGGGTGGTGTCCGGGCGGTCCCCGTGCGGCGTCACCCCTGGCCTGCACCTCAGCCTCGTGAGCACGCGCCGGCGGCACATCGGGCGCGAGACCGGTCCTGCGCCTGCATCCTTCGTCGCAAGCCTCCGCCCCGCGGACCACCGCGGCCGCAGGGCAGCCGCTCACGCCGGGGTGGAGAGCTCCCCGCGCAGGATGCTGTCCCCGGAGTGCGCCGGGTCCCCGTCGAACGGCTCGGCGGACACGTCCACCACGGCGAAGTCGTCCAGGTCGAGCCCGACCGGGATGGTGAACCGGCCCTCGTCGCCGTCGAGCACGCCGAGCCCGACCAGGCGGGTCGCCTCGCGGTCGAGCAGCCACACCTCGCGGAACCCGTCCCCCTCCGCGCCGGCGAGCCGGACGACGAGGGTGCGGCGCCCGTCGGCGTCCTCCTCGACGACGGCGTCGCCGGTGGCGGACCAGCCGGGCAGCGCGTCGAGCTGCGCCTCGGCGAGGACCTGCTCGGAGTCGGCGCGCTGCAGTCCGGCGACGACGAGCCCGCCGCCGACGCCGCCGACCACCAGCCCCGCGGCGGCCGCGGCGAGCACCCACCGGGTGCGGCTGCGGCGCGGCTCGGGCGCAGGCACGGGCGTGGCGGCGGCCGGCTCGGCCGTGACGGGTACGGACACGTCCGGCACTCCCGGCACGAGCGGTACGCCCGGCAGCAGGCCCGGCGACAGCCCGAGCTCGCCCCGCACCCGCTCCCACACGGCGTCGGGCGGCGGTACGGGGTGCTCGTCGGTGGCGGCGCGCCCGACGGCGACCGTCGCGGCGAGGGACGCGACCTCCCGCGCGCAGTCCGCGCACGACGCGAGGTGCGCGCGGTCGTCCGCGTCGAGCGGCTCGCCGAGCGCGGCCAGCGCGACGGCGTCAGGGTCGATGTGCCGCACCGTCCACCTCCAACCGGTCGCGCAGCCGGAGCAGGCTACGTCTGATGTGGCTCTTCACGGTGCCGAGCGGCAGGTCGAGCCGCCGCGCGATCTCGCCGTGCGTCAGGTCGGCGTAGAACGCCAGGGCCAGGATGGTCCGCTGCGGCTCCCCCAGCCGGTCGAGCTCGTCGACCACGACGACGCGGTCGGTGACGAGCGCCACGTCGGGTTCCGGGTCGCGGGACGCCCGCGCCGCCACGGCCTGCACGTCCCGGACGTCGCGGGTGCGGCGGCCGAGGGCGTCGGCGACGGCGTTCCGGGTGATGCCGGTGAGCCAGGCCCGCAGGGGGCCGCGCGCCTGGTCGAACCCCGTGCGCCCGCGCCAGGCCGACACGAACACCTGCTGGGTGACGTCCTCGGCGTCGGCGGCCGACCCGAGCGAGCGCAGGGCGACCGTGTGCACGAACGCGGACCAGCGCCGGTACGCCTCCGCGAGCGCCTGCTCGTCGCCGGCCTGGAAGGCGCGCGCCAGCTCGGCGTCGTCCCACTCGGGTGGGGGGCGCAGGTGCGCGACGGGCGTGGACAGGGCGCGCCTCCTCGCGTGCCGGACGACCGCGCGGGGTGCGGGCGTCGCCGGGGTCATCATGCGCCGACCGGGGTCGCGATGACCAGCACGTTGTCGGTGTAGCGCCGGGTGCCGGTGTCGAACGCGCCGCCGCACGTGACCAGCGCCAGCCGCGCGGGGCCGTCGCGGGTGAAGACGTCGGGCCACCGGGCCTCGGACTTGGGGAACCGGGTGACGCTCTCGACCCGGTAGGACCGCGCGCTGCCGTCGGCCAGGCCGACCTCGACCTGCTCGCCGGGCGCGACGTCGCCCAGCCGCACGAACGGGCCGGTGCCGGCGGACGCCACGGAGTCGACGTGCGCGGCGACGACCGTGGTGCCCGTCGCGTCGCCCGGGTCCGCGCCGAACCGGTACCAGCCGCCGCGCTCGGCGAGCGGGGGGATCTCCATCTGCCCGTCGGCGGCGACCCCGACGGGGTCGACGGGGACGTCGATGTCGTGGGCAGGGACGACCACGCGGACGGGCGCCAGGGCATCGGCGGCACCGGCCGGTGGCGGGGTCGCGGGGGCCACCGGCACCGGCGGGAGGGAGCCCGGCGCGGGGTCGGCCACGGGCGAGGGCGATCCCGACGGCGTTCCCGACGGCGAGGGCGGGGGCGAGGTCAGGACCGTCACCCCGGCTCCTGCACGCCGACCACGGTCCCGAGCACGCCGGCGGTCCCCAGCCCGACGAGGCCGAGGGCGACGAGGAGCCCGGTCACGCGGCGGGGCTGCGGCGTGGCCGGGCGTCGGTGGGGGACACGGTGGGTGCTCCGGTGGGGGGTAGGAAGGGCGGGAGAAACGGACCGGGGCGCGGGCGGGCGGGACGGACGCACCCGCGCCCCGGCCCCTCAGCGACGCTGCGCGGCCGGCCGGCGGGCGGTCAGCAGCGCGGCGCCGAGCGCGGCGACGAGGGCAGCGCCGCCGAGCCAGACGATCGGGGAGGGCCCGTCGGCGGCGAGGCCGAGCTCACCGGACGGCGCGCCGCCCGGCGCGGAGTGCAGGCCGTCGATGGTCTGCACGGCGAGCTGGAGGTTCCCGGCGTCGAGCGAGCCCCAGGCGTAGACGATGGTGCTGACGCCCTCGGCGAGCGGGAGGTCGGTCGGACCGATCACCGGCTGCGTGGTCCCGGTCGCCGCGACGGCGGCGGACACGGTCCCGGCGGGGACGGTGAGCGACTGCTCGTCCGGGTTGGACAGGTTGGTGATCACCGGGCTGCCGCCCGCGAGCACGTCGACGGCCGGGGCCGCCGCGGTGTGCCGGACCGTCAGGCGCGCCTGACCGGCGGCCACGGGGGACGTGTCGTTGGTGAACAGCGTGGCCGTGGGCTGACCGGCGGCGTCGAGGTGGGCGACCGCGGTGTAGCTGGTGCCGGCGTCGAGCGTGAGGTCCACCGGCCCGATGGCGGGCGAGCTCGCGTCGGCGGCGTCGGCCGCGGTGATCGCGACGCTGTGGGCGCCGGCGGGCAGGTCCAGCGGTCCGGCGAGGCTGCCGGGGGTGAAGTCGTCGAGCGCGCGAGCGCCGTCGACCCAGACGTCGACGGTCAGGTCGGGCACGCCGTGCAGGACGGACAGCGACGCGGTGCCACCCGTCGCGGCGCCGGCGGGGATGCCCGCGGCGAGGGTGAGCGCGGCGGCGGCGACGCCGACCGTGGCGATGCGGGACGGACGATGCATGGGGTGCTCCTCGGTCCGTGCCCCCTCCATCGGGGGCGAGGTGTGCTGACACCTCCTCTACGGCGCGGACCCCGGCCGTGGATGCACCCGCCGCTACAGCGCGTCCGCGAGCGCCCGCCCGACGGTCCGCCCGGTGAAGAGGCAGCCGCCCAGGAACGTGCCCTCCAGCGCGTTGTACCCGTGCGCGCCGCCACCGCCGAACCCCGCGACCTCCCCCGCCGCGTACAGCCCCGGCACGGGCGCGCCGTCGGTGCCGAGCGCCCGGCCGTCGAGGTCCGTCTGGATGCCGCCGAGGGTCTTGCGGGTGATGACGCGCAGCCGGACGGCGATCAGCGGCCCGGCCGCGGGGTCGAGGATGCGGTGCGGGGTGGCGACGCGCAGCAGCCGGTCGCCGCGGTACCGCCGGGCGTTGCGGATGCTCAGCACCTGCGCGTCCTTGGCGTACGGGTTGGTGAGCTGGGCGTCGCGCTCGCGGATCTGCCGCTCGATCGCCCGGGCGTCGAGCGCGGGGGCGCCGCCGGTGAGCGCGGTCATCCCGTCGACCAGCTCCCCGAGGTGGTCCGCGACGACGAAGTCCGCGCCCTCGCGCTTGAACGCCTCGACCGGCCCGGGGGCGCCGCGGCCCAGCCGGGTCCGGAGCAGCAGCCGGTAGTCGCGGCCGGTGAGGTCGGGGTTCTGCTCCGACCCGGAGAGGGCGAACTCCTTCTCGATGATCTTCTGGGTCAGGACGAACCAGGAGTGGTCGTACGGCGCGAGGTCCGGGTCGGTGCGCAGCAGCCGAAGGGTGCCGAGGGTGTCGTGCCCCGGCAGCCCGGGCGCGGGGAGTCGCCGGCCCAGCGCGTCGAGCCACACCGACGACGGGCCGGGCAGGATCCGGATGCCGTGGCCCGGCCAGACGGGGTCCCAGTTCGCGATGCCCTCGGTGTAGTGCCACATGCGGTCCCGGTTCACGAGCCGCACGCCGTCGCGCTCCGCGATGTCGAGCACGCGGCCGTCGACGTGCGCGGGCACGCCGGTGAGCATCCGGGCGGGCGGGGTGCCGAGGCGGTCGGGCCACCAGCGGCGCACCAGCTCGTGGTTCCCGCCGATGCCGCCGCTGGCGAGGACGACCGCCTGCGCGGTGAGCGTGAACTCGCCCACCGCGGTCCGGTTGGTCGGTGCCCCGCGCGGCGCGTCGTCCGGCGCCAGGACGGTCCCGTGCACGCCTGTGACGGCGCCGTCGGTGCGGACCAGGCCGTCGACGCGGTGCCGGTGGTGGAACGTCAGCCGGCCGTCGGCCGCGGCGGCGCGCGCCCGGTCGGCGAACGGCTCGCTGATCCCGGTGCCCGTCCCCCACGGCACGTGGAACCGGGGCACCGAGTTGCCGTGCCCGCCGGGACGGCCGTCGCCGCGCTCCGCCCAGCCGACCACGGGGGTGAACCGCACGCCGTGCGACTGCAGCCACGGCAGCGCGTCGCCGGCGGCGAACTCGACGAACGCGCGACCCCAGCGCTGCGCCCACGCGTCCTCCGGCAGCGCGCCGTCGAGCCGGTCCCACGCGGCGCTGCCCTGCCAGTCCTGCCACGCGAGGTCGAGGGAGTCGCGGACGCCGAACCGGCGCTGCATCGGGGTGTCGACCAGGAAGATGCCGCCGAACGACCAGTACGCCTGGCCGCCGAGGTTCGCCGGGCCCTCCTGCTCCACGACCGCGACCCGGTACCCCGCGCCGACGAGCTGGCCCGCCGCGACCAGCCCGGCCAGGCCCGCCCCCACGATGATGACGTCCGCGTCCACCGGCTCCTCCGAGCGCTGTCGAGCACCGGGCGACCGCGTCGTCGTCACCTCGCGCTGCCGCGACTGTAGCGGCGGCGACGGGCCCCGGATACGGCCCGGCCGCGGGGGGTACCCTGCGACCGGCAGCGTCGGCGCGAGGACGGGACGGAGGCGGTCCGCCATGGCTGGCTCGCAGACCGCCCTCCGCGAGGCGAACCGGGCGACCGTCGTCGACACCATCCGGCGGTACGGCGGCCTGGCGCAGGTGGAGCTCGCCGCGGCGACCGGCCTGTCGGCCGCGACGGTGTCCAACATCGTGCGCGAGCTGCAGGGCGCGGGGGCCGTCGCCGTCCGGACGACCGTGCACAACGGCCGCCGGGCGCAGCTCGTCACGATGGTGCACCGCACCGGCGTCGCGGCGGGCGTGCACATCGGCACCCGGCACCTGGCGATCACCCTCGCGGACTCCGCCCACGAGGTGCTGGCCGAGCAGTCGCTCCCCCTGCCGCACGAGCACCGCGCCGACACCAGCCTGGACCGGGCCGCCCTGCTCGTCGTCGAGCTGCTGGAGCGCGTCGGGTCCTCCCTCGGCGAGCTGCTGGGCATCGGGATCGGCCTGCCCGCGCCCGTCGACCCGGCCACCGGGACCGTGTCGGTGCCCGGCATCCTGCGCGGGTGGGACGACGCGCCGGTCGCCCAGGTGATGTCCAAGCGGCTGGGCGTACCGGTGTTCGTCGACAACGACGCGAACCTCGGCGCCCTGGCCGAGAGCCGGCTCGGTGCGGCCCGCGCGTACCAGGACTCCGTCTACGTGCGCGTCTCGCACGGCACCGGCGCCGGCGTGGCCCTGGGCGGGCGGCTGCACCGGGGCTTCGCGGGCACGGCGGGCGAGATCGGGCACGTGCAGGTCGACGCCGGCGGGGTGGTGTGCCTGTGCGGCAGCCGCGGCTGCCTCAACACCGTCGTCGGCTCCCCCGCGCTGATCGAGGTGCTGCGCGCCAGCCGCGGGAACCTCACCCTGCGCGACATCATCACGCTCGCGTCGGAGGGGGACCCGGGCTGCCGGCAGGTGGTCGAGGACGCCGGGACCACGATCGGCGCGGTCGTCGCCGGGCTCGCGATCGCCGTCAACCCGCAGCTCGTGGTGGTCGGGGGCGAGCTCGCGGAGACCGGCGAGATCCTGCTCGGGCCGATGCGGGAGGCCATCCGCCGGCGCGTCCCCCTCAACCACCTGGCCCCGCTGGAGGTGGTGGCCGCCGAGCTCGGCGGCCGCGCCGAGGTGACCGGCGCCCTGCTCCTGGTCCACGAGAACACCCCGGCGGTCACGCCCGGGTTCGACCCGCAGAACGGAGGCTGAGCCCGTGGCACTCGACGTGGAGGCGACGATGGCAGGCACCGGTACCCGGGGGCAGCCGCCCCTGCTCGCGCTCCGGCAGGTCACCCGGCGGTTCGGCGCGGTGGAGGCGCTGGTCGGCGTCGACCTGGAGCTGCACGCGCACGAGGTCGTCGCGCTGGTCGGCGACAACGGTGCCGGCAAGTCCACCCTGGCGAAGATCGTCTCCGGGGTGGTGCAGCCGGACGCCGGGCTGGTGGAGATCGCCGGCGAGCAGGTGACGATCCCGAACCCCGCGGCCGCGCACGCGCTGGGCATCTCGACCGTGTTCCAGGACCTCGCGCTGTGCGAGAACCTGAGCGTGGCCGCCAACATCTTCCTCGGCCGCGAGCGGCGGGCGTCGCGGCACCGGCCGATGGACATCGACGGCATGGAGCTCGCGGCGGCGCAGATCCTGCGCGACCTGACCGTCCCCGTGCCGTCGGTGCGGGTGCCGGTGCGCGAGCTCTCCGGCGGGCAGCGGCAGGCCGTCGCCATCGCCCGGACGCTGACCACGCAGCCGCGGATCCTCGTGCTCGACGAGCCGACCGCGGCGCTGTCGGTCGTGCAGACCGCCGAGGTGCTCACGCTGATCGAGCGGCTGCGCTCGATGGGGCTCGGCGTGCTGATCATCAGCCACAACCTCGCGGACCTGCGCGCCGTGGCCGACCGGATCGAGGTCCTGCGGCACGGGCGGAACAACGGCTCCTTCGACGCCGGGACCTCCGCGCCGGAGGAGATCATCGGCGCGATCGCGGGCGCGACGCTCCCCTCCCGGCCGCGGTGGGACCATCGCTGACCGAGCGGTCTGTTTGCCTTCAGTAGTTGTCGGCAATCGTCCGCCTACGCCGGGGGAGTGTCGCGATCGTGGCGATCTGGGCCCCGTCGAGCACGGGCGCACGCCGCGCTTGCGTTGCGATCCGGTAACGGCGCGACGTTTTTGCCTTCATTAGTTGACGCGTAGGTCCCGCGCTCCCTAGTGTCCCGAACGGGCTCGACCCCGGGACCGGCGACGATGCCGGCCGTGCAGCGCAGCACAGGGAGCAGCAACGATGGCGGACACGCCCGTCGTCCTCGAGATGAGGTCGATCACGAAGGTCTTCCCGGGCGTCCGGGCGCTCGACGACGTCACGATGACCGTCCAGGCCGGCGAGATCCACGCGATCTGCGGCGAGAACGGCGCGGGCAAGTCCACGCTGATGAAGATCCTGTCGGGCGTCTACCCGCACGGCACCTACGACGGCCAGATCGTCTACCAGGGCGAGGAGGTCCGGTTCAAGGACATCAAGTCCAGCGAGCGGGCCGGCATCGTGATCATCCACCAGGAGCTCGCCCTCATCCCCGAGCTGTCGATCGCGGAGAACATCTTCCTCGGCAACGAGGCGACGGGGCCGTTCGGCATCGACTGGGACGCCACGCGCACGCGCGCCGCCGAGCTGCTGGCGCGGGTCGGGCTGCGCGTCTCCCCCGACGAGCAGATCAAGAACATCGGCGTCGGCCAGCAGCAGCTCGTGGAGATCGCCCGGGCGCTGTCGAAGGACGTCCGGCTGCTCATCCTCGACGAGCCGACGTCGGCGCTGAACGAGGAGGACTCCGAGCACCTGCTGGACCTGCTGCGCGGGCTGCGCGCCAAGGGCCTGACCAGCATCATGATCTCCCACAAGCTCAACGAGATCGCCGGCATCGCGGACTCCATCACGATCATCCGGGACGGGAGGACCGTCGAGACGCTGAGCGCCGCGGCGGGCGAGGTCGACGAGGACCGGATCATCCGCGGCATGGTCGGCCGGTCGCTGGACCACCGGTTCCCCGACCACACGCCGCAGATCGGCGAGACGTTCTTCGAGGTGTCCGGCTGGACCGTCGCGCACCCGACCGTGCCCGACCGGCTGGTGTGCAAGGGCTCGTCGTTCCACGTCCGGCACGGCGAGATCGTCGGCTTCGCGGGGATCATGGGCGCGGGCCGCACCGAGCTCGCCCGGTCCCTGTTCGGCCGGTCCTACGGGCGCCACCTCGGCGGGCAGATCACGATCCACGGCCGCCCGGTGCAGCTGACCACCGTGCAGCAGGCCATCGACCACGGGATCGCGTACGTGCCGGAGGACCGGAAGGTCCAGGGGCTCAACCTGCTCGACACGATCGCGGACACCATCGTGTCCTCCGACCTGCGCCGGGTCACGCGGCACCGGGTGCTCGACCCCGACGCCGCCGAGCTCGCGGCCGAGCGGTACCGCACCTCCCTGAACATCAAGACGCCGTCGGTGCGCGAGGGCGTCGTGAAGCTGTCCGGCGGCAACCAGCAGAAGGTGCTGCTCGGCAAGTGGATGTTCCCCGAGCCGGACCTGCTGATCCTCGACGAGCCCACGCGCGGCGTCGACGTCGGCGCGAAGTACGAGATCTACGGGCTCGTGCAGCGCCTGGCCGACGCCGGCAAGGGCGTGGTCGTCATCTCCTCCGAGCTGCCCGAGCTGCTCGGCCTGTGCGACCGCATCTACACGATCTTCGAGGGCCGGATCACCGGCGTCCTCGACCGGGACGAGGCCACGCAGGAAGGCCTCATGCGGCTCATGACCGGCACCAGCCCCGCCCTCACCTCCTGATCCAGCGAAGGACGACCCGACGATGACGTCACTCAAGCAGCTGTTCGGCGGCGGAGCCCGCCAGTTCGGCATGGTGTTCGCGCTGATCGCGCTCGTGGCCGTGTTCCAGATCGCGACCGGCGGCAAGGTGCTGACGCCGACGAACGCGCAGAACATCATCAACGGCAACTCGTACGTGCTGATCCTGGCGATCGGGATGGTGCTCGTCATCATCGCCGGGCACATCGACCTGTCGGTGGGGTCGGTGGCCGCGGTCGTCGGCATCATCGTCGCGCTGGCGATCCGCGACTGGGGCATCCCGTGGTGGCTCGGCATCGTGCTCGGGCTCGCGGTGGGCGCGGCGATCGGCGCCTGGCAGGGGTTCTGGGTGGCGTACGTGGGCATCCCCGGGTTCATCACCACGCTCGCCGGGATGATGTTCTTCCGCGGCGCGAACCAGTACATCGGCAAGTCCAACACCGTGCCCGTCCCGGAGGAGATCCAGTTCCTCGGCGCCGGCTACCTGCCGGAGTGGGGGCCGGACACCGGCCTGAACAACTGGACCCTGCTGCTCGGGATCCTCGCCCTCGCCGGCGGCGTCTACGGGGAGCTCCGGCGCCGCCGGTCCGCCCGCCGCCTCGGCGGGGCGGCCGTCCCCACGTGGGTGTCCGCGGTCCGGGTCGGCCTGCTCGCCGTGGTGATCGGGTACGCGACGTTCCTGTTCGGCAGCGGCCGCGTCGGCACGTCGTTCCCGGTGTCCGGCGTCATCCTCGCCGCGCTCGTCCTGATCTACGGGTTCGTGTCGAGCCGCACCATCACGGGCCGGCACGTCTACGCGGTCGGCGGCAACAAGGTCGCGGCGTCCCTGTCCGGCGTGAACATCCGCCGCACCAACTTCTTCGTGATGATGAACATGTCGGTGCTCGCCGCGCTCGCCGGGATCGTGTTCATCGGCCGCTCCACCGCGTCGGGCCCGTTCGACGGCACCAACTGGGAGCTCGACGCCATCGCCGCGGTGTTCATCGGCGGCGCCGCGGTCTCCGGCGGCGTCGGCACCGTCGTCGGGTCGCTCATCGGCGGGCTCGTCATGGCCGTGCTGAACAACGGCCTGCAGCTCATGGGCGTCGGCTCCGACAGCACCCAGATGATCAAGGGCCTCGTGCTGCTCGCCGCCGTCGCCTTCGACGTCTACAACAAGATCCAGGGCAGGCCCTCGATCGTCGGCCTCCTGATCCGCCCCCGCCGGCAGACCGAGATCCCCGGCGGCCCCGAGGCGCCCGGCGGCGGTCCCGTCGCCGAGTCCCGGGCGGACACCCTGGCCCAGCGCTGATCCTCCGGCCCGGCCGGGCTCCCGGCCGGGCACTCTCACCGCACCGACGACGGTGCCCAACAGAGGAAGAGTGACACCACCCATGAAGAAGCTGACTGCGGCGCTGGTCGCCGCCGGAGCCGCCGGAGCACTGCTGCTCACGGGCTGCTCCTCCGAGCGGGGCGGATCCACCGAGGAGACGGCCGGCGGCACGACCGAGGAGACGAGCGGCTTCGCGGCCGACGCGACCATCGGCGTGGCCCTGCCGCAGAAGACGTCCGAGAACTGGGTGCTCGCGGAGGAGCTGTTCAACGACGGGCTGGAGGAGGCCGGCTTCACGCCGATCGTCCAGTTCGCCAACAGCGGCGTCACCGAGCAGCAGAACCAGATCCAGGCGATGGTCGAGCAGGGCGCCAGCGTGATCGTCGTCGGCGCCATCGACGGCTCGCAGCTGGGCACCCAGCTCGAGTCCGCCGCCGACTCCGGCGCGAAGATCATCGCCTACGACCGGCT
Source organism: Cellulomonas endometrii (assembly GCF_949769265.1). Classification (NCBI taxonomy): domain Bacteria; kingdom Bacillati; phylum Actinomycetota; class Actinomycetes; order Micrococcales; family Cellulomonadaceae; genus Cellulomonas; species Cellulomonas endometrii. Next base: position 338,517 of record NZ_CATKPC010000002.1, on the reverse strand, counting down.
GGTGAAGAACACCGAGGCCGTCGACATGTACGTCGCCTTCGACAACTACCAGGTCGGCGTCCTGCAGGGCGAGGCGCTGCTCCAGGGGCTCGCCGAGCGCAAGGGGGCCGGCCCGTACAACATCGAGCTGATCGCCGGCTCCCCCGACGACGCCAACGCCACCCCGTTCTTCGAGGGCGCGATGAGCGTCCTGCAGCCGAAGATCGACGACGGCACGCTCGTGGTCGTGTCCGGCCAGACCAGCTTCGAGCAGATCGCCACGCAGGGCTGGAAGGCCGAGAACGCGCAGAAGCGGATGGACACGATCCTGTCCGGCTCCTACACGGACACCGAGCTGCACGGTGTGCTCTCGCCGAACGACACCCTCGGCCGCGCGGCGCTCACCTCGGTCGCCCAGGCCGGCAAGGACACGCCGGTCGTCACCGGCCAGGACTCCGAGGTCGAGTCGGTGAAGTCCATCGTGTCCGGCGAGCAGTACTCGACGATCTACAAGGACACCCGTGAGCTCGTCGCCCAGACGATCAAGGAGATCCAGATGCTCCAGAAGGGCGAGGACGCGGAGATCAACGACACCGAGTCCTACGACAACGGCGTCAAGGTCGTGCCGTCCTTCCTGCTGACCCCGCTGATCGTCACGCAGGAGAACGCGGCGGACGTCTACGCGAACGACGAGACGCTGTTCCCGCTGACGCAGGGCTGATCCGCACAGGAGGGGCGGGCCCGTCGGGGTCCGCCCCTCCTGCTGTGCCACCGGCTCAGCCGCGCTCGGGCGGGAACTGCTCGGCGCCCTCTCTCGCACGCTCGATCAGCTCGTCCATCTCGACCGGCGGCTCGTCCTCGGACGTCGAGAAGCCCACCGCCAGCAGGCGCCACTCGTCCAGCGGGATCAGCACGTACTCGCCCCACTCGCCGTCGCTCGTGCGGGTCGTCCACCCGACCTCGCCCTCGGCCAGGCCGGTGAGCGGCTCGATCGAGTACCCGCGGGTCGTCGGCTCCGACTCCGCGCAGGACGTCGCGCCCCGCTCGAGCAGCTCGAGGATGTACTCCGCCGGGGCGCCGTACGACGAGCGGTCGATGATCGTCGCCCCCGCGGCCCCCCGCTCACCGAAGCCGAGCGCCGACCCGGGTGACGCTCCCTTCGTGAACTGCTCGGACCCGATGCCGTCGCACCACGTCGGGCCCGGCGTCACGCCTATCCAGTCCCTGTGGCTCGTCGCCGTCACACCGGTGAAGTCCGACTCGTCCAGGAGCACCGGGTCGGCGCCGCAGCGCGACAGGACCAGCGCGGCACCCGCGACGAGGACCGCACCGCCGCCGACCCAGCGCCACCGCGTCGACCTGGTGCGCCGGTCAGCCACGGTCGGACGGGAACTGCTCCGCGCCCTGGCGAGCCAGCTCGACCAGGCGGTCCATCTCGACGGGCGGCTCGTCCTCGGACGTCGAGAAGCCCACCGCCAGCAGGCGCCACTCGTCGAGCGGGATCAGCACGTACTCGCCCCACTCGCCGTCGCTCGTGCGGGTGGTCCAGCCGACCTCGCCCTCGGCCAGGCCGCCGAGCGGCTCGATGGAGTACCCGCGGGTCGTGGCGTCCGAGCGCGCGCACGAGTCGGCCTGCGCCTCGTACTGCTCGAGCATGTAGTCGGCCGGCAGGTCGTCCGTCGAGCCGTCGATGATCGTGGCCGCGGCCCGCTCGCGGTCCCCGAACGTGAGCGACGAGCTGACCGCCCCGCCGTCGATGTAGAAGCTCGGCCGCAGGGCGTCGCACCACGTCCAGCCCGGTGCGTAGGCCTCCTCGTTCTGCTGCTCCGCCTGCACGCCGGTGAAGTCGGACTTCTCGAGGAGGACGGGCGACGACCCGCACGCGGCGAGCGTCAGCACGCCGAACGCCGCGACCAGGCCCCGCACCGCCCTCACTTCGGGTACCAGGCGGTGAACGGGTCCTTGTACATGGCCCTGAGCTCCGCCGCGCTGATGAGTCCTCCCAGCGCGTCGTCCGCCTCGGAGTGGAACGCCTGGAGGTCCTCCGGCTTGATGTTCTCGACGGAGATGATCTGGCCGCCCGGCGCCCACGTGTCCTGCATGTTCGCCGGGATCTCGACCACTCCGGCCTGGGCGAGCGAGAGGTACGTGTTGATCAGCATCTTCTGCCGGCCGAGCGCGGCCTCGCCCGTCTGCTCGTCGCGAGCGGCGTCCTCGTTGTTCCCGAACGTCTCGGTGACCCGCTCGGACGGGATCTCCTGGACCTGGCTCCAGGCCGACTCCCACACCTTCTTCCCGATCTCGCCCGCCGCGCCGCCGATCTCGTCGGCGAACGGGACGGGGAGCAGGCCGGCGGCCTCGGACACCAGACCGGTGAACACCGCCACCTGCTGGTCCTTCGACTTCGCGCCCTCGATGTCGATCTCGCCCACCGCGCGCTGCATGTGACCCTCCAGCTCCGCGCTGTTGTTGAGGATCTTCTGCAGCTCCAGGACGTTCGCGCGGGTGCCGTCCGCGCCCGGGTGCTGGTCCGCGAAGCTCGAGAGCTGCGCCTGCCGGAACCCGGCGACGCCCTCCGCGATCCGGGACATGCCGTCCTCGGTGCTCAGCGCGACCTTCAGCAGGCCGTCGAGGTCGACCTTGTCGAGCTCGGGGTAGTTCGAGAGCGACGGGAGGTACGGGTTCGTGTCGAAGTCGCGGACGCCCGGCGGGAAGTCCTCGGAGCTGTTGCTCAGCGTCGCCGCCTCCACCGAGGGCATGTAGTGCTTCAGCAGGTCCGCGACCGGCTCCGCCCCCGCCGCGGCGTGCTCCGCGTCGAACCGCGGGTTGTCGGGCAGCTGGTCGAAGAACCGGGACACGAACATCCCGGTCTTCTCGGGGTCGGCGGCGAGGTTGTCCGGGTCCGTGCCGATGGCCAGCGCGGCCTCGGAGATGCCGCCGAACCCGTCGCGGCTCCAGTCCCGCTTCCCGAAGTAGAAGTCCGACCGGTCCTCGCCCTTGCCGTCCGAGAAGAACTCCAGCCCCAGCCCGGGGTGCTTGCCGAGCTGCCCCATCACGCTCGCCATCGGGTCCGGCTCCCGGATCGTCAGCGAGTCGCCGGAGTCCAGGCCGTTCAGCGGCGAGGCGAAGGAGTTGTGGTGCATCCAGGTCTGGGCCCACTGCGGGTCGGCGCGCTCGAACTCGTCGAGCTCCCACGCCACGCCCCGGACGAAGCCCTCGCCGTACTCGCCCTCGCGCAGCAGGTAGTCGAGGACGGCCGCGCCCCCGCCGCTCGCGGAGGGGTACGCGTCCTGGAAGGCGTCGCGCTCGTCGTCGGTGATCCCGTAGGTGGCGTAGCGGACCAGGTCCTCGCCGAAGCCCTTGCCGTCGAAGCCCGGGGCGGTGGTCGCCGCCTGCAGGCCGGAGCGCAGCTCGCCGGCGAGGGCGCCGAGCTCCTCGACGTTCGAGCCGACGTACATCATCGACGACATGCCGTTGTAGGTCGCGAGCAGGCCGTCCGGGCCGAGGCGCTCGTACATCGGCGCCATGACCGCGGGGTCGTCGCCGAAGGCACCGAGCAGCCCGTTGAGGCGGGCCACCTGGTCCGCGTCGCCGAACGCGGTCGCATCCCGGGCGGCGTCGTCCAGCTCCCCCGCGATCTCCTGGCCCACCAGCGCCTTCACCTCGGGCGAGGTGTAGTCGTCCAGGAGGGCGTAGTCGCCGGGGTGGTCCAGCAGGTACTGCGCCTGGTCCGCGGGGCTGAGCTCCTGGAACTCCAGGACCTGCCGCTGCTGCTCCAGGCTGCCGACGGTGTTCACGTCGGTGGTCGCGGCGGTGCTGAGAGCGGCCGCCAGGGCGTCGTCCGCGGCCTGCGCGTCGGTGAGCGCGGTCGTGATCTGCTCGGCGATCTCGTTCATCACCGTCCGCGCGTACTCGAGGTCCTCGGGGTCGTCGTAGGTCTTCGTGCTGCTGACGGCGCCGGTCGTGGTGTCGACGTGCAGCCCGTGCGACCCGGCCCGGCGCATGGCGCCCTCGAGCAGGTTCTGCGCGCTCTGGATGGAGGTCGCCGCCGCGTCGAGGGCGGACACGACCCCGACGGTCTCCGAGACCTGCGTCGCGAGCGCCGCCGTGAGGCGGTCGTGCTCGGTCCGGGCGGAGTCGGCGTCGGCGAACGTCCAGGAGGCGGGCGGCCTGCCGGTGGCGAGGTCGTCGTCGAGCCGCGTCAGGGTCGTCCGGTGGGTCGCGACCTCGTCGGCGATCTCGCTCAGCCGCGCGGGGCGCCACGAGGCGAGCTGGGAGGGCGAGACCATCAGCGCACCGCCTGGCCCTGGCGGTCGAACCGGGACGCGACGCCCTGGTTCGTAGTCTCCCACGCGGCTGCCGCGTCGCGCATGCCCTGCGCGTGCGTCTCGGCGCTCGTCGCCCAGTCGCCGAGGGCGGTGCTCCAGGCGGTGGCGAGCGACGTGGCGGCCGCGCCGCTCGCGCTGCCGCTGAGCGCGGTGGCGACGTCGCCGACCTCGTCCGGCACGTTCTTGCGCGCGATCGCCGCGGCGTACTCGACGTAGCTCGCCGCGGTGCGGACGGCTCCCGGGTCGATCTCTCCCACAGCTACCCCCTGCTGGTCTCGTGGTCCCGCCCGAGACTAGGGGGTCAGCGGCGGCGCGTTCCACCGGTGACCTGCGGAGCAACCCGGGTGGGTGCATCCCCGGCACGACACGGGGCCGTCCCCCGGCACGACGAAGGCCCGGTCGCGACGACCGGGCCTTCGGGAAGCGGAGACGGTGGGATTTGAACCCACGGAAGGGTTGCCCCTTCACGACCTTAGCAGGGTCGCGCACTAGACCTGGCTATGCGACGTCTCCAGATGCGGACCCAGGGTACCCGGCGCGGACGGCAGCGCCAAAGCGCCGCTCTCAGTGCTCGAACGCCCACTCCCGGTCGGTGAGCATCCGCGCCACGGCCAGGCCCACCGCGAGCGCCACGACGACGAGGCCGGCCTGCACGCCGTAGGCGAGCGCCTGGGTGGTGTCGCCGTTGGACAGGTAGAACACCGACCGGTAGGCCGACACCCCCGGGACCATGATGACGACCGCCGGCACGGACACGGTGACGCGGGGGACACCGAGCCGCGGGGCGAGGACGGCGGCCAGCAGCCCGACGACGAGCGCGGCCCCGGCCGCGGCGGCCTGCGGGGCGAGGCCGGTGTCCGCGAGGTACAGCCGCCCGGTGTTCGCGAGCATGCCGACGCCGGCGGCGCCGAGCGCCATCCGCCAGGGGCTGTTGAACATGAGGGCGAAGCCGAGGACGCCGACGAAGCTCGCGAGCATCCGCAGCACGAGCAGCAGCCCCGGCGAGACGGGGAGGCCGGCCTCCGGGTCCGGGGTCAGCCCGACCGCGATCGACACCCCCCACACCGCGAGCGCCGCGGAGGTCAGGATCATCAGCGCGTAGGTGAGCCGCGCGACGCCGGCCGAGAAGTCGAGCTTCGCCAGGTCCAGCCCGCCGGTGACCAGCGGGAACCCGGGCACCAGGAACAGCACCGCGGACACGTACCCGGCGGCGTGCCGGACCTCGGTCGCGCCGAGCCCGTGCAGCACGGAGACCAGCCCCAGGTAGGCGAGGCAGGCGACCGTGGCGGCGACCATCGTGACGCCGAACTGGTTGAGCCCGCGGTGCAGCAGCAGCCGGCGGCAGAGCTGGCCGAGCCACGCGGCGGCGAACGCACCGGCCATCTCCACGAGGCCGCCGTGGTTGAGGAACGCGAACGCGGCGCACGCGACGGCGGCCCACAGCGCGTTCACCACGTCGGGGTAGAGCAGCGGCTTGCGCTCGATCCGGTCCAGCTCGGCGGACACCTCGTCGACCGTGGCGCGGCGGCCGGACCGCGCGAGCGACCCCGCCAGCCGCTCGAGCTCGGCGAGCCGGTCGGCGTTGATGCCGACGGTCCGGACCTCGGCGACCTCGGTGCGGAAGCTGGCGCCGCGGTGCGACGTCGTCGTGATCTCGGTGAGCGTGACGTGCGCCTCGTGCCTGTCGACGCCGATCGCGTGCGCGACGCGGGCCATCGAGGACTTCACGCGGTACGAGCCGGTCCCGGCGGACAGGCTGAGCCGGCCGGCGCGCAGGGCGACCCCGGACTGGCGGATGAGCTCGAGCTCGTCGTCGGTGGGCTGGGTGGGCACCGGACCATCATGACGGTGCGCGCACCCCGGCCGTGCAGGACGTCGGTCGCGCCCATACTGGCCGGGTGCCCGCGACGCCCACCCGCTGCCCGTGCCTGAGCGGCCTGCCGTACGCCGAGTGCTGCGGTCCCCTGCACCGCGGCGAGCGGACGGCGCCGACCGCCGAGGCGCTGATGCGGTCGCGGTACAGCGCCTTCGCCGTCGGTGACGCCGCGTACCTCCTGGCGACGTGGCATCCCTCCACCCGGCCGCGCGCGCTGGACCTGGACCCCGCGCAGCGCTGGGTCCGCCTCGACGTCGTGGGGACGCAGGGCGGCGGGCCGTTCGACACGGCCGGCACCGTGGAGTTCCGCGCCCACTACCGGCACCCGGACGGGAACGGCTGGCAGCACGAGGTGAGCCGGTTCGTCCGCGAGGACGGCGCCTGGTCGTACGTGGACGGCACGACCGGGGACTGAGGTCCCGCCGCCCGGCCGCCGCCGGGGACAACCCTCACGCGACGGTAGAGTCCCCCGCCGTGCCCACCACGTCCCCCGCCCTGCCCGCGGCAACCGACCGCCCCGCCGCCGTCCCGGAGGCGGACGCCGCACTCGGTGCTGGCGGCCCTGCGCTCGCCCCGCCGGCTGCGACGCGGGTCCTCGCCGGCCTCGTCGTCGCCCTCGCGCTGATCCCCGAGGCGATCTCCTTCTCGATCCTCGCCGGCGTGGACCCGCGGGTCGGGCTGTTCTCGTCGTTCGTGATGGCGGTCGCGATCGCGTTCCTCGGCGGCCGACCGGCGATGATCACCGCCGCGACGGGCGCCGTCGCGCTGGTGGTCGCGCCGCTGGTCCGCGAGCACGGGCTCGACCACCTGCTCGCGGCGGTGATCCTCGGCGGGCTGATCCAGGTGGCGCTCGGGCTGGCGGGCATCGCGCGGCTCATGCGGTTCGTGCCGCGCTCCGTGATGGTCGGCTTCGTCAACGCGCTGGCGATCCTCATCTTCACCGCCCAGCTGCCGCACCTCGTCGACGTGCCCTGGGTGGTGTACCCGATGGTCGCGGCGGGCATCGCGGTCATCGCGCTGCTGCCGCGGCTCACGACCGCGGTCCCGGCGCCGCTCGTCACCATCGTGCTGCTGACCGGTGCCGCCGCCGTGCTCGGCCTGCAGGTGCCGCGCGTGCGCGACCAGGGCGCGCTGCCCGACAGCCTGCCGAGCCTGCTCCTGCCGGACGTGCCGCTCACCGCGGAGACGCTCCGGGTCGTCGCGCCCTACGCCGTCGGGATCGCGCTGGTGGGCCTGCTCGAGTCGCTCATGACCGCCAAGCTCGTCGACGACGTCACCGACACCCACTCCGACAAGTCCCGGGAGGCGTGGGGCCAGGGCGCCGCGAACGTGCTGTCCGGCCTGTTCGGGGGCATGGGCGGCTGCGCGATGATCGGCCAGACGATGATCAACGTGAAGGTGTCCGGCGCGCGCACCCGCATCTCCACGTTCCTCGCGGGCGCGTTCCTGCTGGTGCTGGTCGTCGGCCTGGGCGACCTCGTGGGCAGCATCCCGATGGCCGCGCTGGTCGCCGTCATGGTCCTGGTGTCCGTCGCGACGTTCGACTGGCACTCCGTGCGCCCGCGGACCCTGCGCCGGATGCCGCTGAGCGAGACCGCCGTGATGGTCGTGACGGTCGCGGTCGTCGTGGCCACCCACAACCTCGCGTACGGCGTGGTGGCGGGCGTGCTCGTGGCGACGCTGCTGTTCGCCCGGCGGGTCGCGCACGTCACCCGCGTGACGCCCGTCGACGGCCCGGACGGGGTGCGCGTGTACGAGGTGCGGGGCGCGCTGTTCTTCGCCTCGTCGAACGACCTCGTCTACCAGTTCGACTACGACGGCGACCCGGAGCGCGTGGTGGTCGACCTGTCGGGCGCGCAGGTGTGGGACGCGTCGACGGCCGCCGCGCTCGACGCGGTGACCACCAAGTACGCCGCGAAGGGGAAGACGGCGGTGGTCCGCGGGCTCGACGCGGACAGCGCCCGCCGGCTGGGCCGGTACGCGTCGGCCCTGGGGACGGAGCAGGCCCCGGCCTGATGCGGCACGTGGTGACGCCGCCCTACCAGGCGGGCCCCGCGTCCAGGAGCGCGTCCGCCACGCGCGCCACGTCGGGGTTCGCCGCGGCCGCGGGGCGCTGCACGAGGAACACCGTGTTGCCCGGAGGCTCCGGGGGGTCGTGCAGCAGCACGAGGTCGCCGGCCGCGAGCTCGGCCCGGCACAGGTAGCGCGGCAGCACGCTCCAGCCCGCGCCGGCGACGACCGCCGCGACGACGCCCCGCAGGTCCGGCATGGTCAGCGCCGCCTCGGCGGTGAGCCGGCGGCCCAGCACGGCCCGCCAGTACCGCCGCACGATCGGCAGGTCCTCGGCGTAGGCGACCAGCGGGACGTCCCGGACCGCGGCCTCGGGGCCGTCCGCCCCGGTGGCGGCACCCGCCCACCGCCGGCCGGCGACCAGCACGTAGTCCTCCGCGGCGAGCTGCTGGGTGACGACGGACCGGCCCCGGGGCCGGTGGGTCGAGACGACGAGGTCGTGCTGCCCCGCGCGCAGACCCTCCAGGAGGTCGTCCGTGAGCCCGGTGACGACCCGGAGCCGGACGCCGTCGGCGACGAGCGGCGCCAGGACGGCGAGCGCGCGGGTGCTCAGGAGCTCCGCGGGCCCGGCGAGGTGCACCGGCGGGTGCGGGGCGGCGGCCCGGGTGTCCCAGGTCGCCGCGCCGGCCAGCTCGTCGAGCGGGCGCGCGACCCGGGCCGCGAGCTCGTGCGCGCGGGGCGTCGGCTCCACCCCGCGCGGGCGGCGGACGAAGAGGTCGTGCCCGGCCTGCTGCTCCAGCGTCCGCACCTGGGCGGTCACCGCCGGCTGCGACAGCCCGAGCTGGGCCGCGGCGGCAGTGATCGTCCCGGCGCGGTACACCGCGAGGAAGGTGCGCAGCAGGTGCAGGTCGCCGGAGGGGTCCACGCGCAGCAGCCTAGCCATCGTTCAGCTGATGACGGGCATCACCCGGGCTATTGGTCCGCCGATGGATCACGGGGCTAGCGTCGACGAGGCCGCCGACCGCGGCCCCGCCCCCACCGAGGAGACCACCGTGGCGCACATCCTGTTCCTCCTGACCGCCGCCGACCGCTGGACGCTCGCCGACGGCAGCACGCACCCCACCGGGTACTGGGCCGACGAGGTCGCGGTGCCGTACGAGGCGTTCACCGCCGCCGGGCACCGCATCACGGTCGCCACCCCGGGCGGCGCCGTCCCGCCGGTCGACGCCGGCAGCCTGTCCCCCGACGCCGCCGGCGGCGAGGAGGCCGCCGCGCACGTCCGCGCCGTCCTCGACGGGGCGCACGAGCTGGGCAGCCCCGTGGCCGTCGAGGCCGTGGACGTCGCGACCTTCGACGCGGTGTACGTGCCGGGCGGTCACGGACCGATGGAGGACCTGGCGGTCGACCCCGCCTCCGGGGCGCTGCTGGCCGCGGCCCTCCGCGCGGGCACCCCGCTCGGCGTCGTCTGCCACGGTGCCGCCGCGCTGCTCGCGGCGGTCGACCCGGAGGGGGTCAACGTGTTCGCCGGCTACCGCGTCACCGCGTTCACCGACGAGGAGGAGCACCTGGCCGGGCTCGCACCGCGGGCGCCGTGGCTCCTGCAGGACCGGCTCACGGCGGCCGGCATCGAGGTGGTCGCGGCCGAGCCGTTCGCCCCGCACCTCCAGACCGACCGCACCCTCGTCACCGGCCAGAACCCGGCGTCGTCGGGGATCGTCGCGGCCGAGCTGCTGCGCCGCCTGGGCTGAGCGGTCCGGGCCGGGACGTGGGCACACTGGGCACCTGAGCCGTACCGCCCCCGACCTGGAGGTCCTGTGTCCACGTCCCCGCTCCCGCCCGACGCCGTCGCCATGCTGCAGCGCCCGAACCCCGCCGTGATGGCGACCCTGCGCAAGGACGGCTCGCCCGTCAGCGCCGCCACCTGGTACCTGTGGGAGGACGGCCGCGTCCTGCTGAACCTCGACGGCACCCGGGTACGGCTGAAGCACCTGCGCCGCGACCCCCGCGTCACGCTCACCGTGCTCGACGCGGACAACTGGTACACCCACGTCACGCTGCTGGGCCGCGTGGTCGACCTGCGGCCCGACGAGGACCGCTCGGACATCGACCGCATCTCGCGGCACTACGGCGGGTCGGCGTACCCGGACCGCGTGAACCCGCGGTGGAGCGCCTGGATGGAGGTCGAGCGCTGGCACGGCTGGGGCGCCCACAAGGACACCGAGCAGCCCGGCGGGTGACGGCGGCGCGGTGATGCGGTTCACCCCGTCGTGCAGGTCAGATCGGCGGGGACCGGCCGATCGGGAGGGGAAGCCCTTCCCCCGACGAGGACCGGACCATGCCGCACCCCGCCCTGCCCGCACCCGCCGACGCCCCCGCCCTGCTGCGCCCGCACCCGCACCCCCGCGCGGCGCGGGCGCTGACCACGGCGATCGGGCTGGCCACGGCGGCGCTGCTCGCGCTCGTCGGGCTCGCGCCCGGACCGGCCGCCGCCACGGCGACCCCGGCGGCGCCGGTGGGTGACCGCCTCACGAGCGGTCAGGTGCTGCCCGCGGGCGGGTCGCTGGCGGCGGTCTCCAGCGCGCACGTGCTGAGCGTGGGCGCCGACGGCGACGTGACCGTCCGGCTGGGCACCGGCCCGGTGCTGTGGCACACCGGGACGACCGGGAACCCCGGCGCGCGGCTCGTGCAGCAGCCGGCCGGCGCGCTGGAGGTCCGGTCGGCGTCGGGCGCGCTGCTGTGGACCACGGGGGTGCAGTCGCCGGGCGCGCGGTCCGTCATCAAGCCCGACGGGGTGCTGTACACGATCGACACCGCGGGGCGGCTCGCGTGGAAGTCGACGACGGACGGGCCGGCCCTGCGGACGACCGGCACGGACCGGGTCGCGTCGGGCGGGCTGCTGCTCGCCGGGGAGTCGATCGCGACCGGTGACGTGCGGCTGACGATGGGCGCCGACGGCGACCTCACGCTGGCGCGCGCCGGCACGGTCGTGTGGCGCACGGGGACGACCACGCGCGGGGCGGTCGCCCGCATGACCGCCGAGGGCGACCTGCGGGTCGTCGCGGGCGGCGCCGTGCTGTGGTCCACCGGCACGCACGTGCCCGGCTCCCGCGTGGTGGTCAAGGACCACGCGCGGGTCTACGTCGTCGAGCCGTCGGGCACCAGCACCTGGTCCTCCCCCGCGCCCGTCGTCGAGCGGGTCCCCGCCGTGGTCTCGCTGCCGCTCCCGGCGGCGCTGCCCGTGGCGACCCGCCCCGGCGCGGGGCCGGGCAGCGTGACGACCGGCGGCGCCGAGGCGGGCGAGCGCGTGTACAGCACCGTCCTGTCCGGTGCCCCGCAGTACGCGGACCCGTCGTCCGAGCTCGCCCGCGCCGTCACGACCGCGCGGGCCCAGGGCCGCACCGAGGACGCCGCCCTGCTGGAGCAGGCGGCGACCGGCGGCGCGGCCCGCTGGCTCGGTCCCGCCGACGGCACCACGGCGGTGCGCTCCTACGCCGCCGCCGCGACCGCCGCGGGCCGGACCCCGGTGCTGGTCACCTACGCGATCCCCGACCGGGACTGCGGCAGCTACTCCGCCGGCGGGTTCACGAGCCACGCCGAGTACCGCGCGTGGGCGGACGCCGTCGCGGCGGGCCTGCGCGGCTCCCGCGCCGTCGTGGTCGTCGAGCCCGACGCCCTGCTGCACCTCGAGCGGTGCGGCGACCGCGACCAGCGCCTCGCGTCGCTGCGGTACTCCGTCGACGCGTACGTCGCCGCGGGCGCCGAGGTCTACATCGACGCCGCCAGCAGCAACAGCTACGGCTGGAGCGCGGAGCAGCTGCGGGAGATGGCCCTGCGGCTCCGCGCCGCCGGCGTGGACCGTGCGGCCGGGTTCTCGGTCAACGTGTCGAACTTCCAGCGCAGCGAGCACGAGGTCGCCTACGGCACCTACCTGTCGGCGCTGCTCGGCGGCGCGGCGTTCGTCGTCGACACCTCCCGCAACGGCAACGGGCCGCTGGCCGGGCCCGAGGGGACCGTGTGGTGCAACCCCGAGGGCCGCGCGCTCGGCGCCCGCCCGGCGGCCACCGGGAGCGGCCCGCACGTCGCGGACCTCTGGATCAAGACCGTCGGCCGCTCCGACGGCACGTGCAACGGCGGACCGGTCGCCGGCAGCTACTGGGAGGAGTACGTGCTGGGCCTCGCCGCCCGCGCCTCCTCCGCTGCGTAGGCGGGGTGGCGCCGGCGCTCACGGGCGCCCCGGCGCCTCCGCCCGGACCGCCCGCAGGCGCGCTGCCTGACGCACCAGGTGGTCGCGCTCGGCGACGTCCGTGGCGCGCGCGGCCGCGGCGGCGTAAGCGTCGGCCGCGGCGCCCGGGTCGCCGCCGAGCTCGTGCAGGTAGCCGCGCACGGCGTGCCAGCGGTGCCGCCCGCCCAGCACCTCGCGCAGCCGCTCGGTCTCCCGCAGCCCCGCGTCCGCGCCCCGCGCGTGGCCCACCGCGACCGCCCGTCCGAGCACCGCCGCGGGGTCGTCGCGCACCGGGTCGTCGGTCAGGGCCACCAGGTCGTCGTACCAGGCGAGGACCTGCGGCCAGTCGGTCTCCTCGGCGGTGGCCGCGTCGTCGTGCAGCGCCGCGATCGCCGCCTCCACCTGGTACCGGCCCGGCCGGCCGGCGGCCAGCGCCGACCGCAGGACGCGCACCCCCTCGGCGATCTCGCGGGTGTCCCACAGCGCGCGGTCCTGCCGGTCGAGGGTGACGAGGCGGCCGTCCGCGTCGGAGCGTGCCGCGCGGCGGGCGTGGTTGAGCAGCATCAGCGCGAGCAGGCCGCGGGCCTCGGGCTCCGCGGTGGCGAGCGTGAGCTGACGCGCGAGCCGGATCGCCTCGGCCGCCAGGTCGACCCGGCCGCCGTGGCCCGTGGTGTACATGACGTAGAGCACCCGCAGCACGACGACCAGGTCCCCCGGCTCGTCGAGCGGCCGGCCGCGCAGCGCGCGCTTCGCGCGGCTGATCCGCTGCGCCATCGTCGCCTCCGGCACGGCGAACGCGTCCGAGACCTCCCGGGTGGTGAGGCCGCCGACCGCGCGCAGGGTCAGCGCCACCTGGGACGCCGGCGCGAGGTCGGGGTGGCAGCAGCAGAACAGCAGCAGCAGCGTGTCGTCGCCCTGCTCGACGTCCCCGGCGGGCGGCTCGGCGTCGGTGGTCACCTCGCGTCGCCGCCGGGCCGCCTCGCTGCGCCGGGCGTCCACGAGCCGGCGAGCCGCGACGGTCGTGAGCCACGCGCGGGGGTCGCGCGGTGGGTGCTCCGGCCACACCCGCAGCGCCTCGAGCAGCGCCTCCTGCAGGGCGTCCTCGGCCGCGTCGAAGTCCTCGCCGCGCCGCACGAGCCCCGCCAGGACCCGGGGGACGAGGGCGCGCAGGGCACCCTCGTCCCCCGGCAGGTCCGCCGTCACGTCACCCGCCGGCGGGGGCGTCCGACATGACCTCCCGGACGTCGATCCACTCGTACAGCGGCGTCCCGCCCTGGCCCGGTTCGGACGACACGTACGCCGCGATCTCCAGCGCCCGCTCGTACGACTCGACGTCCACCATGTACCACCCCGCCACCAGGTCGCTCGTCTCGGGCAGCGGGCCCTCGGTGGTCACCGGAGCGGCGCCCGGGCCGCCGTAGCGCACCCACGTCCGCTGCGGGGTCAGCGCCTGGGCGTCGACGAGCTCGCCGCGCTCCTCCAGCATCTCCCCCACGTGCCGCAGGAACGCCATGTGCGCCTCCACGTCCTGCGGGCCCCACTGGTCCAGCGGCGGCGACGGGCGGTGCTGCTCGGGGCCGCCGCGGTAGTGCTTGAGGAGCAGGTACTTCGGCATGGTGCCTCCTGGTGCCGTGGGGCTGCGCCTGTCGCGGCCCTCCACCTGGGGAGCGGAGCCGGCCGGCGGTTCTCGACATCGAGGGCCCCGCCGGAGACGACGCCGTCCGCGCTGGACGCTAGGGCACGGGGGCGGGCGCTGTCAGCCCCCGGCGTGGGGTCCGGCTGGTCGTTCAGCCCTGCTCGCGGTCGACGGGCTCCACAGCGAATCCGTCGAGCGGGTCGCGCCAGGGAGAGGGCTGTGTGACCGAGGTCCCCGACGAGAGCGGCGCGGATCCCGTGCTGCTCGTTCGCCCGAGCAGATCGTCCTGCAGTGCGATGAGCTCCGGGGAGTCCGGGCGCAGGGTCCTCGCGACCCGGGTGCCGCGCCGCCGGGTCATGACGACGTTCACCGTCACGAGCACGACGACCGCCACGCCGATGACCAGGCCCTCGAGCGGCAGCAGGTGGCGCGCGTCCAGGGTGATCCAGCACTGCACCGCCAGCACGACGACGGCGAGCAGGCCGACGAGCCGACGCCTCACCTCTGCCCCCCGTGGTGGACCGGACCGCGACACCCCGATCATGGCACCGGTGCCGAGGGGAGCCGATGGCGGAGGGCGTGGGATTCGAACCCACGAGGACGGGGGTGTCCCGCCCCAACGGTTTTCAAGACCGTCGCTTTCGGCCGCTCAGCCAGCCCTCCCGTGACGCCGCGACCCTACCGTGCGGGCGCGGGGACGACGTCACCGGAGCGGCACGCGGGGCCGGTCAGGCCGGTGCGTCCCACCAGAGGTCCGGCAGGCCGGGAGACACGATCGCCAGCCCGTGGATCGCCCCGACCGCCGCCAGCCCCCGGTCGTAGGTCGCGACCGCTGTCACGCCCGGCTGGGCCACCGCCACCCCGAGGTGCAGCGCCGCGAACGGGGACAGCACCCCGCTGCTGAACGCCGCCGAGCGCAGGGCCTGGTCCGAGTACCGGACCACCTCCAGCCGGTCCGCCACGGCGTGCGCGAGTGCGCGGACGTCCGTCGGCGCCAGGGCGGCCGCGTGGCGCAGCTCGCTCAGGGACAGCGACGTGACCAGGAGTTCCGGTTCGTGACCGGCCGCCCACCTCTGCCAGTCCTCGGCGTGCTGCTGTCCCGGGAGGTAGCGGACGAGCGCCGAACCATCGGCGTAGACCCGCACGCCACGCACCCTATCGTCGGCGTGCGGGTCGACCGCCTCAGGCCTTGCGGAGCCGCTCCATCGCGAGCTGCACCAGGGAGATCAGCGTCTGCTTGGTCGCGGTGCGCGAGCGGGCGTCCGTGTACAGCACGGGCACGTGCGCCGGGATGGCCAGGGCCTCGCGGACGTCCTCCAGCCGGTGCTTCGCGACGCCGTCGAAGCAGTTGACCCCCACGACGAACGGGATGCCGCGCGACTCGAAGTAGTCCACGGCGGGGAAGCACTGGTCGAGCCGGTCGGTGTCGACCAGCACGACCGCGCCGATCGCGCCGCGCACCAGGTCGTCCCACATGAACAGGAACCGGTCCTGGCCCGGGGTGCCGAACAGGTACAGCCACAGCGAGCCCGGCAGCGCGATGCGGCCGAAGTCCATGGCGACCGTCGTCGACGTCTTGCGGTCGGTCTGGCCGCCCGCGTCGTCCACGCCGACCGAGTGCTCGGTCATCGCAGCCTCGGTGTTGAGCGGCTCGATGTCGGAGATCGAGCCGATGAACGTCGTCTTGCCGACGGCGAAGCCGCCCGCGACGACGATCTTCACGACGGTGGGCGCGGGAGCGCCGAGAGCGCCGGAGTCACCGGCCGGGCGCGCGGTGGGCACGGCGGTCGTCGCGCCGGCCACGGCGTCAGAGGGCGGAAATGCCATTGAGAACACTCTCCAGGACGCTCAGGGACAGGGCGGGCGACTGACCGGTGCGGACCTCGACCGGGTCGGAGGCGTGGACGCGGACGTAGCTCGCGTCCGCCAGGTCGGACACGACGATGCGCACCACGCCGAGCGGCAGGTGCAGCAGGGCCGACAGCTCCGCGATGGAGATGTAGCCGTGCGACGCGTGCTGCAGGATCGCCCGCTTCTCGGGCGTGAGCCCCTGGCCTGAGACGCCGCCCGGGAGCAGCTCGACCAGTGCCTCGAGGGGGTAGTCGGACCGCTCCGAGCGCACCCGGCCGCCGGTGAGGGCGTACGGGCGGACGGTCCTCGTCTCGAACTCGCTCTCGCTCATCGTCACCTCACATGGTGGGAGCGCGCGTGGCGCCGTCGACGGGGAGGCTGCCCCGCATCTCGCTGATGAGCTGCGGGGTCAGCGTGGCCTCGGTCCGCGAGACGAGCATCGCCATCTCGTAGCCGATGAGGCCGACGTCGCACGTGGCGTCGGCCACCACGGCGAGGACGGACCCGTTGGACACGCTCATGAGGAAGAGGAACAGGTTGTCCATCTCCACGATCGCCTGGCGGACGTCGCCGGCGCGCAGCTGGCGCGCCGCCCCGCGGGTCAGGCTCGACATGCCCGCGACGATCGCCGAGAGCTGGTCGCCGCTGGTCCGGTCGAGCTGCTCGGACATCGCCATGAGCAGACCGTCGGCCGACACCACCAGCGTGTGCCGGGTGCCGGGCACGGTCCGGACGAAGTTGTCCAGGAGCCAGCCGAAGTTGGCTGCCTCGGTGCTGAGGGTGGTCACACATCCTCCTGACGTGACGCAGACGCGGTGGGCGGCTGCGGGGACGGTGTCACCATGACGGCGACGGCGGGACGGGCTGGTGGTCGGACTCGGTGCGGGGCTCGGAGTCGGCCTGCCCCTGGTCGGGCTCGCCGAGGGCACGACGCCCCCGGCGGGTCCCGGACTGGAAGCTCGACAGCCGGTCGCGCAGGCCGTCGGCGTCACGCGCCGCCGCCTGGCCCGAGTCCGGGGTCGAGATCTCGGGAGCGGCGGGGATCGCCGTCGGCACCCGTCGGGTGAGCGAGCCGCCGGCGGGCCGGTCCACGACCTGCGGACGGTACGCGGACAGCTGGCTCAGCTCGCTCAAGGCCTGCTCCTGGATGTCGGCTCGCAGCGCGAGCATCGCGGCGGCCTCCGTGTCCATCCCGCCCGGGCGCCGGGCCGGTGCCTCCGCGGGCTGCGCGCCCGGGACGGCCGGCGACGGCTGCGCGGACCACGACGGGGCCCCCGACGGCTGGGGGACGGCACCGCCCTCGGGCGACCACGAGGACGCCCAGGCGCTGATGTCGCGGTGCGGGCGGCGCTCCGCCGCCGGGGCGACCTCGGCCGGCTCCGGGGCGGGCGGGGGGACGACCCCGCGGGTGCGGGTCGGCAGCGGGACCGCGGCGGCCGGGGCCTCGGGGCCCACGCCGGCTCGTCCGGCTGCTGCACGGCGAACGGCTCGGTCGGCGCCGACCAGGCGGCCGGCTGCTCCGGCTGCGCGGGCGCGCCGACGGCCGGCTGGCCGAACAGGGGCTGGTCGGGCGCGGGCTGACCGAGCTGCCCGAACACGGGCTGGTCGGGCACGGGCTGCTCCGGGACCGGCTGGCCCCAGGCCGGCGCGGGCTGCTGCTCGGGCCGGGGTGCCCCAGCCCGGGGCGGACAGCCACCCGGCCTCGGCGGCGGGCGCCGCGGACTCCGTGCGCTCCGGCTGCGGTGCGGACCAACCCGGCGCGGCGACCGGGGCGGGCTGCTCCTCGACCGGCGCCCAGGCAGCGGCGGGGAGCCACGACTGGTTGACCACGGGGGCGGGGAGCGAGGGGACGGCGGGCGCCGCCGACGCGGGCGGCACCGCGGGGGCAGCCGGTGCGGGCACCGCCGGGAGGACCGGCGGCTGCGTGGGCGTGGTGGCCGCGGCGGGGATGACCGGGGTCGCCCCGGACGTCGCGGGCCACGCGGGCGCGACGGACGGCGCAGGGGCCGACTCGGCGCGGGCCGGGGCCGGGTCGGCGGCCTTGCGGCGGAACGAGAAGAACGACCGGCGGGCGCGCTCTCGACGGGCCGGCTCGGCGACCGGCTCGTCGTCGCCGCGGACGAGGCTGGCGAAGTCCGGCAGGGCCGGGACGTCGGCCGGGGCCGCGGGGGCGACCGGGGCCGCCGGGACGGCCTGGGCCGCAGGGACCGCGGGCGGGACGGCAGCCGGCGCGGGCACGACCGGGGCGGGGGCGAGCTGCTCCGCCACCGCGACCGGCTCGGACGCCGGCGCGGGGTCCGCATGCGGGGCCACGGCGTCGGGCACGGGGGCGAACAGCTGCGTCTCATCTGCGCGGCCGATCGGCGCGTCGGGCGCCAGGGCCGCGGGCTGCTCGGCGATCGGGGCGACGTCGCCCGACCACGCCAGCGGCGAGTCCAGGGTCGGCGCGGCCGGGGCGTCGGCACCGGTCGGCTCGGACCACGCGGACCCGGTCCAGGCGGGCTCGGCCGGCGCCTCGGCGGGCTCGGCGGCGGGCGCGGGATCGGCCCACCCGCCCCAGGCACGGGCCTCGTCGAGCGGCTCGTCGGGCACGAGGCCCGGGACGACCAGCGCGGCGGGCTCAGGGGCGGCCTCGGGCTCCGGCTCGCGCGCGACCTCGGGCTCGGCGACGGCCTCGGGCTCGGGCTCGGGCGCGACCTCGGGCTCGGCGACGGCCTCGGGGTAGGCATCCAGCACCGGCGCCCGGTCGAACACGGACCCGGCGGTCAGCGGGGCCGACAGCGCGTCGAGGCGGGCGTGGTCGGCGGCGGACAGCTCGGGCTCGACCTCCGCCCGCGGCTCGACCTCGGACTGCTCGGGGGCCTGCGGGGCCGCGTCCTCGGCGGGCGCAGGGACCTCGGCGAGCCCGGCGACCTCGACGGACGCGGCGGCCTCGGCCGGCGCGGCGGCCTCGGCCGGCGCGGCGGCCTCCGCGGGCGTGGCGACCTCCGCGGGTGCCGCGGCCTCCGTGCCCTCGGCGGCCTCGCCGTCGCGCTGCCCGGCGGCGGCCTCGCGGCCACGGAACCCGGCGAACAGGCCGGTGCGCGGACCGGCGGGCGCGGCGGGGGTCTCGGCCGGGGTGTCTCCGGCAGCGGCCGCGGGCGTGCGCGACGGCAGGCCACCGCCGCGGGCCGGCAGCGAGCCGCGGGACGCCAGGGGTGCGGGCGCGTCGGGGGCCGGCGCGACCAGCGGGGTCCAGCCCGCGGCCTCGGCGGCGATCTCCGGCGCGAGGGTCGCCTCGGCGGGCGCCGGCAGGACCACGTCCTGCTCGGTGGGCAGGTCGCGGCGCGCGGCCGGGGCGTCCGGCGCGGACGGCGCGTCGGACGTGCGGCGGCGCGGCAGGCCGGTGGTCGTCGAGCCGTCGGTCAGGGCGGCCAGGTCGACCGGGACGGCGACGGGTGCGTCGACGACCGGCTGCGAGCCCGTGACGATGCGGTTCGGCCGCTCGCCCGCTGCGGAACCGGCGAGTGCGGGGTCGTTCGCGGTGAACAGGCCGACCGGGAACGTGACGACCGCGATCGTCCCGGACATCCCGGAGCCGCTCGCGCGCTCCAGGCGGACCTTGGCGCCGAGGCGCTGCGCGAGGCGCGCCACCACGAAGAGACCCAGGCGCTGAGCGCCGAGGGCCTCGGTGGGCGACGTGGAGGCGATCGTGGTGTTCGCCTCGGTGAGCTCGTCGGGCGACATGCCCAGGCCCTGGTCGGTGATCTGGACGACGACCTGGTCGCCGTCGACGCCGGTGGTGACGACGACGGGGGTGCCGGGCTCCGAGAACAGCGTGGCGTTCTCGAGGAGCTCGGCGAGCAGGTGGGCCGCGGCCAGGGCGTTGAAGCCGTGCATCAGCGGGTCGGCGTGCAGCTCCAGCTGGACGCGGTCGTACTGCTCGATCTCCGAGGACGCGGTGCGGACCACGTCGGACAGCGGCATGGCCTCGCGCAGGCGCCGGCCGGAGTCGATGCCGGCGAGCACCAGCAGCGACTCCGCGTTGCGGCGCATCCGGGTGGCCAGGTGGTCCAGGCGGAACAGGTTCGCCAGGGCCGCCGGGTCCTCCTCGGACCGCTCGAGCGAGTCGATGAACGACAGCTGGCGGCCGAGCAGCACCTGGTCGCGACGGGCGACGTTGACGAACATCTCCGCGATCGAGCCACGCAGGGCGGCCTGCTCGCGCGCCACCTGGAGGGTGGTGGCGTTCACGTCGTTGAACGCCTGGGCCAGCCGGCCGACCTCGTCCTGGGACTCGACGGGGATGTCGGCGAGCGTCAGGTCGGGGCTCTCGCCCGGGACCGCGACCTGCTCGACCAGGCGGGGCAGCTCCTGGCGGACGGTACCGGCGGCCGCGGTGAGGCGGCGCATCGGGACGACGATCCCGCGGGCGACGACGAAGGCGATGACGATGGACAGCGCCGCGGCCGCCAGGGTGACGCCCACCGTGAGGATCGTCTGGTCCCGCGCCTGGGTCGCCAGGGAGTCGGCGCGGTCGGTGGCGGAGTCGAGCAGGTCGGTCGCGACCGGTCGCAGGGTGGCGAGCTCGGCGTTGACCAGGGTGTTCCAGCGGGTCTGGTCGAGGACGGACACGGCGAGCTCGGTGCCGGACACCATCGCGAGCTGCATCGCCGTGAGGTCGGCGTCGCGGGACGGGAGCTGGATGCCGTCGAGCCGCAGGTTGTTCGTGACGTCGCGGGCCTCGGAGCGGTTCTCGTCCTGGACGGCGAACAGCCCGGCGAGCTCGCGCACCTGGGCGCCGTCGGTGCCGTCCTCGCGCAGGACGTCCTGGGCGACGGGCTGGGCGCGGAGCACCTGCTCGATCGTGTCGGCGATGGCGCCGTAGGCGGTCATCTGGCTGGCCAGGGACCGCTCGGACAGCGTCTCGGCCACCACGACCGGCACGTTGTTGTCGGCCCGGACGACCGAGGTGTAGTTGCTGTCGACGAGGGTCGGGGGGATCGACTCGGCGTCGACCCGGTCGCGGAGCTCGACGATCGACTCGTGCTGGTTGCTCGCGTTCTGGACGGCCTCCGCCACGCGGGCGTCCAGGCCGGACAGGTCGACCTCCCGCAGCGCGACGCCGAGCGCGGCGATCGCGTCGTCCGTGGCGGAGCGCGAGGCGCTGAGGTTGCCGCCGAGGGCGTCGTCGCCGGCCTTCTGCACCGAGAGCGTGCGCTCCTGCTGGAGCGCCTCGGCAGCGCGGGCGTAGGCCGGCAGGATGCCCACGACCTCGCTGACGGTGCCGGCCGTGCGGGCGTCACCGACCGACTGGACGGTGATGAAGCCGGCGGTGAGCAGCAGGACGAGCACGGGCAGCGCGAGGACCGCCAGCACCTTGGCGCGGATGCCGAGCCTGCGCAGCATGTCGACCTGCCTCCCGATCCCTCGTCCTCCACCCGCGCCGCCGCGAGCCGCGGCCGGGTGCGGGTGCCCGCCGAGGGCGCCCGTTCGAACTCCATCGGCGCTCTCCCGCCCCGACATGAGCGCAACGGGACGATTCATCCGCTGTGTCCAGCGACGACACGGTGCGTAGGCTCGCACGATGCAGGTGGTCGAGGTCAAGAGCCCGGGCGGTCCGGAACAGCTGCGGCTGGTCGACCGGCCCGATCCGGAGCCCGGTCCGGGCGAGGTGCTCGTGCGGGTCGCGGCCGCCGGCGTGAACCGCGCGGACCTGCTGCAGCGGCAGGGGAAGTACCCGCCGCCGCCGGGCGCCCCGGAGTGGCCGGGGCTCGAGGTGTCGGGCGTCGTCGCTGGTCACGGCCCTGGGACGGACGCGGTGCGGTGGCCGGTCGGGACGCGCGTCGCGGCGCTGCTGGCCGGTGGCGGGTACGCGTCGGCCGTCACGGTGCCGGCCGGTCTGCTGCTCCCCGTGCCGGACGAGGTGGACCTGGTGGACGCGGCCGGCCTGCCCGAGGCGGTGTGCACCGCGTGGACCAACCTGGTGGACGCCGGAGGACTCCGTCCGGGTGACGTGCTGCTGGTGCAGGGCGGTTCCGGGGGTGTCGGTTCGGTCGCCGTGCAGCTGGGCGCGGCCCTCGGGGCGCACGTCGTCGCGACCGCCGGCGGCGCGGAGCGGGCCGACCGGTGCCGGGAGCTCGGCGCCCGGACCGTCGTGGACCACCGCACGCAGGACGTGGTCGAGGCGGTGCGGGCCGCCACCGGCGGGCACGGCGCCGACGTGGTGCTCGACGTCCTCGGTGCGGGCGGCCTCGCGAGCAACCTCGCCGCGCTGGCGACCGGCGGGCGGCTCGTCGTCATCGGCACCCAGCGGGGTGCCCGCGGGGAGATCGACCTGGGGCTGCTGATGGCGCGACGGGCCAGCGTCATCGGCACCACGCTGCGGCCGCGCCCGCTCGCGGAGAAGGAGCGGGTGGTCGCCGACGTGCTCGCCCACGCCTGGCCGATGCTCACCGACGGGCGGCTCCGTCCGGTGGTGCACGCGCGCCTACCGCTCGGCCGCGCCGGTGACGCGCACGCGCTGCTCGACTCCGGCGCGGTGTTCGGCAAGGTGCTGCTGGTCCCGTGACGGCCGGACGGCCGTGCCATCGACGGCCCGGCGCGAGAGGATGGCGGGCATGAGCGACGCGAGCAGCACCGGGCCCCAGGCCCCTCGGATCGTCGTGGTGGACGGCGACGAGCCCGCCCCCTCCCCCGAGGGGCAGCCGACGACGGAGCCCGAGGACGACGACGGCCCCGCGGGCACGGTCGGGCAGCCGGCCAAGGTCATGCGGATCGGCACGATGATCAAGCAGCTGCTCGAGGAGGTCCGCAGCGCCCCGCTGGACGAGGCCGCCCGCGCCCGCCTGGCCGAGGTGCACGAGCGGTCGCTGCGCGAGCTGGAGGACGGCCTGTCCCCCGAGCTCATCGACGAGCTGCACCGCATCACGCTGCCGTTCGCGGACTCGCAGACGCCGAGCGACGCGGAGCTGCGGATCGCGCAGGCGCAGCTGGTCGGCTGGCTCGAGGGGCTGTTCCACGGCATCCAGACGGCGCTGGTCGCGCAGCAGATGGCCGCGCAGGCCCAGCTCACGCAGATGCGGCGGGCGCTGCCGGGCGGCCACCCGGCCCCGGGCGCGCCGGGGATGCCGGGCGCACCGGTGCCCGGCGCGTCGTCGTCGGAGCCCGGCCCCGGTCAGTACCTCTAGGCCGGAGCGCTGGGCGGGACCGCTGGGCCAGCCCTAGGCCGGCGCGCTGCGGGTGGCGGTCAGCACGATGGCCACCGAGACGCAGGCCAGGCCGACGACCTCCCAGCCGTGCGGCAGCTGCCGCAGCGCGACCGCCCCGACCACGGCGGCCGTCGCGGGCAGCATCGCCAGCAGCACGGCGAACGTCGCGGCGGTCACCCGGCGGAGCACCACCTGCTCGATGGCGTAGGGCACCACGGACGACAGCACCGCGATGCCGACCACCGCGAGCGCGAGGCCGGCGTCGTGCAGCACGGGCGCGGCGGGCGCGGCCAGGAACGGCGCGCCGGCCAGCGCGCCGGCGGTCATGCCCACGGCCAGCGACGTGATGCCGTCGGGGCGGGCGCGCCCGGCGGGCACCGTGCCCCGCGCCGCATCCCGCGCCGCGCCCTGCGCCGGGTCCTGCGCGGGGTGCCCGTCCGCTCCTGCCTCGGGCTCCCGGGCCCCCTGCGCGACCCGTCGGCCCAGCAGGATGTACCCGGCCCAGCACGCGGCGGCCACCCCGATGGCCACCAGCCCGCGGGTCGCGTCGTCGCCGCCGGCGCGCAGCTCCACCCCCGCGAGGGCGACGACCCCCGCCCCCGCGACGACGATCCCGAGCCGCTCCCGCCAGGTCCGCCCCGTGACGGCGGCGACGGCCACGGGTCCGAGGAACTCGATCGCCACCGCCGTGCCGAGCGGCAGGACGTCGATCGCCACGTAGAACGACACGTTCATCGCCGCGAGCACGACGCCGAACGTGGCGGCCGCGACCAGGTCGCCGCGCGTCCAGCGGGCGCGCCACGGCCGGCGCCACGCGAGCAGAACCAGGGCCGCCACCGCGATCCGCAGCCACGCGACGGTCGGCGACGCGATCACCGCGAACAGCGCGACCGCGAGCGCCGCGCCGCCGTACTGCGCGAGCCCGGAGACGAGGAAGAGCGCCGGGGCCGGCACGCGACCGAGGACGCCGCCGGGCCCGGGCGTGGCGCCCGGCGGTGCCGGCACCTCGGTCGACGCGGTCACCTGGTCGCCCGTCACCGCGCCGTCGCCCGGCCCGCGAGCGCGACCTGCCCGCCGACGCCGAGGTCGGGCACCTCGCCGACGGGACGGGCCGCGGCGCGGTCGCGACGCTCGTGCAGCAGCGCGGCGTGCTCCGTGCGCTCCAGGAAGTCCCGGATGGTGTCGCGGCTGCGCGTCAGGCACGCGATCCGCGCCTCGAGGTCGTGCAGCTCGGTGGCGAAGAGCTCCGCGACTCCCCGCGGGCACGCCTCGGCGACGGCCGCGGCCGACTGCGTCGCCTCCGCCCGCTCCAGGTCGAGCAGCGCGCGGATGAGCCGGGTGGGCACGCCGGAGCGGATGAGCAGCGCGATCCGCTGCACGACCGCGACGTCGGCCTCCGCGTAGGAGCGGTAGGCGTTGCCGGACCGCTCGGGGGCGATGAGGCCCTGCTCCTCGTAGTACCGCAGCAGCCGGGTCGACACCCCGGTCCGCTCCGCCAGCTCACCGATCCGCACGTCGCGACCCCCCCTTGACCTTCACACTGATGTCAAACTCTACGGTCGCGGCATGAGCGCAGCACACCCCCGCACCGGGGCCGTCGCGTCCGGCGAGCCCGCCGCGTCCGCCGCGTCCGCCGCCCTGCCGTGGCCGAGCCTGCTCACCCTCGGCGCGGTCACCTTCACCGTCGTGGCGGCCGAGATGCTGCCCACCGCCGTGCTCCCCGCCATGAGCGCCGACCTCGGCGTCCCCGCGTCCCGCACCGGCCTGCTCGTGTCCGCGTGGGCGCTCATGGTGGTCGTGGCCAGCTTCCCGCTCGTCCGGCTCACCCGCCGCGTCGACGGCCGGGGGGTGATCGCGGGCGCCGTGCTGGTGCTCGGCGCCTCGAGCGCCGTCACCGCCGCGGCGGGGTCGTTCGGCGTCGCCCTCGGGTCGCGGCTGGTCGGGGCCGCGGCGTGCGGGCTGCTGTGGGCGACCGTCAACGCGCACAGCGCGGCCATCGTGCCGCCGGACCGCCTGGCCCGCTCCGTGGCGGTCGTCCTCGGCGGCGCGACCCTGGGCACGGTGCTGGGGGTGCCGGCCGCGAGCGCCGCCGCGGACGTGTGGGGCTGGCGGACGGGCTTCGTCGGGGTGGCGGTCGTGTCGCTGCCCGCCGCGGCCGCGGTGCTCACGCTGGTCCGGCCGGCGCCCGGCGCCGTCGCTCCCGGCCCGGAGACCTCCCCCGCCGCCCCGTCGGGCGCCTCGGCACTGCGCCCCGTGCTGGTGACCGCGGCCCTCGGCGGGCTGCTGCTGGTCGGGCACTTCGCGGCCTACACGTTCGTCGCGCCGCTCCTGGCCGGCACGGCGGCGCGGACCCCCGGCGGGCTCAGCGGGCTGCTGCTCGGGTTCGGGGTGCTGTCGGCGGTCGGGACGGTGCTGGTCGGCCGGGTGGGCGACCGTCGGCCGGCCCTCGCGCTGGTCGCCACGGCGGCGGCCGTCACCGTCGTGCTCGCCCTGCTCGGGGTGCTCGGCCGCGCGCCGGCCGTCGACCTGGCGCTCGTCGCCGTGTGGGGCCTCGCCACCGGCGCGTTCCCGCCGCTGGCCCAGACGGCGATCATGCGGGCCGCCGGACCGCGGCTGCGGTCCCTCGCGGGGACGCTGATCCCCGTGACGTTCAACCTGGGCATCGCGGTCGGCGCGGCGGCGGGCAGCGCGGTGGTCGCGGCCCACGGGCTCGGCGCGCTCCCGCTCCCGGCGGCGGCGGTCGCGGCGGCGGCCACCCTGGCCCTCGCGGCCGTGGCTCTCCGCCCGCGCCCCGAGCGTCGCACCCGCGCGTGACCCCCCACGCAGCGGAGAGTCCTGCCCGACACACCTCGGCGTGTCCGGCAGGACTCTCCACTCTGCTGCGGGCCCGGGGGCCGGGGCCGCGGCGCCGACCGGTCAGCCCTTGACGGAGCCCGCCAGGAGGCCGCGGACGAAGTACCGCTGGAGCGAGATGAACACGATCAGCGGCACCACCATCGAGATGAACGCCCCGGCGGTCAGCACGTGCCAGTCGCCGCCGCGGCTGCCCGCCATCTCGGCGACCGCGACCGTCAGGGGCCGGGACCCCGGGCCGGCGAACGTGAGGCCGACGAGCAGGTCGTTCCACACCCAGAGGAATTGGAAGATGCCGAACGCCGCGATCGCCGGGACGAGCAGCGGCAGCAGCACCTGGAAGAAGATCTTGACGTGCCCCGCGCCGTCGACGCGGGCCGCCTCCACCAGGGAGGTCGGGATCTCCTTCATGAAGTTGTGCAGCAGGAAGATCGCCAGCGGCAGCCCGAAGATCGAGTGGGACAGCCAGACGGTCCAGAACGAGCCCGCGACGCCGGCGCTCACGTAGTCGCGCAGCAGCGGCACGAGCGCCACCTGCAGCGGGACGATCTGCAGCGCGAACACCGCGACGAACAGGATCTCCCGGCCGCGGAAGTCGATCCACGCGAACGCGTACGCCGCGAGCAGCGCGATGGTGATCGGGATGATCACCGCGGGGATCGTGATGACGAACGAGTTGACGAAGTACGTCGCGAGGTTCGCCCCGGAGCCGAACAGCGCCTGGTCGTAGTTGTCGAGCGTGAACTCGGCGTCGCCGGTGAACACCGTCCACCAGCCGGAGCGGCGGATGTCGAGCTCGGGCCGGAACGACGTGACGAGCAGCCCGACCGACGGGATCGTCCACAGGATGGCGATGACGATCGCGAGCAGCGAGGCCCAGGGCGACGAGAGCTTGCCCTTGGTCGCGATGGCCCGCTTCTCGACGCGGCTCAGCCGGCGGCCGCGTCCGCCCTGCCCACCGGCGTCCGCGGTCTCGTCGACGGCCTGCGGGATGGCCCCCGTGGGGGGCAGCGGAGTGGTAGTCACCGGATCTCCTCCGACTTGCGCAGCTGCCGCACGTTGTAGACGACGATCGGGATCACGAGGATGAACAGGATCACCGCGAGCGCCGAGCTGAGCCCCTGGTTGTTCTGCCGGAAGGCCTGCGTGTAGAACTCGTTCGCGATGACCTGCGTGTCGAACTGGCCGCCGGTCATGGTGCGCACGATGTCGAAGACCTTCAGCGTGCCGATGGCGATGGTGGTGAGGACGACCACGAGGGCCGGCCGGATGGACGGCACCGTGATGAAGCGGAACATCTTCATCCCGTGCAGGCCGTCGAGCCGCGCGGCCTCGATGATGTCGTCCGGGATCGCCTTGATCGCGGCGGACAGCACCGTCATCGCGAACCCGGTCTGGATCCAGACCATCACGACGATGAGGAACACCGTGTTCATCGGCGCGTTGATGAGGAACTGCTGCGGCTCCAGGCCGACCCACACCAGCACCTGGTTCAGCAGACCGGTCTGCTTGACCCCGGGCTGGTCGGGCTTGAACTCGTACACGAACTTCCAGATGATCGACGCGCCCACCATCGAGATGGCCATCGGCACGAAGACCAGCGCCTTCGCCAGCTTCTCGAACCGGGTCCGGTCGACCAGCACCGCGTACACGAGCCCGATCAGCGTCGCCGCGATGGGCACGAGGATGACCCAGATCGCCGTGTTCGCGAGGACGTTCTGGAACTGCCCCTCGGTCAGCGCGCGCTGGTAGTTGTCGACCCCGATGAACTCGTTCCCGCGCTTGTCGAAGAACGAGTACCAGACGGTCAGCAGCGCGGGCCGCACGAGGCCCCACGCCAGCAGGAGCAGGGCAGGCCCGGCGAACGCCGCGGCCACCACCCAGCGGGGGATCTTCTTCGGTCGGTCGACCAGAAGGAGGATCGCCCCCATCACGACGACGAACAGCAGGATCGCCACGCCCATGAGCGCGAACTTCTCCGCCACCGTGTCGGCATTCGTCAGCCAGTCCATGTGCCCCTCCGAGCCACGCCGGACCGCCCGGCCGGACGGGGAGGTCCCCGTCCGGCCGGGCAGGCCGTCCGTCGGTCAGTACCTGGTCGCAACCCTTCCCGGGGTCAGGACGCAGCCGGCCAGGAGGCCTCGATCTGGTCCGTGACCTCCTGGGTGGAGGACCCGGTGAGCCAGTTGACGATGCCGGTCCAGAACGTGCCGGCACCCACCTCGCCCGGCATCAGGTCGGACGCGTCGAACCGGATGACCGACTCGGGGTCGGAGAGGATCTCGGCCGACAGCTTGTCGAAGTCGGTGGCGAGGTTCTCCGGGTCGAGACCGTTGTTCGCGCTGACCCAGCCGCCCATCGGGGTGGTCTTGGCCTTGGTGTTCGCCCAGTCGGCGCTGGACAGGTAGGTCTGGAACGCCTGCACCTCGGGACGGTCGTCGAACGCCGCCACGAACTCGGCGCCACCCAGGACCGGCTTGATGTCGGTCTGGTTGGTCGGCAGGTAGAACGCGTAGACGTCGCCGTCCGGCCCGACCTCGGTGCCCTCCGGCCACTGCGTGGCGTAGAAGTTCGCCGCGCGGTGCATCCAGCAGGTGCCGTCGAGGATCGGGAAGCCCGCGTCCGTCCACGGCGTGGTCGCGATGGAGTCGACGCCGCCGAGGCCCGCGTTCACGAACTCGTCGTTCTTGAGGATCTCGCCCGCGGTGTCGAAGGCCTCGACGATCTGCGGGTCGTTGAACGGGATCTCGTGGCTGACCCACTGGTCGTACACGTCGGGGCCGGCGGTGCGGAGCACCACGTCCTCAATCCAGTCGGTGCCCGGCCAGCCGGTCGCGTCACCGGACTCGACCCCCGCGCACCACGGCATCGCGCCGTCGTCCACGATCTGCTGGGACAGGTCCATCATGTCGTCCCAGGTCTCGGGGACCTCGTAGCCGGCGTCCTCGAACATGGCCGGGGAGTACCAGACGAACGACTTCGCGTTCGCGCCGAGCGGGGCCGCGTAGAACGTCCCGTCGACCGAGCCGTACTCCTTCCAGCCCTCGGTGAAGAACTCGTCCACGTTCGCGGACGTGGCCTCGGGCGCGGGGACGATGGCGTCCGGGAAGTCCTGGACGATCGTCTTCAGCAGGCCGGGCTGCGGGAGGTAGGCGATGTCGGGGGCGTTGCCGGCCTGGATGCGGACGAGCAGCTGGGCCTCGAACTCGCGCGAGCCCTCGTACTCGACCGTGACGCCGGTGCACTCCTCGAACGGGTCGTAGGAGTCCTCCTGCGTCTGCTGCTCCGGCTCGACGATCGACGTGTAGATCGACACCGTCGTGCCCTCGAGGTCACCGAACTCCTCGTACGGCGCGCAGTCGATCTCGCTGCTCGCGCCCGTGTCGCCCCCGGTGTCGGTGCCCTCGTCACCGCTGTCGTCCCCACCGCCGGAACATGCGGTCAGCACGAGCGCCAGCCCGAGCCCGCCTGCGAGCGCGGCACCCGTGCCGCGTCGACGAATCCTGGTCATGCTGCCTCCACCTCGTCGTGGTGCTCTTCCTCCGAGGCGGGTACGCCTCGGTGCGTCGGTCCTATGCAAGCGTTTACATAGCCGCTGCACAACCGCTTTCGGCTAACGAGTTGTCACGATTTGGTCACGTGGTGCGGCCGTGGACCCCCGGTCGACCAGCACCGTCGGGAACACGACCTCCTGCGGCACGGGTGCGCCGGTGATCATCTCGAGCAGCATCGAGGCCGCCGTCACCCCCTGGTCGTGGGCGTTCTGGGCCATCGTCGTCAGGCCCAGGTGCTCCCCCATCTCGTGCCCGTCGACCCCGACGACGGACACGTCGAGCGGCGTGCGCAGGCCCCGGTCGCGCAGCGCGAGCATCGCGCCCATCGCCATCTCGTCCGACGCCGCGAACACCGCCGTGACGTCCGGGCGCCGGTCCAGCAGCGCGTGCATCGACGCCCGCCCGCCCGCGACGTCGAAGTGCCCGTGCACCTCCAGGCCGGTGTCGTCGAGCCCGCGGGCCCGCACCTCGGCGCGCCACCCCACCGCCCGCTGCACGGCCGGCGACCACGGGAGGGTGTCGTCCGGCTCGCCGCTCAGGTGCGCGATCACCCGGTGCCCGAGGTCCGCCAGGTGCGCGACCGCCCGCCGCGCGGTCGCGACGTCGTCGAGCCCGACGGTCACCCGCCCCGGTGCGCCGGCGCCCACGAACACCAGCGGGTAGTCCAGGTTCTCGAGCGCCTCGACCTCCTCGGCCTCCAGGGGCAGGCCCACCACGAGCACCCCGTCGACGCGGCGGCGCAGCACGTCGGGGTCCACGCGCATCCGCCGGTGGTCGCGGGACACCTCGAACGTGTAGAGCAGCGCGTCGAAGTCCTCCACCCGCAGGGCCCGCTCGGCGCCCTCGATCACGTTCGCGAAGAACCAGTGCGCCACCCACGGCGTGATGAGCCCGATCGTGCGCGTGCGCCCGGAGGCCAGCGACGCCGCGGACGGCGACGGGACGTAGCCGAGCTCGTCGGCGGCGCGGCGCACGCGCTCGCGCGTGGCCTCGGTGACGTTCGGCAGACCGCGCAGGGCGCGCGACACGGTCGCGGTGGACACCCCGGCCACCCGGGCCACGTCGACGATGCCGTGCGCCATGGCGGGGATTGTGCTCCGCGGGACGGGGCGCGGTCCACCCCCTCCGGTGAGCGCTGTCCCTGTGGGAGCGCTACCGCAACCCGCAGGTCAGGCCGTCTCGCGCCCGATGCTCCGCAGCACGGCGACGGCGCCGTCGTCGGCGATCGTGCCGGTGACCTCGTCGGCCGCCGCGCGCACCGGGTCCGCCGCGTGGCCCATCGCGACGCCGCGCGCCGCCCACTGGAGCATCTCGATGTCGTTCGCCCCGTCGCCGACGGCCACCGTCGCGAACGGCTCGACGTCGAGCTCCCGCCGCAGCTCCTCCAGGGCGCTGGCCTTGGACACGCCGCCCGGCGTCAGGTCCAGCCACGCGGACCAGCCGACGGCGTAGCTGACCTGCCGCAGGCCGACGCGCTCGACCAGCGCCTGGAACTCCTCGGGCGTGCTGCCCGGGTCGCGCACGACGACGCGGGTCGCGGGCTCCGCGACCAGCCGGTCGAACGGCACGACCTCCTGGTCACCGGTGAGCTCGCCGTCCGGGAACGGCCGTGACACCCGGAACCCCCGCCCGAGGTCCTCGACCGCGAACAGCGCGTCCGGGAGCTCGAGCTGCAGCACCCGCAGGGCCGGCTCGGGGTCGAAGGTCGTCATGCTCGTGACCTCGTAGCCCTCGCTGAACGACGGGTGCACCCGCGCCGTCACGGCTCCGTTGGAGCACACCGCCCAGCCGTCCTCGAGCCCGAGCTCCACCATGACGGGCACGGTGCTGCGGACCGCCCGGCCGGTGGCCAGCACGACGTGGGCGCCGGCGTCCCGCAGCGACGCGACGCACGCGCGCACGTCGTCGGAGATCACGCCGTCGTACGTCATGAGCGTGCCATCGACGTCGAGGGCGACGAGCGTGCCGGCCACGGTCCGCGGGTGGCTCATCGCGACGCGCCCCCCGCCGGCCGCTGCGGCTCCAGCACCTCGAGGCCGCCGAGGTACGGCCGCAGGCCCTCCGGGACCCGGACGGAGCCGTCGGCCTGCTGGTGGTTCTCCAGGATCGCGACGATCCACCGGGTCGTCGCCAGGGTGCCGTTCAGCGTCGCGACCGGCCGGACCTCGCCCTCGGCGGTGCGCTCCCGCACGCCGAGGCGGCGGGCCTGGAACGTCGTGCAGTTCGACGTCGACGTCAGCTCCAGGTACCGCTCCTGGCTCGGGAGCCACGCCTCGCAGTCGAACTTGCGCGCCGCGCTGGACCCGAGGTCGCCCGCCGCGGTGTCGATCACCCGGTACGGCAGCTCGGCCAGGGCCAGCATCTCCTCCTCCCAGGCGAGGATGCGGCGGTGCTCGTCCGCGGCGTCCTCGACCGTCGTGTAGGAGAACGCCTCGACCTTGTGGAACTGGTGCACGCGGATGATGCCGCGGGTGTCCTTGCCGTACGACCCGGCCTCGCGCCGGTAGCAGGCCGACCAGCCGGCGTACCGCTTCGGGCCGGCCGACAGGTCGAGGATCTCCCCCGAGTGGTACCCGGCGAGCGCGACCTCGCTGGTGCCGACCAGGTACAGGTCGTCGGCCTCCAGCCGGTAGACCTCGTCGGCGTGCGCGCCGAGGAACCCGGTGCCCGCCATCACCTCCGGCTTGACCAGCGTCGGCGTGATGACCGGCGTGAAGCCCGCGCGGAGCGCGAGGTCGACCGCCGCGTTCAGCAGCGCCAGCTCCAGGCGGGCGCCGACGCCCGTCAGGTAGTAGAACCGCGCGCCGGACACCTTCGCGCCGCGCTCGGTGTCGATCGCCTGCAGGCCCTCGCCGAGCTCCAGGTGGTCCCGGACGCGGAAGTCCGGGCCGAGCTCGGCGGCGAAGTCGCGGGGGGTGCCCTCGTGGCGCAGCACGACGTAGTCGTCCTCGCCGCCCGCCGGGACGCCGTCCTCGACGACGTTGCCGATCCGGCGCGCGAGCTCCGTGGCCAGCGCCTCCGCGGCGTCGGCGTCGGCCTGCAGCGCCTTCACCTGCTCCGCGAGCCGCTTGCCCTGCGCGAGCAGGTCCTGCTTCTCGTCGCCCTGGGCGGAGGCGACCTTCTTGCCCAGGGACTTCTGCTCCGCACGCAGCGTCTCGAAGTCCGTCAGGGCCGCACGCCGCCGGGCGTCCGCGTCGAGCACCTGGTCCACCAGGCCCGGGTCGTCGCCGCGCGCCACCTGGCTCGCTCGGACGACGTCGGGGTCCTGCCGCAGCAGCTTCAGATCGATCACACGGCGAGCCTACCGACCGCGCCGCGCGGCACGACCCGCCGGCCACCTGTGCCCGTGTCGGTGTTCACCCGTAGATTCCTCGCATGACCTGGGAGGGATGGCTCGCCGTCGTCGCGGCCGTGCTGTCGGTCGTCGCTCTCGTGGTCGCCGTCCAGGCGTGGCGCGGCCTGGCCGCCCAGCGGCGCGGGCTGCCCGCGCGGCGCGGGACGGACCCCGTGCCCGCCGCGTCGGCCGGCGAGAGCACCGGCACCGCGGGGCCGTCGCCGCGCGGCCCGCTGGTCGCGTTCGTCGCGAACCCCTCCAAGCCCGACGTGCCGGATCTCCGGGCGACCGTCCGGCGCGCCTGCGCGGAGCAGTACCTGCCCGAGCCGCTGTGGCTGGAGACGACGCTCGAGGACCCGGGCATCGGCCAGGCCCGTGAGGCGGTCGCCCGCGGGGCCGACGTCGTCGTGGCGCTCGGCGGCGACGGCACCGTGCGCGCCGTCGCCGAGGCGCTGGTCGGCACCGGCGTGCCGATGGGCCTCATCCCCGTCGGCACCGGCAACCTGCTCGCGCGCAACCTCGACATCCCGCTCGGCGACCCGCTCGCCGCGCTGCAGATCGCGCTCGACGGCACGGACCGCACCATCGACGTCGGCTGGATCAAGGTGCTGGCGTTCGAGTCCGACGTCCAGGACGACATCGCCGAGGCCGCCGACGACCTGCCCGCCGACACCGACGTGCCCCGCGACCACATCTTCCTGGTCATCGCGGGCATCGGCTTCGACGCGGCGATGGTGGCCGACGCCGACGACGACCTCAAGGCGCGCGTCGGGTGGGTCGCCTACTTCGTCGCCGGCATCAAGCACCTGCACGGCCGCCGCCTGCGCACCGTCGTCCGCCTGGACGACGCCCCCGAGGCGCCCGCGCGCGTCCGGAGCCTGCTCATCGGCAACTGCGGGCGGCTGCCCGGGGGCATCACGCTGCTGCCCGACGCCGTGCTCGACGACGGCTGGCTCGACGTCGCCGCGATCGACACCCGCGGCGGCGTCGCGGGGTGGGCGCAGCTGCTCGGCGAGGTCGTGCTGCAGGGCGTCGGCGTCCGCAGCCAGATGCCCGCGAAGATCGGCCGCATCGACCACGCCCGGGCCCGCGAGGTCCACGTCACGGTGGGCGGCGGCGAGTTCGTGCAGGTCGACGGGGACGTGCTGGGCAGGGCCACGGAGATCGCCGCGCGGGTGGACCCGGGCGCGCTGGTCGTCCGGGTCGCGCAGGCCTGAGCCGCCGCGGGGGCCCGAGCCGCCGCGCAGGCCCGAGCGTCAGACGCTGTCGCCGCTGCGCACCCCGCGCAGCCAGTCCCGGGCGGCGCGGAAGTCCGCGTCCGCGGTCCCGATGTGCACGTCCGCGGGCTGCCCGTCCGCGCGCGGGTAGGAGCCCAGGTACCGCACGTGGGGGCACACCCGGTGCAGGCCCATGAACGCCTCGCCCATCCGCTCCTCGGTGATGTGCCCCTCGGCGTCCATCGAGAACGAGTACCGGCCGAGCGAGTCGCCGATCGGACGGGACTCGATGCGGGACAGGTTCACCCCGCGGGCCGCGAACTGCTCGAGCATCGTGAGCAGCGCGCCGGCCTCGTTGCTCGGCAGGTGCACGACGAGCGTGGTCTTGTCCGCGCCGGTCGGGGCGGGGATGTCGCCGGGCCGGCCGATGACGACGAACCGGGTCACGGCGTGCGGGTTGTCCGCCACGCCCTCGGCGAGCACCCGGAGCCCGTAGTGCGCGACGGCGGCCGGGGGGACGAGCGCGGCGTCGAAGCCCAGCGCGTCCGAGCCGTCCGCCGCCGCCCGGGCGAGGAGGGCCGCGGGGGCGGTGTTCGACGTGGCCGGGACGTGCGCCGCGCCGGGCAGGTGGGCGGCGAGCCAGCGGCGGCACTGCACCCAGGCGTGCGGGTGGGCGGCCACGGCCCGCACGTCCGCGAGGGGCACCCCGGGTCGGCCGACCAGCGTGAACCCGACGGGCACGAGCACCTCGCGCTGCAGCACCAGGGGGCTGCCCACCGCGAGCGCGTCGAGGGTCGCGGTGACCCCGCCCTCCATCGTGCTCTCGATGGCCACGACCGCGTGGTCGGCCTCCCCGGTGCGGACGGCCTCGATCGCGGACACGACGTCCGCCTGCGGCAGGTAGTCCGCGTCCTCGGGGCTCGCGACCTGCCGCAGCGCGACCTCCGTGAAGGTGCCCGCGGGGCCGAGGTAGGCGTAGCGGGGGCGGCCGGGCATCGGACCTCCAGGGTCGTCGGGCGGTGGGACGGGGCTGCGCCGGCGCCGGCGCGTCGGTGCACGTGACGGCCGCGTGAGCGCCCTGTGCGGCGCGCGTGCACGTGCGCCGCAGAGCCGCTCCGCGCGACCCGTCCGAGAGTAGTGCGCCCGTACGCTGGCCCGGTGCCCTCGTCCACGCCCGCCGACCGCCCGCCCGTGACCGCCCGCGCGGTCGCCCGCCCGGCGGCCGGGTCGCGCCTCGTGGTCGCGGCAATCGCCGCGCTGCTGACGGTCGCGCTGGGGTGGGTCGCCGGGGCGTCGGGCGCCGCCGCGGCGGACCGGGCAGCCGCGGAGGACGCCGCCGGGCCGGCGCAGCCGGTGGTGCTGGTCGGCGTGACCGGCCTGCGCTGGGACGACCTCGGGTCGCTCACCACCCCGGAGCTGTGGGAGCTGTCTCGCGAGGCCGCGGTGGGCACGACGGTGGTCCGCAGCCGCTGGTCGTACACCTGCCCGAGCGCCGGCTGGCTGGCCGTGTCCGCGGGCGGCCGGTCGGACGACGTGCGGGTACCCGACGGGACGTGCCGCACGCTCCGCGACCCGCTGGCCAGCGGCACCGTCCCGGGGTGGCAGGACTACCTCGACGCGACGGCCGCCTCCCCGTACGACTCCCGGCTGGGCCTCCTCGGGGACACGGTCGCCGAGGCCGGCCTCCCGGTGACGGGGATCGGCCCGGGCGCGGCCATCGCGCTCGCGGACGCGGACGGCACCCCGGTCGGCACGCACGTCCGGTCGCCGGCGGACGAGCGGGCTCTGGAGTCCGCCGTCGCGACCGCCGTCGGGCAGTCGGCCCTCGTGGTCGTCGACGCCGGCACGGTCCGCGACCCGGGCTACCAGACGCGCGGCCGGTCGGACGCGGACGGCGCCGCCCCGGACTCGGGCGAGCAGGAGGTGCCCGACCTGTCCGGCACCGACGTCGTCATCGAGCCGACGCGCGCCGAGCAGGTGCAGGCGATCGACGCCCGGGTCGGCGCGGTGCTGGACGCGGTGCGGGAGGAGTCCCCCGACGCGACGGTGCTCGTGTTCTCCGTGGCCGACTCCAGCCGCCGGGCGCAGCTGCAGCTCGCGGCGGCGCTCGGCCCGACGGTGGACGGCGACACCTACGCGGGCGGGATGATCGGGTCGCCGTCGACCCGGCAGGACGGCTACCTGCAGGCGACCGACATCACGCCGACGGTGCTCGACGCCCTCGGCGTCCGCGACCTCGCGCCGGCGGGGGCGCTGGTCGGCTCGTCGGTCCGGTTCGCGCCGGACGACGCCATGGCGGGCGAGCGGGTGGCGTACCTCATCGACCAGAACCGGCACGCGCAGGCCGCCAAGCCGCTGGTCGGCGGGTTCTACGTGCTGTGGGTCGGGCTCAACCTCCTGCTGTACCTGGTCGTCATGGTCGGCCTGAACGGCCGGGTGCGGCTGTGGTGGCTGCGCGTGCTGGACCGCCTCCGGCCGGGGCGCCGCCGCGGCCCCGAGCACCCGCGCCGCGTGCTGCACGCCATCCGGGTGGCCGCCGTGGCCGTCGCCGCGGTGCCCGTGTCGACGTTCCTGGCGAACCTGCTGCCGTGGTGGCGCGCGGGCTCCCCGGCCTGGGCCCTGACCGGCGCGGTGGCGCTGTTCGTGACGCTGATCGGCGCCCTCACCCTGCTCGTCCCGTGGTGGCGCGACCGGCTGCTCGCCCCCCTCGGCGTCGTCGGCACCGTGACCGCCGTGGTGCTGGCGGTCGACGTGGCGACCGGTGCGCGGCTGGCGCTCGACTCGATGATGGGGCCCGGCTCGCTGGTCGCCGGCCGGTTCTACGGGTTCGGCAACCCCGCGTTCGCCCTGTTCGCCACCGCGATGATCCTCGCGGCCGTGGCGTTCGCCGACCCGCTGCTCCGTGCCGGGCGCCGCGGCCTCGCGGTCGCGGTGGTCGCCGGCATGGGGCTGGTCGCGACGGTGGTCGACGGCATGCCGGGCATCGGCGCGGACTTCGGCGGCCCGCCCGCCCTCGTGCCCGGCTTCGCCATCCTCGCCCTGCTCACGGCCGGCGTCCGGCTGAGCTGGCGGCGGGTGCTCGCGGTGCTCGCGGCGGGCGCGGTCACCGTGATCGGCATCGCGCTGCTCGACTGGATGCGGCCGCCGGACCAGCGCTCGCACCTCGGCCGGTTCATCGACACGGTGCTCGACGGCGGCCTGTGGACCGTCCTGCTCCGCAAGGGCGAGGCGAACCTGCGGATCCTGTTCGGCAGCGAGCAGACGCTGCTGGCCATCGGGGGTCTGCTGCTCGTCGTGCTGCTCGTCGGCCGCCCCGCGCGGTCGGCGGTCAGCGCCCCCGACGGCGGCCCGTACGCGTGGCTGTCCGCCGGGGCGCCGGTGCGCCGGCTCGCGACGGACGCCCCGATGCTGCTCAAGGGACTCATCGCGCTCGCGGTGACGCTGGGCATCGGGTTCGCCCTCAACGACTCGGGCGTGGTCGTGCCGGCGACGGGGATCGGCCTGGCGGTCCCGCTGCTCGCGGCGGCGTGCGCGACGTGGATGCTGCTGCTGCAGCCGGTGCCTCAGCCGAGCCCGGGCGGGCGCGCGCCGACCATCCCCGGCAGCGCCGCGCCCGGCACCTCCACCGGCCGGACGGCCTCGGCGAACGTGCAGGGCCGCCCGAACAGGTAGCCCTGCGCGAGGTCGCAGCCCAGGGAGCGCAGCGCGGTGTACCGCGGCTCGTCCTCCACGCCCTCGGCGATGACGTCGGCGCCCAGCGACCGCCCCAGCGCGACGACGGCCTCGACGACGCCCGCCGCGCGCGGCCCCGCCGGGCCGGAACCCCCGAGCTCGCGCACGAACGACTGGTCGATCTTCAGCAGGGTCACCGGGTAGTCGTGCAGCCGCGAGAGCGACGAGTAGCCGGTGCCGAAGTCGTCGATCGCGACCCCGACGCCGAGCTCCCGCAGCGCGCGGAGCATGGGGACGGCCCGGGCGTCGTCGGCCAGCGCGCTCTCGGTGACCTCGATGCCCAGCCAGCTCGGTGGCGCGTCGTGCGCGGCGAGGGTGTCCACCACCAGCGTCACCAGGTCGGGCCGGTCGTTGCTGCCCGCGAACTGCCGCGGGGACACGTTCACCCACACGCGCAGGTCGCTGCCGGTGCCGCGGTTGTGCCCCGCCACCTCGCGCAGCGCCCGGTCCAGCGCCCACGCGCCGAGGTCGCCGATCAGCCCGGTCTCCTCGGCCACGGGGATGAACTCGGCCGGCGACACCGGCCCGCGGGTCCGGCTGGTCCAGCGCATGAGGGCCTCGACGCCCTCGACCCGGCCGGTGACCAGGTCGACCTCGGCCTGGTAGACCAGCGAGAGCTCGCCCTCCCGGGTGGCGCGCCGCAGGTCCGCCGCCATGGTCAGGCGCTGGCGGGCGCGGTCCGCCCCGTGCTCCTCGTACCAGTGGTGGCAGCCGCCGCCCGCCGCCTTCGCCCGGTACATCGCGACGTCCGCGCACCGCAGCAGCTCGTCCCACGGCAGCGCGCCCGGCTCCGCGTGCACCACGCCGACGCTGCACCCGACGGCGAACTCCTCGTCGTGCAGCGCGAACGGCCGGTCGAACGCCGCGACCAGCCGCAGGGCCGCCGCCTCGGCGACCGCGGGGGTCGCGTCGGGCAGCAGCACCACGAACTCGTCGCCGCCCAGCCGCGCGGCCGTCGCCCGCTCGGGCAGGTCCGCCGCCACGCGCGTCGCCGCGCTCTGCAGCAGCTGGTCGCCGACGACGTGGCCGTAGGAGTCGTTGACCAGCTTGAACCGGTCGAGGTCGAGCAGCAGGAGCGCCGTCCCGACCCGCGAGGTCGTCAGCGCCGCCACCGCGCGCTCCCGGGCGACGTCGCGGTTCGCCAGCCCGGTGAGCGGGTCGTGCGTCGCGGCGTGCGTCAGCCGCTCCTTCGCCTCGCGGAACCGCGTGACGTCGCGCGCGACCACCAGCACGGAGTCGACCGAGCCGTCCGGCCCGGTCTCCGGGACCACGCGGACCTCGTACCAGTGCCCGCGCGACTCCACGGACATGCTGATGAGCGAGCGGGGGTCCCGCTCGGCGTCCACCCCGGGCTCGGTCGCGAACGCCAGGGTGTGGTGCGCGAGCGCCCGCGCGGCGTCCATCACGGGCGACCGGCCGGCGAGCTCCCCGACGGGCCGGCCGAGGTCGTCCTCCCCCAGGCCCGCCGCCTCGCGCATCGCCCGGTTCGCGAACCGGAGCCGGGCGTCGGCGTCCACCCGGGCCAGCGCGTCGGGGGTGTTCCGGGTGATCGACTCGAGGTCGCGGGTCCGCGCGGCCAGCGCGCGGGTGCGTTCGGCGGCCAGCGCCACGGCGCGCCCCTCCGCGGCGGCGCGGGAGGCGACCATCCCGACGACCAGGGCCGTCAGCACCGCGCCCGCGGCCAGCGGGAACCAGGACAGCGCCGCCGGGACGTCCTGCTGGGTGGCGACCAGGGTCCAGGTCCGGCCCGCCACCGGGACGTCGAGCTGCTGCGTCGTCCCGACCGGGCGCAGGACGTCGGCCACGGCGGCGGGCTCCCGTGACAGCACGCCCAGCGGGGTGCCGTCGTCGAGCACGAGCGTC
Source organism: Cellulomonas endometrii (assembly GCF_949769265.1). Classification (NCBI taxonomy): domain Bacteria; kingdom Bacillati; phylum Actinomycetota; class Actinomycetes; order Micrococcales; family Cellulomonadaceae; genus Cellulomonas; species Cellulomonas endometrii. Next base: position 298,872 of record NZ_CATKPC010000002.1, on the reverse strand, counting down.
GCGTCCCGCGGCCGGGTGGTGACGTGGTCCAGCATGGGGCCGACCCGGAGCGTGGTGAGCGTCCAGCCGAGCAGGCGGCGCTGCCGCTCCGCGGGGCTCGTCGGGGCGACCGGCCCGTCGTAGACCGGCACGGCGACGGCCGCCTCGGAACCGGCGGGGTCCCCGGCGCGCGCCGCCTTCCCCAGGTCGGAGGGGTCCATCGCGGCGGTCAGGTCGACCGGGTAGGGCGCGGACAGCGTGGGCTGGCCGGTGTCCCGGGCGCGGGTGAGCGCCGAGGCCACCGCGCGGATCGCGTCCACGTCCCCCCGGCCCGCCAGCAGGTCGTCGACCAGCGACGCGTCCCCGAACCGCACGACGCGCTCGACGCGGACGGCGCCGGTCGCCGCACCGGTCGCACCGGCGGCCGTGGGTGCGACGGTGACCACCCCGGCGCGGTCCGCCGGGGACGACGGCGCGGGCAGCCACGCGACCGCGCCGGTCGAGCCGGCCTCCGTCGCGGGACCGCCGAGCACGCGCAGGTGGGACTCCCAGGCCGCCGCCCCGTCGGCCCAGGACGTGGTCTCCGTGGGGGTGAGCATCGACGCGGACGTGCACGCCAGCCGGACCTGCACCTCCACGCGCGCCAGGAGGGCCTCCGCGGTGACGGCGAGCGCCCCGCGGGCGGACGCGTCGGCGCGCTCGCGCTGCTGGTGCGCGTCCAGGGCGGCCGCGGCGAAGGACAGCAGCAGGCCCGCGGGCACGACGACGCCCACGATGAGGCGCATCCGTGCCCGGGCACGACGACGTGCGTCGGCCGGCATCGCCCACCTCCCGTCGGTGCTGCTCGCTCGCACTCCCCCGTGCGCCCCCGTACCGGGTCTCATCGGCCACGAGACCCCCGGGCGCGACCCCCGCGGGCAGATTCACCCGGGTGGCACGGGCACGTCCCGTCCCGCGAGCCGGTGCACCCGGGGCGGGTCGCTCTCACCTACACTCGCGAGCGTGATCTTCAAGTCGGTGGGCGAGGGCAGGCCCTATCCCGACCACGGCCTCGTCACGCCCAAGCAGTGGGCGGACGTCCCGCCGCGCCAGGTGCGCCTGGACGAGCTGGTCACCACCAAGCGCACGCTGAACCTGGACAACCTCCTGTCGGAGGACTCCACGTTCTACGGCGACCTGTTCGCGCACGTCGTGCAGTGGCGCGGCGTCCTCTACCTGGAGGACGGCCTGCACCGGGCGGTGCGCGCGGCCCTGCAGCAGCGGCCCGTGCTGCACGCGCGCGTCCTGGTGATCGAGTCCGATGAGCGCTGACCGCACCCCCGACGCCGCCCGACAGCGACGCCGCCGGCACACCCGCGAGCGCCAGGCCGTCGTGTTCGGCGTCCTGCTCACCGGCCTGGCGGTCGCCGGGCTGGGCGCCGCCGCGGTGTACACCGGCAACGTGTCGCTGCCGCTGCTCGCGCGCGACTTCTCCTCGCCCGAGCCGACCGGGCTGGCCGCGGAGGACTCGCCGTGCCCGCCCGAGGGCGCGACGCCCGTGCCGTACGGGCAGGTGTCCGCCACCGTGCTCAACGCGACCAACCGGGTGGGGCTGGCCGGGGACACCGCCGACGCGCTCGCGGCCCGCGGCTTCACGATCGCCGGCCAGGCCAACGCGGCGGACCGCGGGTACCAGCCGTACAGCGGCACCGCCCTGATCCAGTTCGGCACGCAGGGCGTCGCGGCGGCCTACACGCTCGCCGCGCAGTTCGACACCCCGCAGCTGGTGCTCGACACCCGGGCCGACGCGACGGTCGACGTGGTCGTCGGCTCGTCGTACAGCGCGCTGGTGGCGGCCGCCGACGTCGTGCTCGTGGTCGACCAGCCGTTCGCCGTGCCGGAGGGCTGCATCGCCCTCGACCAGGTCACGGCCGTCCCGCAGCCCGTGCCGCCGCCGGCCACCGAGGCACCGGCCGAGGGCTGAGGCCCCCGGCCGGCGTCCTGCTCAGCGCTCCAGCTCGGCCCCGCCCGGGACGGACGCCGGGGACGCCGGCTCCTGGCTGGTCCCGCGCCACCGCGCCACCGCGCGCATCAGGTGGTAGACGCCGATCGCGGCGGCCGTGCCCAGCGCGATGCCGGTGAACGTGAGGTCGCCCGCCGTCCACGTGAAGTTGGCGATGCCGACCACGAGCGCCACGGCGGCGGTCGTGAGGTTCACCGGGTCGGAGAAGTCGACGCGGTTCTGCACCCAGATGCGGGCGCCGAGCACGCCGATCATCCCGTAGAGCACCGTCGTGGCACCGCCGAGCACGCCGGCCGGGATCGTGTTGATGAGCTCGCCGAACTTCGGCGACAGGCTGAGCACCAGCGCGGTGGCCGCGGCCACCCAGTACGCCGCCGTCGAGTAGACCTTGGTCGCCGCCATGACGCCGATGTTCTCCGCGTACGTAGTGGTGCCGGAGCCGCCGCCGAGGCCCGCGAACGTGGTGGCCAGGCCGTCAGCGAGCAGCGCGCGGCCGGTCAGGGGGTCCAGGTCGCGGCCCGTCATCGCGGCGACGGACTTCACGTGCCCGACGTTCTCGGCGATCAGCACGAACACCACGGGCAGGAACAGGCCGAGCAGCCGCGGCTCGAACGTCGGGGTGACGAGCTCGGGCAGCCCGAACCACGCCGCGTCGCCCACCGCCGAGAAGTCGACCTCCCCGCGCAGCGTCGCCACGACGTACCCGATCACGACGCCCACGAGGATCGACAGCCGCCCGAGGATGCCGCGGAACAGCACCGCCGCGAGCACGATGGCCCCCAGCGTCGCCAGCGCGGTCACCGGCGCGGCGCGGAACCCGCTGCACGCGCCCGTCTCGTCGCAGGTGCCCCAGGCCGTCGGCGCCAGGTTGAAGCCGATGAGCGCGACCACGGTGCCCGTGACCACCGGCGGCATCACCAGGTCGATCCACCGGGACCCGGCCAGGTGCACCACCAGGCCGATCGCCGCGAGCAGCAGGCCGGTGACGAGGATCCCGCCGACCGCCGCCGACTGCCCGCCCGACGCGGTCGCCGCGACGATCGGGCCGATGAACGCGAAGCTCGACCCCAGGTACGACGGCAGGCGGTTCCCCGTCACGAGCAGGAACGTCACCGTCCCGATGGCCGAGAACAGCAGCGTCGTCGCCGGGGAGAAGCCGGTCAGCAGCGGCACCAGGAACGTCGCGCCGAACATCGCCACGACGTGCTGCATCCCGATCCCGATGGTCCGGGGCCAGGACAGCCGCTCGTCCGGGGCGACGACCGCCCCCGGCGCCACGCGCCTGCCGTCGCCGTGCACCCGCCACCCGATCGCGCTCACGCGGTTCCTCTCCTCGCTCGCCCGGGGGGTCCGGGCACCGCTGGGCAGGCTACTGGGTCGCCCGCGTAGGGTGTGGCCGCCCGTCCACCCGCCCGTCCACCCGCGCGTGACGCCCCGGAGGTGCCGCCATCGACCGCCTGCTGCGCTCCCGCACCGCGCTGTGGACGGCGTTCCTGGTCGTGCACGGGTGGATCGCCTACGTCGGCGTCGTGCTGATCCCCGCGAAGGCGTTCTGGGACCTCGACCTGTACCGCTGGTGGATGTGGCAGGGCCTGCACGAGGGCGTGTGGCCGGTGCTGGACGGCGACTGGGTGTACCCCGCCGGCGCGGTGCTGCCCATGCTCGCGCCCGCCCTGGTGGACGCGGTCGGCACCCGCACGTACGCCCTCGGGTGGTCGGTGCTGGTCACCGTGCTGGACGCGGTCGCCGTCGGGGTGCTGCTGCGGTACGCACCCCGGTCGCCGGCGCGGGGTGCGGCGGCGGTGCGCGGGGTCGTCGACCCGCCCCGGCACGACCCCGCCCTCGGCGCCTGGTGGTGGATCGCGTTCGTCCTGATGCTCGGCCCGGTGGCCGTCGGCCGGCTGGACGCGGTGGTCGCGCCCGTCGTCGTGGTGGCGCTCGCCGTCGCGCTCCGGCACCCGGCCGTCGCCTCCGCGCTGCTGACCGCCGGCGCGTGGGTGAAGGTCGCGCCCGGGGCGCTGCTGCTGCCGCTCGTGCTCGTGCTGCGCCGTCCGTGGCGGGACCTGGTGCTGCCCGCGGCGGCCGTGTGCGTCGTGGTGGCCGGAGCCGTCGCGGCCGGCGGCGGGCTGGCGCACCTGACGAGCTTCCTCACCGAGCAGGGCGAGCGGGGGCTGCAGGTGGAGTCCGTCGCGGCGACCCCGTGGGTGCTCGCGGGACTCGGCAGCGCGTCGGTGCGGGTGGTGCTCAACCAGGAGATCACCACGTGGGAGATCGCCGGGCCCGGCACCGCGGCGGTGGCCGGTGCCCTGGGGCTGGTGCTGCCCCTGGCGCTGGCCGCCGTGACGGCCCTGCTCTGGTGGGTACGCCGGCGGGCGGGCGACGGGCTGGACACCGCGGGGTTCCTCGCGCGGGGCGCGCTGCTGGTCGCCGTGACGCTGATCCTCGCGAACAAGGTCGGGTCGCCGCAGTTCATCGGGTGGCTGGCCGGGCCGGTGGTCGTCGGCCTCGCCCGCCCCGGCGCACGCGGGCTGCGGTCCTGGCAGGCGCCCGCCGTGCTCGTGCTCGTGATCGCGGTGCTCACGCAGGTGGTGTTCCCGATCGCCTACGACGGGATCACCCTGCAGCAGCCCGTGCCGACCGTCGTGCTCGCGGTGCGGAACGTGCTGCTGGTCGTGCTGGCCGGGGTGGTGGCCCGCGACCTGGTCCGGACGGGTCGTCCGGCGTCGCGGGCCACCACCGAGGGCGCCGGGGTCAGCGCACCTGCGGCATGACCTCGGAGGCCACCAGTTCCAGGTGGTCCAGGTCCTGCAGGTCCAGCACCTGCAGGTAGACCCGGCTCACGCCGAGCTCGGCCAGCGAGCCCAGGCGGTCGACGATCGCGGTGGTGGTCCCGGCGATCCCGACCTCACGGAGCTCCACCGGGTCGCGGCCGATCGCGGCGGCGCGGCGGTCCACCTCGGCGTCGTCCCGGCCGGCCGCCAGCACCAGCGCGACCGACATCGTCAGCGACTCCGGGTCGCGGCCGATCGCCCGGCAGGCCTCCCGCACGGTCTCGAGCTTCTCGCCGACCTGGTCCAGGGGCGGGAAGGACAGGTTGAACTCCGACGCGAACCGCGCGGCCAGCGCCGGCGTCCGCTTCGGGCCCAGGCCGCCGACGATCACCGGCACGCCGGCCCGCGACGGGTCCAGCGGCGAGGTCTGGACGGGCTTCGGCAGCGCCGGGCTGTCGGTCAGCGTGTAGTGCTCGCCGGCGTAGGAGAACCGCTCCCCGACGGGCGTGCCCCACAGGCCGGTGATGATCTCCAGCTGCTCGGTCAGCGGGCCGAACCGCTTCTCCGGGAACGGGATGCCGTACGCGGCGTGCTCCTGCGCGAACCAGCCGGCGCCCAGGCCGAGCTCCACCCGGCCACCGGACATCTGGTCCACCTGCGCGACCTGGATGGCCAGCACGCCCGGGTGCCGGAACGTCGCCGACGTGACCAGCGTGCCGAGGCGCACGCGGCTGGTCTCGCGCGCCAGACCCGCGAGGGTCGTCCACGCGTCGGTGGGGCCGGGCAGGCCGTCCCCGCCCATCGTCAGGTAGTGGTCGGAGCGGAAGAAGGCGTCGAAGCCCAGGTCCTCGGTGGCGCGCGCGACGGCGAGGATGTCGTCGTACGTGGCGCCCTGCTGCGGTTCGGTGAAGATCCTCAGGTCCATGCGGCCGAGCCTTTCACGTCGGCCGCCCGGCCCGCGCGTCCGGCGGTACCGTCGGGACCGTGCTGCGCAGCGTCCGGTGGTCGAGCCTCGCCGTCGTGGTCGGCGCCCTCGCGCTGACCGTGGTGTGCGCGGTGATCGCCCTGCGCGGGCGGCCGTGGGCGCTCGTGGTCGGCGTGGTGTGCGCCGCGACGGCCGTGCGGGAGGTGCGCGCGCTGCGCCGGCTGGACCGCGGGCGTGGGGCGGACCGCGGGCGTGGGGCGGACCGCGGGCGTGGGGCGGACCGCGGGCGTGGTCGGGGCGTGAGACGGTGAGGGCATGGTGACGCAGCTCGGTCTCGCGCTCGACGCGCTGGCCGTCGCCGACTGGCGGCGCCGGACCGCCCAGACCTACGCCGACGTGCGCCGCATCGCCCAGGACGACCCCGCCGCCGCGCACGCCGAGTGGGTCGCCCGCCGCGACGAGCTGTTCGGCGACCACGCGGCCTCCCCGCTGCGGCCGGCGGCCAAGGCCGTGTTCACCGGGCTCGACGTCGCCCCGTACGACCCGGCGTTCCGGTTCGAGGTGCGGGTGCGCGCGACCTCCGCGCAGCGCCTCGAGGTCGCGACCGGGACCGACGGCGTGGTGCCGTTCGACCGGGTCGGCCGGGTGGAGCTGGACGAGCTCGGCGTGCTGTCGGTGTGGGCGCTGCGCACCTACGGCGGCGGCATCTTCGTCCCGGTGAAGGACCGCACGGCCGGCCGCGAGACCTACGGCGGCGGGCGGTACCTGCTCGACACGGTCAAGGGCGCGGATCTCGGCCGGGCGCCCGACGGCGGCCTCGTCCTCGACCTGAACTTCGCCTACAACCCGTCCTGCGCGTACGACCCCGCCTGGGCGTGCCCCCTGGCCACCCGCGGCAACGTGCTCGCCGCCGAGGTGCCGGTGGGCGAGCGGCGCCCGGACCCGAAGCTCGTGGCGGACTTCGACCTGGAGTGACCGGGCCCGGGGCGGCAGCCCGCACCCGGCAGCCGGGGCGGCACCTACGCTGACCCGGTGCCCGTGACGATCGAGACCCGCACCGCCGCCGACATATCCGCCGCCGAGCTGTACCCGCTGCTGCGGCTCCGCGTCGACGTGTTCGTGGTCGAGCAGGACTGCCCCTACCCGGACCTCGACGGGCAGGACCTGCTGCCGGACACGCTCCAGGTCTGGGCGCACGACGACGGCGAGCTGCTCGGCTGCATCCGGGTGCTCCGCGCCGACGGCGACGCACCCGCGATCGGGCGGGTGGCGACGGCCGAGGCCGCGCGCGGGCGCGGCGTGGCGGCCGCGCTGATCCGGCACGGCATCACGCTGTGCCGGCCGGACGCGACGATCCACCTGCACGCGCAGGCGCACCTGGAGCAGTGGTACGCGCGGTTCGGCTTCGAGCGCGCCGGGGAGACCTACGACGAGGACGGCATCCCGCACGTGCCGATGACGCGCCGCCCGGCCGCCTGACCTCGGGCCGCGCGGGCCGCCCGGGACTCGCGGCTCGCCCGCGCCGCCCCGGTCGGGGTCAGCGCTGGCAGGTCGGGCACCAGTAGAGCTTGCGCCCGGCCATCTCCTCGACCGCCACGAGGTTGCCGCACGTCCGGCAGGGCTCGCCGGCCCGCCCGTACACCCAGTGGCGCACCTCCGGGTCGCGCAGCGCCTCCGCCCGGCCGGCCTCGTCCAGGTCCTCCCGCGTGATCATCACCCCGGTGCGGATGCCGTCCGCCAGGAGCGCCGACCAGTCGTCCCAGAGGGCCCGGGCGGTCGTCGCCGGGACCTTCTTGCCGGGGACGTGCGGGTCGAGGCGGGCCCGGTAGAGCAGCTCCGCGCGGTAGATGTTCCCGATCCCGGCGACGACCGCCTGGTCCATCAGCAGCTGGCCGACCGGCGTGCCGCGGGCCGTCAGCCGCTGCACCATGACGTCCGCCGCGGTGCCGCCGCCCGGGGCCATGGCGTCGGCCACCGAGCCCCCGCCGGGTCCGCGACCACCGTCGAGCACCGCGCCGGTCGCCGCCGCCACCGCGTGCGGGTCGGCCATGCGCGCGCGCACGTCGTCCTCCACCGAGGGGTCCGGGCCGAGCTTCGCCAGCGCCGCCGCCGTCGCGGCGGGGTCGAGCACCTCGCACGCCGTGGGCCCCCGCAGGTCCGCGACGGTGGCCTCGGTGGCGAGCCGCACGCGCACCTGCCCGACCGGGGCGGGCGGGAAGTCCTCGACCTCGGCGCCCTCGTCGCCCTCGCGCTCCCCCTCGCCCATCCGCACCGAGCGGCGGACCCGGGGTGCCCCGAGGCTCGCGACCGCCCCCGTGCCGTCGACCAGCGGGGAGACGACGCCGAAGAAGTCCCACGCCCCGTACAGGCCGAGGTGCACCCGCAGCACGTGGCCGCCCTCGAAGCCGAGGAACAGCTGCTTGCCGACGGCCGCCGACGTGAGGAGCTCCCGGCCGTCGAGCAGCGCGGCGCCGGCGGCGAACCGGCCCTGCGGCGACGACACGGCGACGCGGTGCCCGACGAAGTCCCGGGCGAACTGGCGGGCGATGCGGTGGACGGTGTGACCCTCGGGCATCTGCCCAGGCTAGGCCGCACGGGTGACACGCGCGCCGGACGCCGTGGGCGGGTGTGCCGGCCGGCGCGCTCTGCTAGGTTCCCGCGCGTCGGCCGGGAGGAGAACGCGTGACCGTCGAGGTGTCCTACCCCACCCTCGTGCAGGCCCAGCAGGTGCTCGCGCGGCAGCAGGGCCACGCCGAGGCGATCGGCCGGTACCTGCGCGCCGAGGGCGGCATCCACGACGACACGGGCGTGCTGCTCGCGATGCTCGCCCCGCCGGCGCTGGCCGTGCTGGAGGCCGGGGCGCGGGCCGCGGAGCTCACCGGGCAGGTGACCGCGCACGCGGCCGTCACGGTCGGCCGGTGCGTCGAGGCCTACGTCGACGCCGACCGGAGCGCGTACGAGGAGCAGGCGCGGCTCGCCGCCCGGCTCGGCGCGACCATGGCCGCGTGGTCGAACCCCGCCGACGGCGTGCCGGACGTCGGACCGCCGGCAGGCGGCGCGCCGGACGGCTTCGGCGACCCGGCGCAGTGGTTCTCCGGGAAGGTCGCCGAGGACATGCTGCGCGCGGGGCTCTCCCCGTCGCCGCTGCGGCCGCTCGCCGTCGCCGCAGCCGCCGGCCGGGGCGTCGTGGACGCGGTGGGACCGGGCGCCGGGCAGCTGGTCGACGCCGGGAGGGGCCTCGTCGGGGACGTCGCGGGCTGGGCCGGGCCCGCCGGCCCGGTCCAGGAGACCGCCGACCCGCGCAGCTACCTGGTGACGCCGGACCTCGGGGTGAACGAGGTGCAGGAGCTGCGCTGGTCCGCGGGCGTCGTGCTGGGCGGCATCGACTGGGTCGCGGAGCAGCTCGTCGGCTTCTCGATCCTCGAGGAGGTCGTCTTCAAGCCGTTCGGCGGGGACTTCCAGGACATCAAGCGCGCGGCCGCCGCGTGGTCCGGCACGGGCCAGGCGTTCACCGCGATCGCGGAGAACCTCGCCGGGCTCACCAGCCCGACGACCAGCGGGTGGCAGGGGGACGCGGGCGACGCGTTCCGCGGCGCGATGGTCGCGGGCTCGGGGGCGTTCCTCGGTGCGAGCCACGCGGCCGTCGCGATCTCGGGCCTCGCGACGAACATCGCGTACGTCTCGCAGGCCGCCTGCATCGCGATCGGCATGCTCCTGAAGAAGGTCTCCGAGAAGCTCATCCGGCTCGCCGCCGAGGCCGCCGTGCCCGTGGTCGGGTGGGTCGCCGGCGCCGCGGAGGCGGTCATCCTGGTGCAGGACATCATCAGCTACGTGCGCCTGGCGTACTCGATCATCGAGGGCGTCGTGGACGCGATCGACGGCTTCATCGGCGGCCAGCAGCAGCTGTTCCAGACGCTCGGGGTCCTGGAGGACCTCGCGGAGTACGCGACCCGGGCGGCCCGCGCATGAGCGTCGACCCGATGGCCCGCATCCGGGCGGCGGTGGAGGAGATCGAGCGCCGCTCCCGCCGGGACGCGGACCGCGACGCCCGGCGCGGCGCGGAGCTCGCCGAGGCGGCGCGCCGCGGCGACCTCGGCCCGGACTGGCGCCGGGTGCAGCAGCGCGTCGACCGGGGCGAGACGACGCTCGCCGACGTGTTCGGGGGCCGGGACGCCTCCCCGGAGGCGGCCGCGCTGGTCCGGAGGTCCCGCGAGCAGCTCGCGACCTACGCCGGCGTCGCGCGGGAGTCCGCGGACGTCACCGAGGCGGCCGACGACCTCGCCGCCGCGCGGGCCCGGCTCGACGCCTGGGGCCCCGGCGCGCGTGCGGCCGAGCAAGCCCCGCTCCCGCAGCCGCGCGACGGGCGGGACCGGGCGTGAGCGCTCCCGTGCCGGGCGCCGGGCCGGTGCAGCCGTGGGGTGCGCTGTTCGGCCGCCCGGTCTGCACGCTCCGCGTCGCCGCCCCGGCCGCGGCGGTGCTGCCGGTCCTCGCCGAAGAGCTGCGCCGCAGCCGCCTGCGCGTCCGCAAGGACGGCCGGTCGCTCCGCGTGAAGAACCGCCTCGCGGTCGTCCTCAACGTGGCCCAGCTGCTGCAGCCGGCGGAGTTCTTCAGCTCGCCCGTCCTCACGGTGACCGTCCTGGAGGAGGGCCCCGCCGGGACCGCCCTGGAGATCGGGGTGCGCAGCGGCAGCAGCCGGCACTTCCGGTTCAGCGTGCCCGACGCGCTCAACCGGGCGGTCGGACGGCTGCAGCTCGGGGGCGCGGCGGTCGAGGTCGGGCCGTGGGAGCGCTGGGCGGGCGGGCGGCGGTACCCGGTCCAGCAGGCCTGACCCGCGTCAGTCGTCCCAGAACGCGGTCCACACGCCGACGGCCAGCGCCACGGCGGCCAGCGCGACCGCCGCCCACATGGCCGCGGACCACGACCAGCCGGCCGCGACGTCGGCGAGCACGTCGCGGCCCGGGACGACGGCGCGCGCGACGGCCGTGACGACGCGCAGCAGGAGCTCGACCACCACGTCGACCGTCCGGCTCAGCACGCGGGCCGCCGGGCGGGGACGTCGACGCAGGTCATGGGCACATCCTTCCACCCACAGGGGGCGTTCAGGAAGCACGCAGGGGCGGACGCGCTCGTGCCGGGCCGGGTCGGGTCCCGGGCCGGACCTCCCGCGGAGCCGCCCTCGCGCCTGCGACGATGGACCCCGCTGCCGCACCACCGACCGGATCGACAGGTTCCCGCCATGACCGCCACGCCGCCCGCCACCGCACCCGCCCCCGCACCGAGCACCGCCCGGAGCCGCCGCGTGATCGCCGCCGTGGTCGTCGTCGTCCTCGTCGCCCTCGGGGCGGCGGCCGCCCTCCTCCTCGGCCAGCAGCGCGAGGACCCGGCGGCGCTGGCCCGGCTCGACTCCGCGAGCGCGGCGCTGGAGCAGACCCAGGTCGAGCTCGGGCAGATCACCGACCTCTCCGGCGAGTGGCTGACGACCCGGGCGGACGACGCCGACCCCGAGCTGCTCGCCGCGCTCGCCGACGCGCACGACGCCGCCGTGTCCTTCGACGCCTCCACGCCCACCGAGGGATCGGCCGAGGAGCGCGCGGCGGAGACCGAGGAGCGCGCGGAGACCGGGTCCGGGCTCGTCACGGCGGTGAACGACGCCATCGGCGCCATCGCGACCGCCGACTACTACGCCGAGGTCGCCGAGTCGGTGACCACGTACGAGCAGGCACGGGCGGAGCTGGACGCGGCCGTGGCCGCCGGGCAGCAGGCCCTGGCCGCCGGCACGGGCAGCCCCGCGGCGCAGGACGCGCTGCGCGTGGCGCTCGACGCCGCGGCGGCGCTGCCCGCCGTCGACGTCACCACGGACGACATCGACGTCGTGCTCCGGGGGACCACTCCGGTGCAGGACGCCAAGGCGGCCGTGGACGCGGCGACCGCCGCGCTCGCCGCGTCCTGAGCGCGGCGGGTCAGGCCGGCAGCTCCGACGGCGCGTAGACCAGGCGGACGACGCCGGTCGGGTACACGTCCGAGCGCAGCAGCCGCAGGGGGTAGACCGGCTCCCCCTCGTCGAACAGCCGCTCACCGTGCCGCGCGGCCACCGGGTGCACGAGCAGCCGCAGCTCGTCCAGCAGGCCCGCGGCGAGCAGCTGCCGCACCACCGACAGCGACCCGGGGACGAGGACCTTGCCGACCCCGGGCTGCGCCTTGAGCGCCGTCACCGCGTCGACCAGGTCGCCCTCGAGCCGCTCGGCGTTCCGCCAGCCCAGGTCGTGCGACCCGCGGGTGACCACGACCTTGCGCGTGTCGCCGAGCTGCGCCGCGAACGTGGCGTCCTCGCCGCCCGCGGACTCCCGCTCCGGCCACGCGCCCGCGAAGCTGTCGTACGTGACGCGCCCGATCAGCAGCACGTCCGTGCCCTCGTAGTCCTCGCCGACCGCGGCGCCCATGTGCTCGTCGAAGTACGGGAAGTGCCAGGCGGGGTCGATCTCCGCGACGCCGTCGAGCGAGATGAACAGGGTCGAGACGATCGTCGCCATCGCGGGTCCTCCGGGATCGGGGCGGTGCGGCGGCGCTGCCGCACCCCACCCATCTCACCGCACCCCCGCGCCACGGGGCCAGACCCGCGGGCGGGGCGGGGGCGTCGGGGCCCTGTGCCAGGATCGCCGCGTGCCCCCCCCCGACCCCGCCGCGACGCCTGCCGGCGGGTCGGGCGACGCGTGGCGCGACGTCCTTGACGGCCTGCTGGCGTGGGGCGGCACCGCGCGCGAAGCACCCCGCTCCCGGCGGTCGGCCCTCCAGTTCGAGCTGCGGGAGCTGACGCCGCACACCCGCGACCGGTGGAACGGGCCGACGTCCCGCACGGTCGCGCCGCCGGGCGCGAAGGGCCGCGCGGACGGGCCCCCCGGCAACGGCGAGCACCGCCTCGGCGTCCGGCCGGTCGTGCGGTCCGACCGGGGCTGGACGCGCGGCAACGTCACGTGGTCGACGCTGCCGCACATGCAGGCGCGGCTCGACCTGGACCCCGAGCAGCACCGGTGGTTCTGCCAGGTCGGTGCGCTGCACCGCGCGGCCGGCCCGGCGCTGCCCGGCAGCGACCCCGCGTGGATCTACCTGGACGAGTTCGTGAACCCCGTGCTGTGGGAGCTGCTGGCGCAGGCGCGGTCGCTCGGCATCCCGTTCGTCGGGTCCGGTGCCGGGGCGAGCGTCCGGGTGGCCTCGCTGGCCCGGCTGAGCCTCGACGCCACCCGCGCCGGCGAGGGCATCCGGGTCAGTGCCCGGCTCACCGTGGACGACGAGCCCGTGCCGGTGCACGACGCGCACGCCATCGGGACCCACGGCGTCTACGTCGTCGACCTCGCGCACCCGCGGACCCTGGTGCTCGCCCCGACGGACACGCCGCTCGACCCCCGGCAGCTCGCCCTGCTCGGGGCGCCGGGCGGCCGCAGCGTCGCCGACGCGCTGCGGGACGGCGTGGTCGTGCCGGCGGACCGGTCGGAGGAGTTCCTCCGGGAGCACCTGCCGGCCCTGCGCGCGGGCCTGGAGGTCGGCAGCTCCGACGGCACCGTGACGCTGCCGCCGCCCGCGCCGCCGACGCTCGTGCTGACCGTCCGGTACGGGGCGCAGGACGTGGTGGACCTGAGCTGGAGCTGGGACGCCCACGCGCGGTCGGGGCCCGCCCCGGACCCGCGCAGGCTCCTGCCGCGGGGCGTCGTCCCGGCGGCGTGGTGGGCGGACGGCGAGGACCTGCCCGTGCCGGTGACCCTGCGGGACGTGGACGCGGCGGAGTTCGTCGCGACGGCCCTGCCCCGGATCGCCCGGCGCCGCGGCGTGCGGGTGGACGCCGTCGGGGACGCCCCGGACTACCGCGAGCTGCGCGGCGCTCCGGTGCTGACCATCACCACGCAGCCCACCGACCAGAACGACTGGTTCGACCTCGGCGTCACCGTGACCGTGGAGGGGCGGACCGTCCCGTTCGTGCCGCTGTTCTCCGCGCTGGCCAAGGGCCGCACCAAGCTGCTGCTGGTGGACGGGACGTACCTCTCGCTCGACCACCCGGCGCTCGAGCCGCTCGCCGCGCTCATCGCCGAGGCGCAGGACCTCGCCGAGTGGGAGACGGGCCTGCGGATCAGCCGGCACCAGACGACGCTGTGGCGGGAGCTCGAGGAGCTGGCCGACGAGGTCGAGACCGCCGAGCCGTGGCGCGCGCTGCTCGACGAGGCCGACGCCCCGCGCGCGACGCCGCTGCCCCGAGGCCTGCGGGCCGAGCTGCGGCCGTACCAGGTCGAGGGGTTCGCCTGGCTCGCGTTCCTGTGGCGGCACCGCCTCGGCGGCGTGCTGGCCGACGACATGGGGCTCGGCAAGACGGTGCAGTGCCTCGCGCTGGTGCAGCACGCCGTCGAGACCCGGCCGGCCGACGAGCCGCCGCGGCCGTTCCTCGTGGTCGCCCCCACCTCGGTCGTGCCGAACTGGGTCGCCGAGGCCGCACGGTTCACGCCCGGGCTCACCGTCCGCCGGATCGCCGCGACCGAGGCCGCGAGCGCCAGCACGGTCGCGGAGGTCGCCGCGGGGGCCGACGTCGTCGTCACCAGCTACGCGCTGCTGCGGCTCGACGCCGCGGCGTACCGGGACGTCGCCTGGGCGGGGCTGCTGCTCGACGAGGCCCAGCAGGTGAAGAACCCCGCCGCGCGGGTGCACGAGGCGGCGCGCGACCTGGCCGTGCCGTTCACCGTCGCGGTCACCGGCACCCCGGTCGAGAACTCCCTCACCGAGCTGCACGCGCTGCTGTCCCTCACCACCTCGGGGCTGCTGCCGTCCGCGCGCCGGTTCGGCGACCAGTACGTCCGGCCGATCGAGGGCGTGCACCAGGGGATCTCCGGCGGCGAGGGCGCCGGGGACGTGCCCGCCGACCTGGAGCGGATCCGCTCCCAGCGGCTGGACCGGCTCCGGCGGCGGATCCGGCCGTTCCTGCTGCGCCGCACGAAGGCCCTGGTCGCCGCGGACCTGCCCGAGAAGCAGGAGCAGGTGCTCACGGTGGAGCTCGGCCCGACGCACCGCGCGCTGTACGACCGCTACCTGCAGCTCGAGCGGCAGAAGGTCCTCGGGCTGGTCGACGACCTGGACCGGCAGCGGTTCATCGTCTACCGCTCGCTGACGCTGCTGCGCATGCTCGCGCTCGACGCCACGCTGATCGACCCGTCCGCCACGGGGGTCCCGTCAGCGAAGATCGACGCCCTGCTCGAGCAGCTCGAGGACGTGGTCGCCGAGGGCCACCGCGCGCTGGTGTTCAGCCAGTTCACGTCCTACCTGGCGCTCGTCGCAGACCGGCTGACGGCCGCCGGGATGGACTTCGCGTACCTCGACGGCTCGACCACCCGGCGGTCCGACGTGATCGACGGGTTCCGCACCGGCGACGCGCCGGTGTTCCTGCTCAGCCTCAAGGCCGGCGGCACCGGGCTGAACCTCACCGAGGCGGACTACGTCTTCCTGCTCGACCCGTGGTGGAACCCCGCCGCCGAGCAGCAGGCGATCGACCGGACGCACCGCATCGGCCAGCACAAGAACGTCATGGTCTACCGCCTGATCGCCGCGGGCACGATCGAGGAGAAGGTCGTCGCGCTCCAGGCCCGGAAGTCCGCGCTGGTGGACGCCGTGATCGACGACGGGGACCTGTTCGGGTCGGCGCTGACCCCGGACGAGGTGCGCGAGCTGCTCGCCTGAGGCGCCCGGGCGCGCCACACGCCGCGGGCTGCTCGCGAGCGCGCCGGTCAGCCGGACGACCGTCCCAGCAGCACGGCGACCTGGCGCCGGATGTCGCCCAGGATCTCCTCGACGGTCGCACCGGCGTCCGCTCGCGTGGCCATCGCCAGGAGCATCACCGCCGACACCACGTGCGCGAGGGTCGCGGCGTCCTCCTCCCCCGCGAGACCGTGGCGGGTGAGCACGTCGGCGACCGCGTGCTCGGTCCGCTCGACGATGGCGAGCGCCTCGCGGTGGTGCGGCTCCTCGGGGTCGCCGAACACCATCTCGCGCAGGTAGGTCCGGCCGTTCTCGACCTGGGTGCGGTTGCACTCCACGACGGGCCGGGCGATCGCGAGCACCCCGTCGAGGGCGTCGGCGCTGCTCGCGGCCGCCTGGACGCCGCGGGCGAGGGCGTCGGCGTAGGCGGCGTTCTGCACCAGGAGGAGCAGCTCGCCCTTGCTCCGGGCGTAGAGGAACAGCGTGCCGGCGCCGATGTCGGCCCGCTCGGCGATCTGCTGCGTCGTGACGTCGTCCACCCCGTGCACGGCGAACAGCTCGCGCGCGGCCGCGGTGATGCGCTCGAGCTTCTGCTGCTTGTTGCGCTCGCGCCGGCCGGTCGGCGTGGGGGCGACTGCCATGGGTGCTGCCTCCGGGAATAGAGGGTGAGTCGACTCAGTTTCGAGCGTAGTCACTGCTGGTCGGACTCAGGTGTGCCGCGGCTCATTGTTCCACGGGGCCCCTGGCCGCCCGGCTCGGTCCCTCGAAGAAGGAGCACCACCATGCCCGCTCTCGACGACGCAGTCGTCCTGGTCACCGGCGCGAACGGCGGCATCGGCACCCAGTTCGTCCACCAGGCGCTCGCGCGCGGCGCGACGAAGGTCTACGCCACCGCCCGCACCCCCCGCGCCTGGGACGACGAGCGCATCGTGCCCCTCGCGCTCGACGTCACGGACCCCGCGTCGATCCGGGCCGCGGTCGAGGCCGCGCCGGACGTGACCGTCCTCGTCAACAACGCGGGCGTCTCGGTCGCCACCGCCGGCATCCTCACCCACACCGACGAGGAGATCCGCGCCAGCGTGGAGACGAACTTCGTCGGCCCGCTGCTCATCGCGCGCGCGTTCGCCCCGCTGCTCGTGCAGGCGAGGAACGCCGCGGTCGTCGACATCCACTCCGCGCTGAGCTGGTACGCCGTCGCGGGGATCTACAGCGCCACGAAGGCCGCGCTGTGGTCGGCGACGAACTCCCTGCGCCTCGAGCTCGCACCGGCCGGTGTGCACGTCGTGGGCGTGCACGTCGGGTACGTCGACACCGCCATGGCCGCAGGGAGCGACGCCCCGAAGACCGACCCCGCCGACCTCGTCGCCGCCGTGCTCGACGCGGTCGAGACCGACCGGTACGAGGTGCTCGCCGACGCGACGTCCGTCCAGGCCAAGGCCGGGCTCAGCGCCCCGGTGGAGGTCGTCTACCCGCAGATCGCGGGCTCGCCGTCCTGAGCAGCCGGTCCACGCACGGCGCCGCGGGCGGGGGGACCCCCTGCCACCCGCGGCGTCGTCGTGCCCGGACGGCGGAGGCGTCAGGCGCGCGTGACGACGGCCTTGCCGCGGATGCGCCCCGCGGCGAGCCCCGCGAGCGCCTCGGCGGTCTGCTCCGCGGGGAAGGTCTCGACGGGCAGGGGACGCAGGGTGCCGTCCTCGATCAGCGCGCTGATCTGCCGCAGCTGCTCGCCCGAGGCGTGCATGAACAGGAACTCGTAGGTCACGTGCAGCCTCCGCGCCTGGCGGCGGACCTTGCTGCTCAGGGCGCCGACCGCCAGCCGCAGCACGGGGTTGAGGCCCGCCTGCCGGGCGAAGGCCGGCTCGGGGGGCCCGGCGATGCCGACGGCCTTGCCCCCCGGGCGCAGGACGCGCAGCGACTTCATCAGGTTCTCCCCGCCGAGGCTGTCGAGGACGAGGTCGTAGCCGGACAGCTCCGCCTCGAAGTCCTGGGATCGGTAGTCGACCACCACGTCCGCACCGAGCGCACGCGCCACGTCGACCCCGGCGCCGCTCGCGGTGGTGGCCACGACGGCGCCGAGGTGCTTCGCGAGCTGGATCGCGAGCGACCCCACCGCGCCGGCACCGGCGTGGACCAGCACCTTCTGCCCGGGCTGCAGGTGCCCGCGCTCGACGAGCGCCTGCCACGCGGTCAGGGCGACCAGGGGCAGGCCGCCGGCCTGGACGGTGCTGAGCGACGCGGGGACGTGCGCGAGCTCATCCACGGGGACGGCGATCCGCTCGGTGAACGTGCCGCCCGCCGCGGGTCGCCCGTAGACGCGGTCGCTCGGGGCGAAGCCGCGGACCTCGGAGCCGACCTCGAGCACGGTCCCGGCGGCGTCGTAGCCCAGGACCAGGGGCATCGCGGCGGGCAGGAGCGCCTTGAACTCACCCGCCCGCATCTTCTCGTCCAGGTGGTTCAGGCCCGCGGCCTGCACGTCGACCAGCACGTCGCGTGGACCGACGACCGGCTCCGGGACGTCGATCTGCGTCAGCGGCTGCTGGTAGCCGGTGATCCCGAAAGCCCGCATGAGGGTGGTGCTCCTTCGTGGTGGGAGCCGGCAGCACGCCGTCCCGCTCGGCGAATCCGAGCGTGCTCAATTCTGAGCGCGCTCAGGAAATCCGTCAAGCAGACCCCCACGCACGCCCCGTGCGGCCTGCACACACCTGTCCCCCGCCCCTCCGCGCCGGCCGCGCCCCGCCCTACGGTCGGCACGTGCATCTCCTCACCTCGGACACCGCGCACCGGCCCGCCGTCGTCGGCCCCTGGGTCAAGGGGCTGTGGCAGCCCGAGCCGGTCGCAGTGAGCGACTGGCTGGCCCGGCGGCCGCACCTGCTGGACGGCTCCCTCACCTGGCCGGCGCTCACGGTGGACGGGCCCGCGGTGGACCACAACGTCGCTGCCATGGCGGCGTTCGCCGCCGAGCACGGGCTCGACCTGGCCCCGCACGGGAAGACGTCCATGGCCCCCGCCCTGTTCGCGCGGCAGCTCGCGGCGGGCGCGTGGGGGATGACGGTCGCGACCGGGAACCAGGCGCTCGCCGCGCGCGCGGCCGGGGTGCGGCGCCTCCTGGTCGCGAACCAGGTGCTGGACGGCAGCGTGTTGCGCTGGGTGGCCCGCGAGGGTGCCGCGGACGGCGGTCAGGTCGTGCTGCAGGTCGACTCCCGCGCCGGGCTGGACGCGCTGGTGGCCGTCGCGGACGAGGACGCACCGGTGCCGGTGCTCGTCGAGCTCGGTCACGCGGGCGGGCGGACCGGCGTACGGGACGCCGCGGCGGCGCTGGACCTGGCCGGGGCCGTCCGGGCCGCGGCCGGGGTGCGGCTGCTCGGCGTCACCGCGTACGAGGGCGGGCTGCCCGGCGTCACGGAGGTGCGGTGCTTCCTGGAGCAGCTGCGGGGCGTGGCGGCGCTGCTCGCGGACGCCGGGCTCGTCGAGGCGGACGAGGTGACCGTCTCGGTCGGCGGGTCGGCGTACTTCGACGTGGTGGCCGAGGTCCTGGGCGGGCGGCCGGTGCTCGGCGGGCTGCCCGCGCGGGTGCTGCTGCGCAGCGGGTCGACGGTGACCCACGACCACGGCGTCTACGCCCGCCGCACGCCGTTCACGCGGGTGCCCGGGACGCTGCGCCCCGCCCTGCGCGTGTGGGCGCAGGTGACGTCCTGCCCGGAGCCGGGGCTCGTGATCGTCGGCGCGGGCAAGCGTGACGTCCCGGTCGACGAGGGCCTGCCCGTCCCGCTGCGGGTGCACCGCGCGGGTGCCGAGCCGGAGCCGGTGCGCGGGTGGGCGTTCACGCGGACCAACGACCAGCACGCCTACCTCGAGCCGGTGGACGACCGGGCGACGCCGCTCGAGGTCGGGGACCTGCTGGAGCTCGGGGTGTCGCACCCCTGCACGGCGTTCGACAAGTGGCGCGTCGTGCCCGTGCTCGACGAGGACCTGCGGGTGACCGACCTGCTGACGACTCTGTTCTGACGGCGGCGGACCGTGCCGGTGCGCGCCGGCACGGTCCGCCGCTCGCCGTCAGGAGGCGCGACCCGCCACGACGTCGATCTCGACCTTGATCCCCGCGAGCTGCGAGCCCACGGTGGTGCGCGCCGGCTCGGGCGCGGTGAAGAACTCCCCGTACGCGGCGTTGAACTCGGCGAAGTCGGCGAGGTCCGCCAGGTGCACGGTGGTCTTCACGACGTCGTCCATCGTGAAGCCCGCGGCCTCCAGGGTGGCGCGGACGTTGCGGAGCACCTGCCGGGTCTGCTCGGCGACGGAGTCGGCCACGGCGCCGGTGGCCGGGTCCTGCGGGCCGAACCCGGCGGTCCAGATGAGGTCGCCCAGGCGGACGGCCTGGGAGTACGCCCCGGCGGGGCGGGGTGCGGCGTCGGTGCTGACGGCGGTGCGGGTCATGGTGGTGCCTTCCTTGGTTCGTGCCGGCGGTCCCGGCGGTCGTGCCGGCGATCCCGGCGGGCGGAGCGGTGGCACCGGTGGTCGAGGCGGTGGTCCCGGTGGTCGGTGGGTGGTGGCGCCCCTCAGCGGACGCCGCGGCCCGGGAGGCGGTCGGTCCGGGCACCCTGCCACAGGACCGGGTCGCCGGCGACGAGCACGTCGCGCACGCCCCGGGCGACGGAGCGCGGCTCGGCGTAGGTGGCGGTGTCGGCCACGGTGCGCGGGTCGAGCACGACGACGTCCGCCCGCGTGCCGGGCCGCAGCACACCGCGGTCGGTGAGCCCGAACCGGGCGGCGGCGGTCCCCGCGAGGTGCCGGGCGGCGGTGCCCCAGTCCCAGTCGCCGAGCTCGCGCACGTGCGTCCCGAGGAACCGGGCGAACGTCCCCCAGCCGCGCGGGTGCGGGTGCCCGCCGACGTAGATGCCGTCGGAGCCGGCGCACTGCGCGCGGTGGCGCAGCAGCGCGCGCACGGAGGCCGCCGAGTTGGTGGGCGGCTGCTCGAACACGCACCCGACGCGCAGGCCGGTGGCGACGAGCAGCCGGAGGGCCGTGCGGTCGGGCGCCTCGCCGAGCTCGCGGGCGACCTCGACCAGCCGGCGCCCCTCC
Organism: Cellulomonas endometrii; assembly: GCF_949769265.1. NCBI lineage: Bacteria > Bacillati > Actinomycetota > Actinomycetes > Micrococcales > Cellulomonadaceae > Cellulomonas > Cellulomonas endometrii. The sequence continues at coordinate 278,390 of NZ_CATKPC010000002.1, read as the reverse complement.
GCCCAGCGGTAGTCGGGGTGCGGGACGGACGCCAGGGTCACCCGCGGCCAGACGTCGGCCCGGGCCGGGAGGTCCTCGGCGAGCAGCCGCGCCCGCACCTCGGCGTCCTCCAGGAGGGCGACGGCCCGGTCGGGGTCGGCGAGCGGCAGCCAGGTGGGCAGGGCCACGAGGGCGAGCACGGAGGCGCCGCGCAAATAGGGGTAGCTGTCGAAGGTCAGGTCGAACCCGTCGGCCAGCGCGGCGTCCAGCAGCGGCACGACCACGTCGGCCGGGCCGTGCAGGTGCGACACGTGCGTCGCGACCCCGGTGCGGCGGGCCAGGTCGAGCAGCTCGGCCAGCGCCACGGGCACCCGGTCCTCGTAGCCCCGCATGTGCGAGACGTGCGGCAGGCCGCGGCTCGCGAGCACCGCGCACAGGGAGAGCAGCTCGTCGGGCTGCGCCCAGCACGCCGGTGCGTACTCCAGCCCCGTGGACATCCCGCGGGCACCGGCGTCCAGGCCCGCGGCCAGCAGGTCGGCCATCGCCCCGATCTCGTCGGGCCGGGCCGGGCGGGCGTCCGGGCCCATGACCGCGTACCGCAGGGTGCCGTGCGGCACGAGGTACGCCACGTCGGCGGTCGTCGCGCCGTCGTAGGTCGCGAGCAGGTCCTCGACCGACCCGGTGGTGAACGTCGGGTGGTCGCCGTCCACGGCGGCGAAGTACCGGCGCGCGAACGCCGCGGCGTCCGGGCCGTCGGCGCCCGGGCCGCCGCTCCCCGAGGCGTGCGACGGGGCGTACGACAGCCCGTCCTGCCCGACGACGACGGTGGTGACGCCCTGGTGCGCGAGCGCGTCCTGCACCTCGCGGTCGAGCGCGACGGCGTCGGCGTGCACGTGCGCGTCGACGAACCCCGGCATGACGACCATGCCGCTCACGTCGACGACCGTCGCCCCGGCCGGGCTCACGCCGGGCGCGACGCGGACCACGCGGCCCCCGGCCACGAGCACGTCGGCCGCCCGCTCGGGTGCCCCGCTGCCGTCGGCGACGGTCCCGCCGCGCAGCAGCAGGGCGTCGCCGGGACGCGGGACCCGGAGCGCGCCGGTGCCGGTCGCGCTCACCGGGCGCCGTCGACGGCGTGCACCAGCCGGCCGAGCTCGTCGAACCGCAGCGGCCAGCCGGGGACGGCGGGCCGGCGCTGCCACGGGTGCGGCCCGTCCAGCGGCCGGTACTCCACCCCGGCGGCGTCCAGGCGCGGGAGGTGCGCGTCCCGCAGCCGCCGCTCGAAGTCCTCCCAGTCGCGGCTCTCGCGCGGGGACCACACGACCTCCGCGAACGCCGTCAGCCGGGGGTAGGTGGCGTAGTCCACGCGGCGCGGGCTGTCGAGCTGCTCGGTCCAGATGTGCGCCTGCGCCCCGAGCACCGTCCCGGCACCGAGCTCGCCGGCCGCCTCCGCGACCTGGTCGGTGAGCGGCTCGAACCGGTAGACGTCCTCGACCGTGTGCACGGTGCCCACCGGCACCGGCTCGTCGAGGCCGGCCGCGGCGCGGTGGTCGAGGTAGACCTCGTGCTCCGGGCACACCACGACGTCGTGCCCGTCGCGCAGGGCGTCGATGCCGCCGCGGTAGCCGCGCCACGAGTTCACGACCACGTCCGTGGGGACGCGCGCGCCCCCGACCTCGTCCCAGACCGTGGTCCGCCGCCCGCGGGCGCGCAGGTGCTCGGCGAGCTGCGCCACGAACCACGGCACGAGCTCCTCGACGCTGTCCAGGCCCAGCTCGGTGGCCCGCGCCACCGTGTCGGGGTCGGTCGCCCACTCCTGGGTCGGCACCTCGTCGCCGCCGAGGCAGATCATCGGGGCGTCGAAGATCTCCATGACCTCGTCCAGGACGGTCCGGAAGAACGCGAGCACGTCGTCCGAGACGCCCAGCGCGTGCGGGTTGAGGCCCCACCGGGTCCACACCTGCTGCGGCGGGAGGTGCGGCGCGAGGTGCGGGTAGGCCGCCATCGCGGCCTGCGAGTGGCCGGGCACGTCGATCTCCGGCACGACGACGATGCCGCGCGTCCGCGCGTAGGCGACGATCTCGCGCAGGTCGTCCTGCGTGTAGTACCCGCCGTGCGGGGTGCCGTCCCGCAGCGGCGACCGCGACGACCCGACCTGCGACTCCGTGCGCCACGCGCCGACCTCCGTCAGCCGGGGGAACGCGCGGACCTCCATGCGCCACCCCTGGTCGTCGGTCAGGTGCAGGTGCAGCACGTTGAGCTTGTGGGCGGACGCGAGGTCGATGAACCGCAGCACGCCGTCCTTGGGCATGAAGTGCCGGGCGACGTCGAGCAGCACCGCGCGGTGGCCGAACCGCGGGCCGTCGTCGACGACCACCCCGGGCAGCAGCACGCCGCCCGGCTGCCCCGGCTGCCCCGGCCGCCCCGTCGGCACGGCACGGAACGCGGCCGGGCCCGCCAGCTGCTGCAGCGTGCGGACGGCGTGCCGGGCGCCCGCGGCGCCGCCGGCCTCGACCAGGACGACGGGCTCCCGGGTGCCGTCGACCGTCAGCCGGTAGTCCTCCTCGGGCATCCCCGGGCGGTGCACGAGCCGCACGGCGGCGGGCGCCGAGGGGTCCTCGACGACGCTCACCGCGCAGCCGAGGCGGACGGACAGGACGTCCAGGAGCACGGCGCGCGCGTCGGCGACCTCGGGGTCGAGGTGCACGGCGAACGCCGCGGGCAGGACGGCGTCGGCGCCGGTGAGCACGACGTCGCGCGGCGCGGGCACGAGGCCGAGCTGGGTGGGAGCAGTCACGTCAGACCTCTCGGAGGGGTTGCGGCGCGCGGGTCCAGCCCATCGCGCGAGACAGGGTGCGGGCGACCTCGGCGGTGGCCCGGGCGTGGGTGCGGATCGCGGCCGGCGGCATGCGGGTGTGGTCCGTCGACGTGCAGACGGCGGCGACCACCGAGCCCACGTGGTTGAGCACGGGCGAGGCGACCGCCCGGACGTGCTGGTCGTGCTCGCGGTCATTCAGGGCGAACCCGCGGCGGCGGGTGCGGTCGAGCTCCCCGCGCAGCTCGGTCGGGTCGGTGATCGTCCGGTCCGTGAAGCTCCGGAGCCCGGTCGCGATCGCCTGGTCGATCCAGGAGGCGGGCGCGACGGACAGCACCGCCTTGCCGAGCGCCGTGCAGTACGTCGGGAGCAGCGTCCCGAGGCCGGCGCCGACCGGGAGCCGTCCGCCGTCGCCCGCGCACGCCGCGATCCGGACGGCCCCGCCCGCGGGGAGGCCGAGGACCGACGTCGCGCCGGTGCGCGCGGCCAGGTCCCGCAGGTACGGGGCGGCCAGGCCGGCGACGTCGAGCTCGTCCACGTAGGACTGGCCGAGCCGCAGCGCGCCCGGGCCGAGGCGGTACCGGCCGGACCCGTCGCGGGCGAGCAGCTCCTCCTCGACCAGGGGCGCGAGCAGCCGGGCGGCGGTCGACCGGTGCACCCCGACCTGCTCGGCCAGGACGGCCACCGGCACCCCCCGCTCGGCCGTCGCCAGCTGGCGGACCTGCTCCAGCAGCTGCAGGCTGCGGCGCACCGACAGCGACTCGTTCCGGGTCTGGGACGCGTCCACGCTCACCCCTTCACGGCCCCGGCCAGCCCGGAGACCAGGTGCCGTTGCACGAACACGAAGAAGACCAGCACGGGCAGCGTCATGATGACCGAGCCCGCCATGATCGCGCCCCAGTCGTTCTGGTCCGGCTTGAAGAAGTTGAGGATCGCCAGCGGCAGGGTCTGGTTCTCCTGCGCGGAGATGATGAACGTGCGCGGGTACAGGAAGTCGTTCCACGTCGAGATGAACCCGAAGATGCTGACCGCGACGAGGCCGGGCGCGACCAGCGGGAACAGGATCGACCGCACGAACCGCAGCCCGGACGCGCCGTCCAGCCGCGCCGCCTCCTCGACCTCCTCCGGGACCGCGGCGACGAACCCGCGCAGCATCCAGATCGCGAACGGCGTCGAGAAGCAGATGTGCACGAGCATCAGCGAGCCCAGGTGGTTCAGGCCCAGCTCCGGGACGACCATCCCGAACGACCGGAACAGGAAGAACAGCGGGATGGTGAGGGCCTCGACGGGCACCATCTGGGCGACGAGCACCGTGACCAGCAGCGTCGTGCGCAGCCGGAAGCGGTAGCGGGTCAGCGCGACGGCCGCGAAGAAGGCGCAGAACATCGCGCCCGGCACCGCGACCGCAGCCACGAGCACCGAGTTGAGCAGGTACCGGCCCACGTTCTCGACCGACAGCACCCGCGTGAACGCGTCGAGCGTGGGGTGCAGCGTGTACGGCAGCGCGTCGCCGGACATCAGCTCCGTGGTGGGCTTCAGCGCGGAGAGCAGCATCCAGTACAGGGGGAACGCGACGACCGCGGCGACCACGACCGCCAGCACGTCGGCGCCGACCCGGGGCCGCCGCCGGCGGGCGACGCGGGTCGCGGCGGGGGCGCTCACAGCTCCTCCCCGGACCGGCGCAGGGCCCGCAGGTAGGCGAGGGTCACGACCATCAGCAGCATCGTGGTGATGACGCCGACCGCGGAGCCGAGTCCGTACTGGGAGGCCGCGAACGCCTGCTGGTACGAGTACACGTTGAGCACCAGGTTCTGGCCGGCGATGCCGCCGCCGCCCGTCATCACGTAGATCTGCGTGAACACCTTGAAGTCCCAGATGATCGACTGGATGGTGATGATCGCCAGCACGGGCCGCAGGATCGGCGCGACGACGCTGACGGCGACCCGCCACGTCGACGCGCCGTCCAGGCGGGCGGCCTCCTGGATCTCGGTCGGCACGCCGATGATCCCGGCGTACAGCGTCACCATCACGAACGGGAACGAGCACCAGACGATCTCCGCGCCCACGAGCGCGAACGCCGACCACTTGTCGTACGTCCACGAGTGCCCCGCGAACCCGTCCAGCCCGATCGCGGTGAGCGTCTGGTTGACGAAGCCGAGCGTCGGGTCGAACAGGAACAGCCACACCGCGGACCCGGTCATCGCCGGCGTGGCCCACGCGCCGAGCGACGCGAGGAACAGCACCGTGCGGGACCAGGGCCGCAGCCGCGTGGCGAGCAGGGCGAGCGCCCCGCCGACCGCGAGGGTCGCCGCGACGCACGCCGCCGCGAACACCACCGTGTTGCCGAGCACCGTCCAGAACGCGTCGTCGCCGAGCAGCCGGGCGTAGTTGTCGAGCCCGATGAACCGCAGCGGGGCGCTCCCGGACACGTTCGCCTGGCGGTAGTCGTAGAGCGACACGACGACGAGCTGGTAGAGCGGGTAGGCGAGCAGGCCGGCGAGGACGACGCCGGCCGGGATCAGGTAGAACCGCGGCTCCCACCGGCGCGCCCAGCTGGTCCCCCGGCCGCGCCGGGCGAGCGGCTGCCCGCCGCGGGGCGTGCCTCCCGGCACGGGCAGGGTGGACCCGCCCGTGCCGGGCAGCGGGGCGTGGGTCGCCGTCACTGCGCGCCGAACGCGGCGTCCAGGGCCGCGGTCGCCTCGGCGGTCGCCGTGTCGACGTCCGCGGCGCCGGTCGCGACGCTCTGCACCATCGTCGGCAGCACCGCCTGCGCGTCGACGGTGCTCCACGCGGGGGTCACCGGCACGAACTCGGTGCCCGCCGCGAGCGTCTCGACGAACGGCTCGATCGCGGGGACCTGCTCCGCGACGTCCGCCTGCACGTCGGTGAACACGGGGATGTTCCCCATGGCGTCGAACATCTGCTGCTGGTACTTCTTGCCCGCGAGCAGCTGCACGAACTCGGTCGCGAGCGTCCGGCGCTCCGTGGACGACAGGACGGCGAGGTGGTTGCCGCCCCCGAACGCCGGGGCGATGGAGCCCTCCTCGACGCCGGGCAGCGGGACGACGCCGTACAGGTCGCCGACCGCCGACTCGTCGACCGCGCGGCGGTTGAAGTCGCCGCCGATGGTCATCGCCGCGTTGCCGGCGACGAACTCCTGGACCGAGGCGTTGCCGCCCCACTCGGCGCACGTCTGCGCGGGGCAGATGTCGTCCTGCAGCAGGCGGGTGTACGCCGCGATGCCCTCGCGGGCCTCCGGGGAGTCCAGCGTGCCGGTCCAGGCGCCGTCGGCGTCCTGCTCGGCGATCTGCCCGCCGTGCGCCCAGATGTACGGGAGGAAGGCGAACTGGGCGGCGCCACCGGTCGCGATGCCCACGAGCTCCGGCCGGGCGGCGCGGACCGCGCGGGCCGTCTCCTCGAGCTCGGCCAGCGACGCCGGCGGCTGCAGCCCGAGCTCGGCGAACACGTCCGTGCGGTAGTACAGGGCGCGCACGCCGATGTACCACGGCACGGCGTACGAGGCGCCGTCGATCTCGGTGGTCTCCAGCACCGCCGGGTCGATGTCCGCGCCCTCGTCCCAGTCGGCGATCGCGTCGGTGACGTCCAGAAGGCCGCCCGCGTCGACGAAGCCCGCGAGGTCGGTGTTGCCGATCTCCGCGACGTCCGGGGCGGACGACGGGTCGTTGAACGCGCCGGTGAACCGCTCCGACCGGGCGTCCACAGGGATGTACTCGACCTCCACCTCGACGCCCTCGTGCGCGGACTCGAACTCGGCGACGGCCTCGTCGACCACGGCCTCCTTCGGGTCCTGCGTGACCTCCGAGAACAGCCAGACGCGCAGGGTGCCGGAGTCGGCGTCGTCCGTGGCGGCCGACCCTCCGGACTGGGCGGGGGCGCACGCGCCCACCGCGAGCGTCAGGGCGGCGGCACAGGCCAGGGCAGCAGTACGAGATCTCACGTCTTCCTCCAGGGGATGGCGGTGAGCGCTCACGCGAGCGGCCCGACCGTCGGCGGTTGACGCGTCCGGGGGGCCCGGACGGGATGCGCCGACGCTAGGAGCAGCCGGTGCCCGGCCGGGAGAGGTCCTCGCGGATCGCGCGGGGGCCGCGCGGGAAGGGCGGTGCTGGAGGGGTGGCGCGGCCATCGGACGGGCGTTGTGCGTGCAGTGCACACACGCCGCACCGGCCCGGCGGCTCGGGCCCGGTCACGAGCCGGTGACGTCAGTGCGCGCTGGCACTCCGGCAGTACCGCCCGGGGGTCATGCCGACGAGCGGGGTGAACTGCTCGATGAACTGACTCGTCGTCGCCCAGCCGCACGCGGCCGCGGTGTCGGTGACGCTCGAGCCGCCGGCGAGGAGCACGAGAGCGCGGTGCACGCGGAGCTGCAACCGCCACTGCCGGTACCCCATCCCGGTCTCTGCGCGGAAGAGCCGGCTCAGGGTCCGCGCCCCGACCCCGGCCATCGCGGCGACCTCCTGCAACGACACCGGCGTGGCGAGGTCGCGTTCCACGAGCCGGGCGACGGCCCGCAGTCGACGGTCCCGGGGTTCCGGCAGATGAAGAGGCTGCTCCGGGGCGTCGGTCGCCTCGTCGACCACGACACGCAGCAGGTGCCCGACCGCGGCCGCCGTCCGTGACCGCCCCGCCGTCGCCGCGAGGACGGCCTCACGGGCGACCGGAGACGCCACCAGGACCGCCGGCGCGGGCGGGAGCTCCCCCGCGAGGGCGTCGTCCAGGTACAGGACGCGCATGTCGGTGCGCCCGTGCGCACGATGGCGGTGGACGAAACCCGCGGGGACCCAGCCGAACCGGTTCGCCGGCGCGATCCACGTCCCGTGCTCCGTGATCAGGGACAGCACGCCCGAGGCGGCGTGCACGAGGTGCCCCCGCCGGTGAGCGTGGTCCGGGGACACCGCCGCGTGCTCGATGAGGAACGCCCCACCGGCCGAGACACCGGAGCGTTGGTCATCCGCGCCCCGGGCCTCGGACTCCAGCAGCTCCGTCCAGCCCGGCGGGGACTGGCGAGAAACAGACATCGTGCGCGACTTTACGTGTTCCCCGCCGCAGGAGGTCACCTGTGTACTCGGGCCATGACCACGATGAGCGCATCGATCCAGGCCGGGCCGCCCGCGCGGGACGGGGACGCCCGATGAGCCTGCGCCACATCCTCGTCGGCGTCGACGGACGCGAGAGGTCGTACCGCGCGCTGGCCTTCAGCGTGGGCCTCGCCGAGCGCGAGTCGGCCACGCTCAGCGTCTGCTACGTACGCCCGTTCGTGCACTGGACCTCGGTCGCGGTGTCCTCGATGTCGATGTTCAGCTGGGACGCACGTGCGCTCGCCGACGACGCGAGCAGCGACGTCGCGGCGGACGTCACCGCCGAGGTCGCCGACGTCCTCACCCGCACGCGGGTGCACGGCAGGCTGTTCCTCCCGACCGGCGACATCGTGGGCGAGCTCGCCGGGCTCGCGCGGACGCAGCGGGCCGACCTGGTGGTCATCGGGAGGTCGCGCCGGCTGGGAGGAGGCCGCTTCTCCGCCGCCCGGCGGCTCACCAACGGCTTCGAGCACGGGCTGCTCATCGCCTCGTAGCGGCCGCGCGGCTCCTGCCGGGATCCCGGTGGCCCCCGGGGCCGGATCGCCCCCGAGGTGCGGCGGTGCGGGCGTGGACCGCCCGCACCGCCGCCCGTGCGCTACGGCCGCCGCGGGCGCACCCGGAGCCTCAGCGCCGTCCCGGCAGCGAGCAGGGCGACCGCGATCGCGATCGCCACTCCGATCGTCGCGCCGGTGGCAGCCAGGCCACCGCCCTCGGCGGCGTCGACGACCACCGTGATCGAGGCCTCGGCCAGCACGCCGCCGTCGGCACCCCGCGCCTGCAGGTGGTGCGTCCCGGCCGCGACATCCGCCGGGATCGTCACGCTCACCCGGGCCGACCCGTCGACGACCGCGGTGCCGGCCAGGCGCCGGTAGGTCGACGCGATGCCGACCTCGACCTCGGCCCCTGGCATCCCGCTCAGCGTCACGGTCACCCGGTCGCCGGGCCGGACGGAGGACGACGACACGCCTATCGCGGGCCGGGTCCCGTCACCACCAGGAGGGACGGCCTCGACCTGGACGGACCCCACCGGCGAGACGTTCCCCGCTCCGTCGGTGGCGCGGAACTGCACGGTGGCCGCGTCGGACCCCGGGACGGTGACCGGCCCGGTGTACGTCGTCCAGCCGCCCGACCCGCCGACGCGGTACTCGACGGATGCGACACCCGAGCCGCCCTCGTCCCCCGCCACGACCGTCACGACCCGGCCGTCGACCGACGCGGACACCACCGGGGCCGTCTCGTCGGCCGGTGCCACCTGCACGAGCCCGTCGATCGCCGCGGACAGCGCCGCCGCGCTCTGATCGATGTCCGCTTGCGTCACCCCGCTCGACGCCAGCAGCGCCTTCGCGGTCTCCAGAGCGGGCAGCAGCGGTGCCCAGCTGCCCGCCGTGTAGCGCTCGCTCTCCAGGGTGTTCGCCCGGGACACGAGGTCCTCGAGGTGCTGCGTGGTGACCGCGATGCTCACCGGGCACCACACGATCTCGTCGCCCTTGGCGTGGCTGACGAGCACCGACGTGGACCCGGAGGACCCCGTCGCCAGGTCGACCTCGATGCGCCCGTCGGCGGCGAGCCGCGGTGCACCCGTGACGGCCGCGACCGCGGGGTCCAGGGAGGACGCGCTGACCGCGTCGTCGGCCTCGCCGGGGGAGATCGTCGCCGTCAGCACCCCCGATCCGTCGCGCGGGAGGGCGGTGCCGGTGGCCGTGCAGCCGAGCGTGTACCCGCCGTAGACCTCCAGCTCGAAGAGCGACATGCCGTACTTCGTCACCGGCATGCCGATCACCCGCACGTACCGGACCTCGGCCTGGGTGAAGTCCACGACGTTCCTCAGCTCGGCCGAGGTCTTCTGCACCCGGGCGAGCTCCTGCCAGGTCTGCCCGTCTGCGGACCCCTCGACGCGGAAGTCGTTCGAGGTCGCCGCCTCCCAGGTCAGCACGACCTGGTTGATCGTGCGCGCGCTCCCGAGGTCGACCTGGAGCCAGCGCTCCGTGGTGAACGGCGCGTCCTGACGCAGCGACGCCCACCGCGTGGTGAGGTTCCCGTCGACGGCGTTCCCCGGGGGGAGCGTCGCGTTGTACTGCGAGTCCGCGGCGACGTCCCGGCCCAGGGCGAGGTTCTCGCGGCCCGGCGGGACCGTCGGCGCCGACGTGATCGCGTCGTCACCGAACACCTCGAGCTCCCAGAGCGACACCCCGTACTGGGTGGCGCTGCGCTGGACGGTCTGCATCCGCACGTACCGGGCCTGCTCGTCGAGCGCCACGGCGTCGACGCCGCCGTCGCTCCCGGCGCCGGACGTGGCGTACGCGTCCCGCCAGGCGGAGCCGTCGTCCGAGACCTGGATCCGGTACTGGCGGGCGTACGACGCCTCCCACCAGAGCCGGACGGCCCCGACCGGCTTCACCGACCCCAGGTCCACCTGCGCCCAGGCGGTGTCGGACAGGTTCCCGCTCCAGCGGGTCGCCATGTTGCCGTCGGTGATGCTGCCGGCGGCCCCGCCGGACGTGCCCGAGACGGAGACCGCCCCGCCGAGTGCGACGTTCACGCTCGTGTCGACCTCGAGCTCCCGCACCGCGTAGCCGTCTCCGTCGCCGCCGAGCAGGAGCAGCCGGACGAAGCCGGCCGCCGTGGGCGCGACGTCGAGGCGGGTCGTCCCGCCGGTGCCGTCCTGCGTGAACCGCTGGTCGGTCCACGTGCGGCCGTCGGTGGAGGTCTGCAGCAGGTAGCGGGTGGCATGGTCGTCGCCCCACGACACCGTGACGCCGGTGACGAACGACCCGTGCTCGAGCTGCCGGGTCAGCCACGCGGTGCCCCCGCCGTCCGGCTGCCACGACGTGCCCGCGTCGCCGTCGCCGGCCAGTGCGGCGCCGTGCCCGTCCCGGGCACTGCTCGCCGTGTACGGGGACGGGTCGCCCACGCTCACGGCGAGCGCCGCGGTCACGGTCTTGCCGAGCGCCGCCCCTGACCCGAGGGCGAAGACGCCGTGCGCGGCGCCGTCCGGCCCGGTGAGGGACACGCGCACGACGATGCCCGGCTGGCCGGGGTTCGCCACGCTCACGACGGGTACCTCGCCCGACTCGTCGAGGATCACCAGGCTGGGTTGGTCGACCTCGAGAGCCCGCCCGTCGCCCAGGTCGAGCGTGCCGGCCCGGAAGAAGGTCGCCATCGTGCGGTGCGCGCCGGCGTGCCGCACCGCCTGCAGCGCCGGGTCGTTGCGGAGCACCTCGACCGCCGGGGCGTTCGCGTACGCCTCGACCTCGGCGGGCGTCGCGGCGGGCAGCACGACGTACTCGTACCCGGCGCCGTCCGGTCGCGTGCCGTGGTCGACGTGCAGGGTGAAGGCGTCGCGGGTCACCGGGGCCTCGCCGATCCAGCTGCCGGTCTGCGGCTTGCTCGACACGAGGACGCGCTCGCCGGCCGGGAACACGTACCCGACCTCGTCGTTGTACGCCCAGGCGGGACCGTCCACGACGGCGGCGTCCGTGCCGGGCGCCACCGGCCTGCCGTTCACCGTGGCGTTGGGCTTCGCTGCGACCTGGTTGACCGTGGTGTGCACGGCGGCGGCCGAGGTCGACCCGATGCCCGTGCCGAGCGCGACCATCTCGTCGTCGAAGGTGAAGTAGCTCTTCTGTGCCCGGGTCGCCGCCCGGTCCAGGGTGTAGACGCTTGCACCGTAGGTGCCGTCCGAGACGCCGCCGGTGAAGCTGCCGCCGTTGCCGGTGGACCCGCGCGTCTGCTCCTTCGTGTACGGCGCGGTCACGCCCGGGTAGTGGAACCAGTCGAAGGCCGGGCCGAGGTCCAGGTACTCCCGGTTGGTGACCTGGATCGCCGTCGACCCGGCGGAGTTCCACACGATCTCGTTGCCGATCTCGGGCCGGAACGTCGAGCGGTACTCGCTGCCGACGGTGCGGCTGGAGTTCAGGCGGGTGAAGATCCCGTAGTCCTCGCGCAGGTGCGAGGAGAGCTCGGACCGCCAGAAGTACCGGTTGCCCGTCGCCCCGTTGGTGCGGGTCTTCCCCTGGATGCCGTCGAGCAGCGCGCGGTACGCGGTGGCGTAGAGCGGGTCGGTCCGCACCATCCGGGTCAGTGGCTCGATGAACTCCGACGCGTGGCTGGTCACCCCGCCGATCGACTTCGGCTGCCGGTAGTTCAGGTACAGCATCCCGATCTCGCCGCGGATCATCCAGCGGGTGCCGGTGATGATGTAGAAGGCGATGGTGTCCAGGTGCTGGCGGCTGAAGGCCAGGCTGGTGCCGCGCGCGACGTCCGCCCAGAGCGCCACGTTCGTGAACAGCACCATGCCGTAGCCCTCGCTGTAGAGCTGGGCACCGTGGGCCCAGAAGCTGGCGTCCGGCTGCACGGCCTCCTGGACCGTCCCGGAGTCGTCCACGGCGACGGTCTGCACCATCGTGTCGAAGCCGGCACGGATCTTGTCGAGGTCGTGGGTGGCGATCGCCTCGAACAGGTAGTTGGTGGTGCGCCAGGCGCCGTTCGCGCCGACCGGGTCGAGCCTGCCGGTGTTGTGCCGCAGCGCGACGGCCATCGCGTCCTCGCTCAGCACGTCACCGAGGGAGATCGAGATCCGGCCCATCGCGATCGACTCGCCGATCTCGGTCTCCCACCAGTTGGTGTTGCCCGGGTCGGCGACGTCCCAGTGGGCGAGCGCCCGCTCGACCCCGGTCACGAGCGCCGGGTCCTGGAAGCCCTCGGCGTCGGGGTCCCGGTACGCGTGGGTCATGGCGAGCATCCGGTAGAGCGCGGTGTACGCGGACCAGACGGACCCGTTGGCCGAGCTGGTGCGGTCCGCGTAGTCCACGTCCGCCCAGGAGCCGTCGGCGCGCTGGGTGGCCGCGTACTCCAGGGCCTCCGACGTGCGCGCCAGGTAGATGCCGTTCGCGATGATGATCTGGTCCCCCTGCCCGAGGTAGTACTCCTCGAGGCGGGAGACGATCGTCGCCACGTCCCCGGCTGGGTCCGCCGCGGCCGCGCGCGGTGCCGCCGCCAGCCCACCGCCGCCCAGCACGAGGGCGACGGCGAGGGCGATCACTGCTCTGAGGTGTCTCACGTCCAGCTCCTTCGCTGATGTGGCTCGAGACGCACCGCTCTGGGGACCCGGTGCGGGTACTGCCGTGCTGCCGCGGCGCGGGCGTGCCGGTCAGGCGGAGGCGACCACCGCCGTTCCGTCGCCCGAGACCGTCAGAGGGCCGTCGATGTCCGGCACGAACACGGCCTCCCCGGGGCGGAGCGCCCGGACGTCGCCCGCCTCGACCCGCACCTCGCCCGCGGTGCACACGACCACGCGCGGCCCGTCGTCCGGCCCGGCGGCCACGGACCCCGCGCGGGGGGTGAGGACGCGCAGCGCGAAGTCCGGGACGGGCGGGACGAAGTCCACGGCACCGGGCCCGACCCGCACCGGCCGCAGGAACCCGGTGAGCCGGGGCGTGAAGTCCGTGACGGCGAGCAGCTCGTCGACGTCGACGTGCTTGGTGGTGAGGCCGGCGCGCAGCACGTTGTCCGACGCCGCCATCACCTCCACCGCCATGCCGCTGAGGTAGGCGTGCAGGGTGCCCGGGCCGGTGTAGAGCGCCTGCCCGGGCTCGAGGCGCGCGAAGTTGAGCAGCAGCGGGGCGACGAGCGCCGGGTCCCCGGGGAACTGCGCCGCGAGGTCGCGGACGACCCGGATCTCGGGCCGCGTGCCGGCGGCCTCCTCCCCGACGCGCGCCACGTCGTCCACCCAGGGGGCCGGTGCGGGGCCGCGCTGGTGGAGCAGCCACGTCAGCGCGGCGCGGTGCCCGGCCCTCGGGGTCTCGTCCCGGAGCATCGCGATCAGCGGTTCCAGGGCGGGCACGTCGAGCTCGGCGACCAGCTTGGCCGCCTGCTCCGGCTCGCGCAGACCGCTGAGCAGCTCGAACGGCGTGAGGGCGTACAGCACCTCGGGCTTGTGCGAGCGGTCCCGGTAGGTCCGCTCGGGGGCCTCCCGGCCGACGCCGCGGCGCTCCTCCGCCGCGAAGCCGGCCTCGGCCTGCGCGGCGGTCGGATGCACCTGGACGGACAGCGCGTGCGCGGCCGCCAGGATCTTCGCGAGGTAGGGCAGCCGCGGACCCGTCGCCGCGAGCGTCCGGCGCCCGAGCATCGCCTCGGGCTGCCCGGCGACGAGCACGTCGAGCGGCACCCGGCGCCCGGGGGCGTCCGCGACCGAGGGGTCGTCCGGGTGGGCGCCGATCCAGACCTCCGCGACCGGGCGTCCGTCCAGCGGGCGCCCGAGGAGCTGCTGGGCCAACGACGTCGAGCCCCACGGGTAGCGCCGCACGGGGTTGTCGAGCACGAACACGTCGGCGCCCCGGTCAGGCGTCGGCGCGGACGAGCTCCGCGACGCCGATGCGCGAGTCCGCCATGCCGTAGAACACGAACCGGCGCCCGCCGACCTGCTCGACCGCCGTGGGGAACACGACGTTGCCGAGGGTGCCCTCGAGCTCGTCGTCGGTCTCGGGGACCAGCAGCGGCTCGGCCGTGCGGGCCAGGACGCGCCGCGGGTCGGCCGGGTCCAGCAGCATCGCGCCGGCGGTGTACCGCGCGCCGTACGCGAGCTCGAACCCCTTGACGTCGGCGCCCGTGACGCCGTGGTGCAGCACCAGCCATCCCTCCGGCACCCGGATCGGCGCGGGACCACCGCCGATCTTCGACTCCTCGTACGGCATCTCCGGCGCCGCGATCATCGACGCGTGCGTGACCGACGTGAGCGCGGCGAGGTCCCGGCGGACCGCGTCGAGGTCGACGAAGCCGATCCACATCGACGGCCGGTCGTCCTCGACGCCGCGCGGGGCGGGCGCGCCCTCGCCCGGGCGCAGCCAGTCCAGGTCCCACATCGGCCGGTGCAGCAGCGCGAGCGCGGGACGGCCGTCCGGGCCGGGCACGGCCTCGGGGAAGAACACCACGTCCTTGTTCGCGAACAGGTTGAGGTCCGTGCCGAGCTCCGGCTGGTAGCCGAACCGCAGCGGGCCGAGCCGCCGCCACGTCACCGTGTCGTCGGAGACCGCCAGCGCGGGACGCGGCCCGAGCGGCCCGTACGCGACGTAGGTCATGACGTGCAGCCCGAGCGGCTCCACGAAGGTGATGCGCGGGTCCTCGACGCCCGCGTTCCGGGTGCCGTGCTCCCACTGCTCGTCCGGCGCCAGGACCACGCCCTGCCGCTCGACGCCGGCCGGCACGCCGTCGGTCACCACCACGCGGGCGCGGCCGATCCGGGAGACGTTGCCCTCCGCGACCATCCGGGGGAACAGGTACAGCTCGCCGTCCGGGCCCCAGGCGGTGCCGGGGTTGAGCACCCCCTCCGCCTCCAGCGGGTTGCCGGGCTCCGGCTCCATGATCGTGCCGACGCGGCGCAGCGCGTAGGGCACCGTGCGGACGGGTGCGGTCGGGTTCACCTGGGTCATGACCTTGCCTCGGGGTTGTGGGCGCACGCCGAGGACGGCGGTGTGCTCCGTGTGCGGGTGCGGGGGCGCGGCGCGCCGGCGTCGGGCGGGTTCAGCCCTTGACGGCCGAGCCGAGGTTCGCGGACGTGAAGTGCCGCTGGAACAGCAGGAAGAGGACGACGGCCGGCACGGCGAGCACGCAGGCCCCGGCGAGGACCGCTCCCATCGGGTTGTCCTGGAACGTGGAGTTCGCCTGCGAGAAGTTCGCGAGGCTGACGGCCAGCGGCTGCATCGACACGTCCTTCGTCACCAGGAACGGCCAGAGGAACTCGTTCCACGGTCCGATGAAGGTCACGAGCATCGCCGTGAGGATCGCGGGCCGGACCAGCGGGACCGCGACGGACAGCATGATCCGCAGCTCGCTCGCGCCGTCGATGCGCGCGGCGTCGAACACGTCCCGCGGGATCTGCAGGAAGTACTGCCGGAAGATCAGCACGGCCACCGAGTTGACGGCGAACGGCAGGATCATCCCGAGGTAGCTGTCCGCCAGGCCGAAGTAGCGGACGACCATCACGTACAGCGGCACCATGAGCAGCTGGAACGGGATCGCCTGCACCAGCAGCACGAGCGCGAACACGAGCCCCTGGCCGCGGAACGACAGCACCGACAGCGCGTACCCCACCAGCAGGCCGAGCACGAGGGTGCAGCCCACGACGCCGGCGGTCATGATCAGCGAGTTGAGCAGGGACTGCGCCAGGTCGATCGACCGGTTGACGCCCGCGACGTTGTCGAACGTCAGGTTGCCCGGCAGCGGCAGCATGCCGAGCAGGCTCGTGTCCCGCTCGTCCTGGAACGCGCCGATGACCATCGAGTAGAACGGGACGAGCGCGAGGAACGCCCCGACCAGCAGGACGGTGAACCGCCCGGCGGTCAGCAGCCGCCGCCGCGCGCGGCCCCGGGCGTCCCGGGTCGTGGCGGTCGTGGCGGTCGTGGTGGTCGTGGTGGCGGTCGTGGCGGTCGCCATCAGCCCTTCCTCTCCGTGAGCCGGCGGGAGACGAGCGACAGGAGCATCACGGCGACCACGAGGATCATGCCGATGGCCGCGGCGATGTCGGGCTGCCCCTGCTGGATGCCCTTCTGGTACATGAGCAGGGCGGGGGTCATCGAGGCCCCGTTCGGGCCGCCGCCGGTCAGCAGGTACGGCTCGGTGAAGATCTGCCCGGTCGTGATGATCGACAGCAGCACCACCAGCGAGGTCACCGGGCGGAGGCCGGGCAGCGTGACGGACCGGAACCGCCGCCACGCGCCGGCACCGTCCATCTCCGCCGCCTCGTGCAGCTCGCGCGGTACGTTCTGCAGCCCCGCGAGGTACAGCAGGACGTAGAACCCGAGGTTCTTCCAGGTCACGTAGACCGCGATGAGCGGCATGATCAGACCGGTGCTGGCCAGCCAGGTGGGGTCGGGCGCCAGGCTGCCGAGCAGCCGGTTGACCACCCCGTTGCCGCTGAACAGGAACAGCCAGGAGGCGAGCGTGGCGACCGAGGCCGTCACGTACGGGATGTAGTAGGCGACGCGGAAGAACCCCTTCCACCGGGTCGTCGCGTCGAGCCCGGTCGACAGGAGCAGACCGAGCCCCACCGTCAGCGGCACGTTGATGAGCAGGAAGACCAGCAGGTTGCCGAACGCCTGGCGCACCGCCGGGTCGGAGAGCACCTGCTGGAAGTTCTCCAGGCCGACGAACGGGTGCGGCACCTGGACCCCGGGCGCGGTGAAGAAGAAGTCGTGCACCGACATCCAGACGCCGAAGCCGAACGGCACCAGGAACACCAGGACGACGAACGCCGTGTACGGGGCGCTGAGCAGGGCGCCGAGGGGGTGCTCCCCGAGCCAGCGCTGCAGGCGCCGGCCCCGAGCCGGGCGGCCCCGGCCCGGGCCACGGTGGTCCGTGGTCCGGGCCGGCGACCGTACGGCCCCGTCGCGGAGGGTGGTCATGTCGGATCCGCCTCGTCGGTCGTGGGGGTCAGCCGGACAGGCCGTCGACGGTCGTCGCCGCCTCGCCGAACACGCCGGACAGGTCGCCGGAGCCGGACTGGACCGCCTTGCCCCAGGCGTCGCGGAACACCTGCATCTTCTCGGCGAGGCCGTCCACGGTGGGCACGTCCACGGCGAGCGGCACGGCGGCCGCGAAGGGCTGGAAGAACGGCTTCTCGACAAGGAAGTCCGCGGCGAGCTCCGGCACGTCCGTGCGCGTCGGGAACTGGCCCGTGGTCTCGAGCAGCGCGAGGTCGTTCTCGTCGTCCGTCGCGAACTTCAGGAACTCCCACGCGGTCTGCTGGTTCTCGCACGAGGAGTACAGGCCGACGTTCTTGGAGTCGGCGAAGGTCGACGTCTGGTCCGCCGGCGTACCGCTGGCCGTCGGGATCGGCACCGTGCCGTACTCGACCTTGCCGTCGAACTGCCCGGCGCCCCAGGGGCCGGCGACGCCCATCGCCGCGACGCCGTCGGCGAACGGACCGGCCCACATGTCGCCGCTGTACGCCTCGGCGGACGCGTAGCCCTCGGCGTACAGCGTCTGCCAGAGCTCGAGCGTCTCCAGGCCCTCGCCGGTCGCGAACGCCGCCTCGCCGCCCTCGATCAGCTGCGTGCCGCCCGAGTTGGCCAGGAAGAACGGGTAGAAGTCGAAGTTGACGTTGGTGTAGTCCGCGGTGGCCGGCGGGTAGATCGCGTAGTCCGCGGCGCCCGAGTCCTTGATCGCCTTCGCGGCCGCGAGCAGGTCGTCGTACGTCGACAGCTGCGGGTTCTCGGGGTCCAGGCCGGCCGCCTCGAACACCGTCTTGTTGTAGTAGAGCATGAACGGGTTCGTCTTCCAGGGGAGCTGGTAGAGGTCCCCGTCCGCGCTGCGGAAGCCGTCGGCGGCCGCGCCGGACCGGCCGGTGATGTAGTCCTCGGCGTCCTCGAACGTCGACGACAGGTCGACCAGGCCGCCCTGCTTCTGGAACGCCGGCACGGCTGCGGGCGCCGTGTTGAACACCAGGCACGGCGTGTTGCCGGCGGTGATGGACGCGGAGATGACGTCCTCCGACGAGCTGCCCGCCGGGATCGCCTGGGCGGTCACCTGCTCGTCGGGGTGGTCGGTGTTCCACGCCTCGACGACCTGGTCGCCCCAGGCGACCTCCTGCTCGTTGGTCGAGTACCAGATGTCGATCGGGCCCGTGCCCAGGCCTTCGCCCGCCCCCGGCTCGCCGCCGCCTCCCGAGCCGCACCCCGCGAGCGGGAGCACCGCCGTCGCCGCGACCGCCGTCAGGACTGCCATTCGTGCGCCACGCTTCATCGCGCCGCTCCTCGCTTCCCGGGACGCTGCGTCCCCCGTCCTCCGCGCGCCACCGGCGCTGGAGCACCGGTCGACCGTGACCGGCGTCGCCGATTAAACCGGTTTGTGTTCCGAAGGTCAACCATCGTGCGACGGTGGTGGGATCCCGCGCTCCGAGGCCTGCGAAGCGGGCGCCGGTTTACTAAACCGGTGTGCGCCGCGTGCGCTACGCTGATTCCGTGGACGCAGCACCCGCACCCGACGCCGTATCCCCCGTCGCGCACGGCCCGAAGCCCGAGACGAGGGCGCGTCGGGCGACGATCGGCGACGTCGCCGAGCGCGCACAGGTCTCCAAGAGCGCCGTCTCCTTCGTGTTCAACGGTCGCTCCGGGGTCAGCGCGGCCGCGCGCGCCAGGATCCTCGAGGCCGCGCGCGACCTCGACTGGCGGCCCGACTCACGGGCGCGGGCGCTGTCCCGCAGCCGCGCCCAGGCGCTCGGGCTCGTCATCCGGCGCGAGCCCGAGCTGCTGAGCACCGACCCGTTCTTCCCGCAGTTCGTCGCCGGAGTCGAGAGCGGGCTGTCCGGGCTCGGGTACGCGCTCGTCCTGCAGGTCGTCGACGGGGAGCAGTCCGAGCACGCGGCCTACCACCAGTTCGCCCGCGAGTCGCGTGTCGACGGCGTCTTCCTCACCGACCTGCGGACCGACGACGAGCGTCCGCACCAGCTGGACGCGCTCGGCGTCCCCTACGTGCTGGTCGGGCCGGTCGCCCCGGTCGACGGCCAGCCCCAGCCCATCGGCGTCGACGACCGATCCGGCGTCCGGCGCGCGGTCCGGCACCTGTACGCCCTGGGTCACCGGAGCATCGCGCACGTCGCGGGAGCCCCGGGCTACGTGCACTCGGAGCTGCGCCGGCGCGCCTGGGTGGAGGAGATGGTGGAGCTCGGGCTCGAGCCCGACCTCGTCGTCGTCGCAGACTTCTCCGGCGCCTCGGGCGCGCGAGCCACCCACGAGCTGCTGGACCTCCCGCACCCGCCGACCGCGATCGTCTACGGCAACGACCTCATGGCGATCGCGGGGATCTCCGTGGCGACCGACCGCGGGATCCGGGTGCCGCACGACCTCTCCGTCGTCGGGTTCGACGACGTGCCCCTGGCGGAGTTCGTCGTCCCCCCCCTGACCACCGTGCGGCAGGAGGTCATCGAATGGGGCCGGGCGTGCGCACGCACCCTCGTCGCTCGCGTCGAGGGCCGCGAGCCCGAGGAGGTCCGGCTCCCGCCCGTCGAGTTCGTCGTTCGAGGAAGCACCGCGGCACCGCGGCGACGGCCGGAGGACGACCGCTGAGCCATGGGGTCGGGCGGGAGCTCCTCGGTGGGATCGGGCTGGATGCCCTGAGGCCTGTCCGGGCGGTTCAGTGCTCGAGGTCGGCGACGGCGGTGGTGGGCAGCAACGGGACGGCCAGCAGGCAGAGCCCGATGAGTGCGAGCACGCCGATCAAGGTCACGGTGACCGCCGTGATGTCTCCACTGGGCAGCATCGCGAGGAAGATGCTCGTCACGAGAGCGGAGCCGATGCCGTTGGCCACCTGCTGGACGGCGCTCAGCGAGCCGCTGGCGGACCCGGCCTCCTCGGGATCCACGTCACCGAGGGCGGTGTTGAAGATCGAGCTGAAGCAGATGCCCGCGCCGAGCCCCATGAGCAGCGTCGCGATGGCGGTCTGCCACCATCCCGCGCCGAGCCCGGCGGTCTGGACGACGAGGAGCATCGTGCCGACGCCGGCGAGGATGGCGGCCAGCCCCAGGACGACGAGCCGGCGGGCGAGCGTGGCGATCAGGCCCGCGGCGATCCCCGACCCGCCCATGATGCCCAGGGTGAGCGGGATGAGGTTGATCGAGGTCTGGGTGGGCGTGTAGCCGAGACCGAGCTGGAAGTACAGCGAGATGACGTACATCAGGCCGCTGAAGCCGGCGAAGACGAGCAGACCCACGACGAGGCCCGCGGTGAACCCGCGGTTCGCCAGGAGGGTGCGCGGCAGCAACGGCTCCGCGGTGCGTGCCTGTCGGCGTACGAAGGCGGCGAACGTGATCACGCCGAGGGCGATGGCGCTGAGCGCGGTCCCGTTCCACCCGGCGCTGGAGCCCTCGATGAGGCCGAAGAGGGTGCCGAAGAGCGATATCGCGAGCAGCGCGCTGCCCGTGATGTCGATGCGCGTGGCGGGGTGGGCCGGCACGTCCGGCAGGTACTTCACCGCGAGCACCAGGGCGAGTCCACCCAACGCCACGTTGATGAGGAAGATCGGGCGCCACGCGAGACCGAACAGGTTCGCGTCGATGAGCACGCCACCGAGAATGGGCCCGGCGACCGCGAACACGCCGAGCATGGGGGCGAAGACGCTGAACGCCTTCTGCAGCATCTGCTTGGGGAACGTGGCGGTCATGATCGCCATCCCCTGCGGGATGAGCAGTGCCCCGAAGACGCCCTGGAGGGCCCGGGAGCTGATCAGCATCGCGGGCGACACCGCCAGCCCCGCCGTGGCCGACGCCACCACGAACCCGCTCATGCCGATCAGGAAGGTGCGCCGCTGCCCGAACTTGTCCCCGAGCCTGCCGCCGAGCACGAGCAACGAGCCGAGCGCCAGCGCGTACGCGGCGCCGAGCCACTTGATGAGGCTCTCGTCCGCTCCGAGGTCGGTGACGATCGAGGGTGCCGCGATGTTCGTGATCGTGGAGTCGATGAGGTCCATCGCGTCCGCGAGGAGCACGACGACGAGGATCAGCCACACGCTCCGCACCGAGATGGTCGGAGTCCGGGTCGTGGTCATGGGACGCCCCTTTCAAGAGACGAACGCCATCGTAGCGAACATGTTCGTCACGAGCAACGATGGTTAGATAGGCCCATGAGGCGCCCTGAACCGGTCAGCAGACGAGACCGCCCCGCGAAGCCTCCGCTGTCCCGCGCGGCGATCATCGACGCCGCGATGGAGCTCGTGCGGCGCGAGGGGGCGGACAAGCTGACGATGCGCCGCCTCGCTGCCGAGCTCGACACCGGACCGGCGTCGCTCTACGTCTACGTGCGGAACACGACCGACCTCAACGCGCTGCTCATCGACCGGCACCTCGCCGACCTGGACCTGCGGTGGGACGCCGCCGAGCCCGCCCGGGAACGCCTCTACCGGGTGCTGAGCGACTACACGCACCTCCTGTCGCGCCAGCCCGGTCTGGCACAGGCAGCACTCGTCACCTGGCCCGAAGGACCCCACTACCTCGACCTGCTGGAGCTCTTGCTCCGGCTGCTGCACGACCTCGGGCTCGGCACCCCGGTGGCCGCACGGGCCGTGGATCTCCTGCTCCAGCACGCCACGGCCTCCGCCGCCGAGTGGGCCGGGCACGCGTCCGACGACTCCCAGGAGCTGAGCGACCTCGAGTCGACCCTCGCCGCCGCGGACCCGGTCCGCCATCCCACCCTCACCGCGGCCGGCCCGTCGGTCTTCACCGCGGGCAGCCCGGACGAGCGCACCGCCTGGGCGGTCACGGTCCTGGTCGACGGCATCCTCAGCACGGCGCGACCCGGCGCCTGACCGCTCACGCCGACCCCGGGGCGGTCCCCCGCGCTCGCTGTATGATGGATCCATCAACTCGTCAACGAAGGTCGCGATGGACTCCCGCCCGCTGTACGAGATCAAGGCGAACCTGTTCAAGGGCCTCGCCCACCCGGTGCGGATCCGCGTTCTCGAGATCCTCGCCGCGACGGACGAGGTGCCGGTCGCCACGCTGATCGCGGAGACCGGCCTGGAGGCGTCGCACCTCTCGCAGCACCTCGGCGTGCTGCGGCGCTACCAGCTCGTGCGCTCGGAGCGCCGGGCCAGCACCGTGGTCTACAGCCTCGCGTCGCCCCACGTCGCTGACCTGCTGCGCGTCGCCCGCGCCCTGCTGACCGAGATCCTGCGGACCACGCAGGAGCAGCTCGCGGAGCACGAGGCCGGCGTCGGCCCGGGCCCGCGGTGAGCGGCCACCTGCGCGCGCTGCTGCCCTCGCCCCGGGACTACGCGGGCCTGCGCACGTCCTGGCGCGGGGACCTGGTCGCGGGGCTCACGGTCGGCGTGGTGGCGCTGCCGCTCGCGCTCGCCTTCGGTGTGAGCTCCGGGGCGGGCGCCGAGGCCGGGCTGGTGACCGCCGTGGTCGCGGGCCTGGTCGCGGCCGTGTTCGGCGGGTCGAACGTGCAGGTGTCCGGGCCGACCGGCGCGATGGTGGTGGTCCTGGGACCGATCGTCGCGGGGCGCGGCGTCGGGGCGCTCGGGGTGGTGTGCCTGCTCGCGGGGGTCCTCGTCGTGCTCGCAGGGGTGCTACGGCTGGGCCGCACGGTGGGGCTGATCCCGTGGCCGGTGATCGAGGGCTTCACCGTGGGCATCGCCGTGATCATCTTCCTGCAGCAGGTCCCCGCCGCCCTGGGGGTCGCCGCCGCCGGCCACGACGCCAACGCGGCGGTCGCGGCGGGGCAGGTCCTCGGGGAGGTCCGGTGGCCGGACGCCGCGTGGTCGCTCGCGACCGCCGCGGTGGCTGCAGTCATGCTGCTCGCGCCGCGCGTGCACCGGGCACTGCCCGGGTCGATCGTCGCGATCGTCGTGGTGACGGTGGTCGCGGTGGTCGCCGACCTGCCGCTCGCCGCCATCGGCGAGCTCCCCGCCGGGCTACCCGCCCCGGAGCTCCCGGGGCTCGACCTCGCGTCGGTGCGGGAGCTCGCGGTGCCCGCGGTGACCGTGGCGGCGCTGGCGGCGATCGAGTCGCTGCTGTCCGCGCGGGTGGCGGCCGCGCACTCCGACACCGGGCCCTACGACGGGGACCGCGAGCTGGTCGGGCAGGGGCTCGCGACGATCGCCGCGGGCGTTCTCGGAGGCATGCCCGCGACGGGCGCGATCGCGCGGACGGCGGTCAACGTCCGGTCCGGCGCGCGCACACGGCTGGCCGCCATCGTGCACGCGGTGTTCCTGCTTCTCGTGGTGGTCGCCGCCGGGGGCGTGGTCGGCCGGATCCCCCTGGCCGCGCTCGCGGGGGTGCTCATGGTCACGGCCGCGCGCATGGTCTCGCCCCGCGTGGTGCGGTCCGTGGTCACCGCCACCCGCGCCGCCGCGGTGCTGTTCGCCCTGACCGCCGTCATCACCGTCAGCGTCGACCTGATCTACGCGGTGGGCATCGGCATCGCGGCGGCGGCCGTCATCAGCCTGCGCAGCCTCGCCCGGGCCGCCGGGGTGCACCGCGAGGAGCTGCCCGGCCCGGCGCAGGCCGGCGACACGCACATCGCGCTGTTCCGCATCGAGGGCTCGCTGTTCTTCGCCGCCGCGGAGCGGGTGCTCGAGCGCGTCGCGGTCATCCAGGACGTCGACGTGGTGGTCCTGCGGCTGTCCCACGTGCAGGTGCTCGACGCGATGGGCGCCCAGGTGCTGCAGGAGCTCGTCACCGGGCTGGAGCGCCGCGGGGTGACGGTCCTGGTGAAGGGCATCCGGCACGAGCACCTGGCCCTGGCCCGGCGCATCGGCGTGATCGACGCGCTCCGCGACGAGGCGCACCTGGTCGACGACCTCCCGTCTGCGGTCGCCCGCGCCCGCGCGATCGTCCGGGAGGGCGGCGGCATCCCCGTTCGGTGACTCCGACGGTGGAGCTGCTCGGCGTCCCGGTGGGCGAAGAGTGCCAGGCCGGCCGGCGTCGGCGACGACCTGCCCGCGCACCCCGGACATGGACCCATCGCCGCGACGGTCAGGGCAGACCCGATCAGCGACTGCTCCGGGCGAACGAGACGCCCCTGGGTGGATCTCAACCCCACCTGCCGGAGATGGAGAAGCGCCCCCGACCTGCGTTTGACGCTGGTCAGGGGCGCTTCTGCGTTACCACGCGGTAGCGGTGGGATTTGAACCCACGGTGGACTTTCACCCACACACGCTTTCGAGGCGTGCTCCTTAGGCCGCTCGGACACGCTACCTCGGCGCAGAGAGACTACCGGATGCCGGGCGGAACTCTCGCATCGGCGGACGTACCGTGGTCCGGTGACGTCCCCCCGCCTGCCCGTGCCCGACCACTTCGCCGTCCGCCCGCACCCGGGGACGGTCGCCGACGCCGCGGCGCTGCTGCGGGGCAGCCGCCTGACGGTGCTCACCGGCGCGGGGCTGTCGACGGACTCGGGGATCCCGGACTACCGGAGCCCGGACTCCCCGCCGCGGAACCCGATGACGTACCAGCAGTTCGTCGGGGACGAGGCGTTCCGCCGGCACTACTGGGCGCGGAACCACGTGGGCTGGCGGTACGTGCACCGGACGTTCCCGAACGCCGGGCACCGCGCGCTGGCGTCGATGGAGGCGCACGGCGTCGTGGTCGGGCTCATCACGCAGAACGTGGACCTGCTGCACGAGCAGGCGGGGTCGCGCCGGGTGATCGACCTGCACGGGCGGTACGACCGGGTGGTGTGCCTGCGCTGCCACCGCGTGGTGACGCGTGCGGAGCTCGCGGACCGGCTGGAGGCCCTGAACCCGGGGTTCGCGGAGCGGGTCGGGGCGGTCGGGGACGTGGAGATCGCCCCGGACGCGGACGCCGTCATCGAGCAGACCGCGGACTTCCGGGTGGCGGACTGCTGGCAGCCGGACCCGGACGGCGGCGACGGCCCGTGCGGCGGGATGCTGAAGCCGGACATCGTGTACTTCGGGGAGACGGTGCCGGCCGAGCGGGTCGCGGCGGCGTACGCGCTGGTGGACGAGGCGGACGCGCTGCTGGTGGCGGGCTCCTCTTTGACCGTGCAGTCGGGGCTGCGGTTCGTCCGGCACGCCGCGTCGAACGGCAAGCCGGTGGTGATCCTCAACCGCGGGGCGACCCGCGGGGACCCGCTCGCGACGCTCACGGTGGACGCCGGGACGTCCGAGGCGCTGACGGAGCTCGCCGCGCTGCTCTGACCCGGCCTGCGACGCGCGCGGGTCCCGGCGTGACCTGCGGGGACGGCCCGCCGCTCGCGTGACCGGGACCACGCCGTCTCGGGTCGTGGACCGTGGGCGTTCGTGCCACAGTGCGCAGGTAAGCAGCCCGTGGAGCAGACCGCGGGCACCGCCCGGTCCTTGCGGCGGTCGGGTCCGGCACCTATAGTCGCCGCATGTGGCATCGTTGCCACATGCCGAGCGGCAGGGCCGGGGCAGGCCACACCGACCGGCGTCCTCGGTCGACTGGAGGCCTCGATGACGCAGCTGAGAGCCGACGCCGCTCCGGCCGTCGCTCGCCAGACCCGCTCACCGCGCAAGCGGCGCGCCAAGGTGCCCTACAACAAGCGCGAGGCGCTCGCGGGGTACCTGTTCATCTCGCCCTGGATCATCGGGTTCCTGGTCTTCACGGCCGGCGCGATGATCTACAGCCTGGTGATCTCCTTCAGCCACTACAACCTGGCCACCAACACGGCCCGGCCGGCGGGGGTGGAGAACTACGCGCAGTTGTTCAGCGACCCCCGGGTCGCCACGGCGCTCGGGAACACGCTGTTCTACGCCGTGCTCGCCGTGCCGCTCGAGATCATCGTCGCCCTGGGGCTCGCGTCCCTGCTGAACCAGGCCGGACGTGGCGCGGGGTTCTTCCGCACCATCTACTACCTGCCGAAGATGACGCCGGCCGTCGCGACCGCCGCGGTGTTCTTCCTGCTGCTCAACGGCAACACCGGCGCGATCAACCAGTTCCTCCGCATCTTCGGCATCGAGGGCCCGCAGTGGCTCGTCGACCCGAGCTGGATCAAGCCGTCGATCGTCCTGATGACCCTGTGGGGCGTCAGCGGCACGATGGTGATCTTCCTCGCGGCGCTGAAGAACGTGCCGCGCGAGCTCTACGAGGTCGCCGAGCTGGACGGCGCCGGCGTCTGGCAGCGGTTCCGCAACATCACGCTGCCGATGATCTCCAGCGCGATCTTCTTCAACGTGATCGTGCTGTCGATCGCGGCGTTCCAGGTGTTCGACCAGGCGTACCTGCTGTTCTGGCGCGACCAGTCGAACGCGTCCCCCGAGGCGTCGCTGTTCTACGCGATCTACCTCTTCCAGCAGGCCTTCCGGCAGTTCAACTTCGGGTTCGCCGCCGCCATGGCCTGGCTGCTGTTCCTCATCATCATGGCGATCACCGCCATCCAGATGAAGTTCGGCAACCGGTTCGTCTACTACGAGGGAGGGCGGGACTGATGGCCACGACCGGCACCACCACCACGTCCGTCCGGCAGGTCCCGGGGCTCCCCGAGGACGTCACGGGCCAGGGCGACCGCCCGATCGACCCGAACCGGCCCCCGGTCGAGGACGCCGCCGCCGGCGGTCGTACGGGGCGCCGCGTCCGCCGCGGCGTCGTCATCGGGCTGCTCGTCCTGATGACGTTCGTGTTCCTCTACCCGTTCGCGTGGCTGCTCGCGGCGAGCCTCAAGGGCCGCGGCCAGGTCTTCGACAACTCGCTGTGGCCGGAGACGTTCCACTGGGAGAACTACGTCCAGGTCTGGGACGAGCTGCCGCTCGGGAGCTGGATGATCAACAGCATCGGCATCGCGATCCTCGCGGCGGTCACCGTCGCGGTGTCCAGCTCGCTGGTCGCGTGGGGCTTCGCGCACTTCCGGTTCCCCGGGCGCGGACTGCTGTTCGGCCTCGTGCTCGCGACCATGATGCTGCCGGGCGCGGTCACGATGATCCCGATCTACCTGATCTGGAAGGAGCTCGGGTTCCTCGGCACCTGGGTCCCGCTGTTCGGCGCGAACCTGTTCGGGTCGGCGTTCTACATCTTCCTGCAGCGGCAGTTCTACCTGGGCCTGCCGCGGGAGCTGTTCGAGGCCGCGCGCATCGACGGCGCGAACTACTGGCGGATGTACTGGCGGATCGTGTTCCCGCTGTCCCTGCCGTCGTTCATCATCGTGCTGCTGTTCGAGTTCCAGGCCTCCTGGAACAACCTGCAGGCCGCGCTGATCTACCTGAACGCGGGCAGCCCCGACGAGTTCACCGCCCCGCTCGGCATCGCCTACGCGATGACCAAGTACAGCCCGACGGCCGGCGGGCAGGGCGACTACCAGTTCGTCATGGTGGCCTCGCTGCTCGTGACGCTGCCGATGCTGGCGCTGTTCGCCTTCGGGCAGCGGTACTTCATCGAGGGCGTCGCCACCCAGGGCCGCAAGGGCTGACGCCCCCAGCACGAGACGGGGCCGGGTCGTCACCGCGACCCGGCCCCTTCGTCGTCCCCCGCGGCCCGTCAGACCGGGTCGGCCAGGAGGCTCGGCCAGCCGAGCGCCTGCTCGCAGCCGAGCAGCAGCACCCCGACGGTCCAGGCGTGCGACAGCGTCAGCAGCATGCCCTTCGGCTGGAAGCACGCGGTCTGGTAGTACCGCTCGCTGGCCATCCCCCGGTAGGCGTTGAAGTCGCCGTCGAACCGGGCGATGAACTGCCGGAAGCACGCCAGGGTCTCGGCGGCGCGCTCCGCGTAGTAGGGGTCGCCCGTGGCGGCGGACAGCTCCGCGAGCTCCTGGGTGCACACGAGGCCGTAGGCGTGCAGGTGCTGGTTCGACGGCGAGGCGTTGTCGGCGCCCCGGGTGGCGAACCGGTACAGGTCGAGCACGGTGCCCGCGGGGAACCGCGTGTTGTACGCGTACCGGAACGTCAGCATCCAGTCCGCGGCGCGGCGCGCGAGGTCCAGCCAGCGCGGGTCGCCGGTGCGGCGGTGCAGCGCGACGTAGGACATGACGGCGACGTAGCCGTCCTCGGACGTGGGCGCCAGGTCGACGTCCTCCGGGGCGCCGTGGATGAACTCCCGGTCGACGAACTGCGCGTAGTGCTCCCCCGCCCGCACGGCGGCCGCGAGGTAGGCGCCGTCCGCGCCGTCGGGCCCGTCCCAGCGTCCCGCCTCCGCGAGGGCGGCCACCCACGCCAGGCCCGCGGCGCCGTCCCAGGACAGCACCTCCCCGGAGCGCGCGTGGTGCCCCGAGCCGAGGTTGCCGTCCGCGCGCTGCCGGCGGACGACGGCGTCCAGGTTCGAGCGCAGCGCCGTGGCCCAGCCGGGGTGCGCCGCGCGCACGTCGGCGCCGAGCTCCAGGGACCGCGCGAGGAACAGGGCGGCCTCGCCGAGGGTCCGGGAGTGCAGCAGGTCGGGGGTGTGCGACCAGCTCTGCGACCAGCCGTGCTCCCGGTACCAGACGCCCCAGAACGTCCCCGACGGCGACAGGTGGTCGCAGATGAAGTCGATGACGTCCGCGGCGGCAGCCCCGGCGGCGGGCTTCCCGCGGCGGCGGGCGTGCGCGAGCAGGGCGTACGCCCACGGGACGCCGCTGACCCAGCCGACGTGCATCGCCTGCCGGTCGACGGACAGGCCGTCGCGGCCGCTGACCTCGCGGTCGAAGCCGACCGTCTCGAGCAGCACGCCGGGCTCGGTGTAGTGCCAGCGGTGCAGGCCCTCGGCGGCGAGGTTCGCCGCCTCCGCGATGCCGACCCAGGGGGTCAGCGGGGAGCCGGCCCGGATCCGCTCGTGCTCCTCCCGCAGGATCGGGGCGTAGGCGTGCCGGTCCGGGCCCATCGCGTACACGGCGAACCGCAGCGACACCCGCTCCCCCGGGCGCCACCGGTGGGTGGTCGTCTCCGGCGGGACGGGGGTCTCCGACCCCATGTACGACACCGGGCCCTCGCGGAACGGGAACGTGAGGTGCACGCTGCCGACCCCGGTCGCCGCGTCGTGCGCCAGGCCGAGGCCGGTCATGCCGACGGGGGTCGTCTCCGGGCCGACCAGCGCGACGCCGCCCGGCCCGGCCCACGCCAGGACCGCCGGGGTCGCGGCGCGGTCGGCCCGGAGCTCCCAGTGGTCACTCACCATGCCGGCCGGGTCGTCCGCGCCCACCTCGAACCGCGGGAACACCCGGTCGCAGCCGACGGGGCGGTTCTCGCCGTAGAAGGCGCCGGGCACCAGCCACCACGGCGCCTCCGCGGCGGCGGGCAGCAGGGCGCGCACCCGGATCGAGGCCTCGGTGGGCTCCTCGCCGCGGTGCTCCACGTCCAGGCGCACGTCGATGCGGCCGGTCGTCGTGGGCGGGGCCCAGGTCGCGACCGTGCGGAACGGGCCCGCGTCCCCGGTGAACGCGCGCGGCCCGGCCGGCGACGGCGTCGCGACCTCCACCGTGCCGTCCGGGCGGACCACCTCGATCAGGTGCGGGACGGTGCCCACCACGGGTCCGTCACCGCCGCCCGGCCACAGCGAGCCCGTCGGTCGCAGCAGGACGCCGTCGTCCACCCTGGTCAGCCTCTCGGTCGTGCGGTCGGTGCGGGTCGGGCGCGGGTCGGTGCGGCGTCGCCCCCGCGGCCCGTCAGGCGGTCGGCACCTCGTCGGCCGCCCAGGCGTCCACCATCTCGCTGATCACGTGCAGCACCAGCGTGTGCATCTCCTGGATCCGCGGCGTGGCGGCCGACGGCACCAGCAGCAGGTGGTCGGCGTGGTGGCGGGCGGGACCGCCGTCGCCGCCGGCCAGCAGCAGGGTCGTCGCGCCGTTCTTCCGCGCGATCTGCAGGGCGCTCACCACGTTCGGCGAGCGGCCGCTGGTGGTGAACGCGACCACCAGGTCGCCGGGGCGCGCGAGGGCCTCGACCTGCCGCGCGAACACGTCGTCGTAGGAGTAGTCGTTGGCGATGCACGTCATCGACGTCGGGTCGGTGCTCAGGGTGACCGCGGGCAGGGGCCGGCGGTCCCGCTTGTAGTGGCCGACCAGCTCGCCGGTGAGGTGCTGCGCGTCCGCGGCGCTGCCGCCGTTGCCGAACGTGTAGAGCGTGCCCCCGGCCGCGAACGTGTCGCGGACGAGGGTGCCCGCGGCGCGGATCTGCTCCTCGAGGCCGACCATCGCCTCCGCGACGGCGGAGTGGGCGGCCAGGTGCGCGTGCAGCCAGTCGTCAGACACGGGCGGCCTCCGTCGGGGTGGGCTGGGCGGCCGGCACGGACAGCGGCGCGGCTGCGGGGTCGGCGTGGTGTGTCTCGTGCCCGGCCCCGCGGCGAGCGGCGGGGAGGACGTCGAGCGCGATGGCCCCCGCGCCGACGACGCAGACCACGTCGCCGAGCGCCGCGAGCCGGATGGTGGCGGCGCGCGCGGCCGGGGGCATCGCCTCCCGGGCGACGAGGTCGCGCACCGGGTCGAGCAGCAGGGCGCCGGACCGGGTCACGCCGCCCCCCAGCACGACGAGCTCCGGCTCCAGCACGTTGACCAGGTCGGCGACAGCGGAGCCCAGCAGGTCGGTCGTCTCGTCCCACACCCGGACGGCGAGCGGGTCGCCGGCGGCCGCGGCGGCGCTCACGTCGGCGGCCGTCACGGCGGGCAGCGCGGCCAGGGTGGAGCGGGGGTCCTCCGCGAGGGCCTCGGCGGCGCGCTCGGCGATGGACGTCCCTGACGCGTACGCCTCGATGCAGCCGCGCCGCCCGCAGGAGCACAGGCGTCCGCCGCGGCGGACTGTGACGTGGCCGAGCTCGCCGCCGTTCCCCGCGGCCCCCCGGTGCAGGCGGCCGTCGAGGATGACGCCGCCCCCGACGCCGGTGGAGACGGTCAGGTAGACGAGGTTCTGCAGCCCGCGGCCCGCGCCGTACCGGTGCTCGGCGACGGCGGCGGCGGTGGCGTCGTTCTCCAGGGCGAACGGGACGCCGAACTCCGCGGCGGCGAGCGGGCCGATCGGGATGTCGACCCAGCCGGGCAGGTGCGGCGGCGACTGCAGCAGGCCGGACGGGGCGTCGAGCGGGCCGCCGCAGGCGATCCCCACCGCGCCGACCGGACCGAGCCCGGCCTCGGCGACCGCCTCGTGGCCCATGGCGAACAGCCGGCGGATCACCGCGTCGGGCCCCTCGTCGCGGCGGGTCGGCCGGATGCGCAGGCCGTGCACGGCGCCGTCGGCGGTGACCACGGCGACGGCCAGCTTGGTGCCGCCGATGTCGAGCGCCAGGACCGGGGTCCCGCCGGCGCCGGTCACCTCCGTGGCGGCGTGGGACGCGCCGCCACGCTCGACGCCCGATGCGTCCGTCGTCATGCACGTCCTCCCGACCCCTGACGACGCGCGCCGGGGTGCGCGTCGCGGATCCCGGGCGCGTGGCGGGCGGCGTCGGTGCCGCCTGGGCGCCTGGGATCGATTCCAGAACGAGCATACGAGTCGGCCGGATCGAGCGTCAAGCGCAGCGACAGGTCCCCTGTGCACCCGGGACGTCCCCGCGGTGAGGGCGGGCGTCAGGGCGCACGGCCCGGGCCGGGGGCACGTGGGATCGAGTCCAGGTCGACGGCCGCGCCGACGAGGGCGCGTCAAGTGGAGCGTTCGGCCCGACACGCGCGGCGCGTCCCGTCCGAACGCTCCACTTCACGGGAGGGCGAAGGGGGCGGGACGCCGGGGGATCAGGCCGTGGCGGGGGGTGCCGTCGAGCCGCGCTGGGCGACCGCGGCGGAGAGCATGACCGTCCGCACCGGGGAGTCCGGGTTCTGGATCCGCTCGAACATCTGCGCGACGGCGGCCTCGCCGAGCGCGACGGCGTCCTGCGCCACGGCCGTGACGCCGGGGCGGACCATCGTCATCCAGGGCGCGTCGTCGAACGACACGAGGCTGAGGTCCTCGGGCACGCGCAGGCCGAGCGCCTGGGCGGCGCGCCACACGCCCTCCGCGAGGACGTTGTTCGCCGCGAACACCGCGGTCGGCCGGTCCGGCGACCCGAGCAGCTCCCGCGCGACGCCGAGGGCGGCGCCGACGTCCCAGCCGCCGCGCACCACCAGGGCGTCGTCGAGGGGCACGCCGGCGGCGTGGAACGCGGCCCGGTAGCCGGCCAGGCGGTCCCGCCCGGTCGTCCAGTCCATCTCGTCGATGAGCAGCGAGATCCGCCGGTGGCCGGCCGCGAGCAGCGAGCCCGTGACCCGCTCGGCGGCGGTCTTGTTGTCGACGACCACCGCGTCGTGCGTGCCCTCGGCGAACTGGCGGTCGACCTCGATCACGGGGATGCGGTGCCGGCCCAGGTACTCGGTGACGTCGGTGGACAGCGGCGTGAGGATGACGCCCGCCACCCGCAGGGCGACGAAGGTCTCGGCGGCCTCGAGCTCGGCCTCGACGGAGCCGTTGTCGTCGGCGAGCATCATCGCGTAGCCGCGGCGGCGCGACTGCTGGCTGATGCCGCTCGCGAGGTCCGCGTAGAAGGAGTTGCGCAGGTCCGACACGAGGACGCCGATGGACCGGCTCACCTGCTGGCGCAGGTTCCGCGCCATCGCGTCGGGCACGTAGCCGAGCGTCTGGGCGGCCCGGCGGACCCGCTCCCGGACGGCCGGCGCGACGTACCCGCGGCCGGTCAGCGCGCGCGACGCCGTCGACCGGGACACGTCCGCCGCCTCGGCGACGTCCTTGATGGTGGCCCGGCGCCCCGCGGTGGTCATCACGGCACGCGTCCCCGGCGCGACGGCCTCCATGCGTGCTCCCTGACTAGACCTCGACGACGTCCACGAGCGCCTCGGCGTGCTGCCCGAGATGCAGGTCGCCGATGCTGACGTCGACCGCCAGCCGCCTGCGACGCGCCCCCGGGCCCGTGGGCACCACCTCGAGGTCCAGCTCCGCCTGCCCGGAGGGCGGGAGCGCGACGACGACCTCGTCGGGGTGCGCGCGCCAGCCTAGCGGCAGCACCGCCCGGACCGTCGCCTTGCGGTCCTCGCGGGTCGGGTTGCGGACCGTCACCGTGAAGCGCGCGGGCTCGTCGGCGGGGAGCCGGGACAGGTACGGCGTGATCCGCGCCATCTGGCTGTCGGCGCCGAGGTCCAGCTCGTCCAGCGGCAGCAGGTCGTGGTGGATCTCGACGAGCTCCTCGCCCTCCTGGGTGAGCAGGTCCAGGTAGGCGTCGTCGACCCACCGGGGCTCCCAGTGCCCCGTCACCATGACGCCCGGCGCGACCCGGCGGTACAGCGCCGCGCTGTCCCGGTAGTCGGTGATCCGGAACAGGTTCCGGTACTGGTAGTTGAGGACCTCGCGCCGGTTGCCGGGGATGCCCATGCCGTCCTGCTGGTCACCGGTGACGAGCACCCGCACGCCGTCGACCTCGACCTCGAACGCCGCGGCGTACAGGGTGTGGCCGGGCAGCGGGTGCACGGTGATCTCGTACTCGTGCCACGCGAACGACTCGCCGAGCGGCAGCACGCGGTCCACCGGGATCGGGTCGTACCACTGGCACGGCAGGTCGTGGCGGAGCGGGTCGGCGAGGATCGGCGCGACGTTCTCCGGCGCCCAGATCTGCGTGCCCTCGACGTCGCGCAGCAGGTTCATGCCGGCCACGTGGTCGTCGTGGTAGTGCGTCGGCAGCACGACCTCGACGTCCGTGACGCCGTGCTCCCGGCGCAGCGCCGGCAGGGACGCCAGCCACGGGCGCCGGGACGCGCGGTCGCCCCCGGACGCGAGGCCCGTCGTCATGTCGTAGCCGTAGTCGATGAGCAGCGCGGCGCCGTCCCGGGAGACCAGGACGTACGAGCAGGCGTTGCTCGACAGGTTGAGCAGGAAGTGCTCGGTGATCCGCTGGAACGGCTCGACGAGGCGCGTGCGCAGGTCCCACGGCTGGGGGCGGCGGGAGTCGACGTAGCCGCGCATCCGCTGCGCGAGCAGGCCCAGGGCGTGCTGCGGGTCCTCCATCGGCGCGCCGTGCGACGGCAGCAGCAGGTCCAGGTGCTCGTCCATCAGCAGGTAGCACGACAGGACCGTCATCGCCGGCCCCTCGTTCTCGGTGTACGACCACTGGGTCGCGGCGAGCGACCACACCTTCCCGGGCGCGTAGACCAGGTCCCCGGTGAACGCGACGCGCCGGCCGCCGGCCTCGACCACGTACGACACCGAGCCGGTGGTGTGCCCGGGGGTGGGCACGACCTGGACGTCGACCCCGCCGTAGGTGCGGGTCCGGTACTCCGGCACGACGTCGGCGACGGGCACCGGCTCCAGCAGGGAGAACCGGTCCTGGCGGAGGTTGTAGTCGTTGACGACCTGGCGGGTGCGCCACATCTCGTCGACCCGGTCGAACAGGTCCCGCTCGACCGGCGGGACGTGGATCGCGATGCCCGCCGCCACCGCCCGGGGCAGCCCCTGGCCCTGGTCGCGGTGGTGGTGCGTCATGAGGACGTCCGTGATCCGGTCGACGCCCATCTCGTCCAGGTGGTCGAGCACGGCGCCGGAGCCGAAGTCGATGGCCACGGCGGTGCGCGTGCCGTCGGCCGCGGGCTGCGGTGCCCGCACGACGTAGACGTGGCAGGTGTCGACGACGCGGAACACCCCGGACGCGACCTCGCTGACGGTGGGGGGCATGGTCTTATGGTAACGATTCCAGACGCGTCCCGACAAGAGAAGCGCTGCTCACGGGCGGTTTCTGGCGGTATGCCCCGTTCCGGCAGGTCACGTCGACGGAGGGTGCGGATATCCTCGTGCGTGTGCCGCTGAGCCAGGACGGCCCGACGCCGGGCGCCGCGACACGGGAGGACACTGCGCCGGGCGGCTCCGCCGCCCCGGGCACGCCGGCCCGTGACGACCGCCTCCCCCTCCTCCCCGCCTCCCCGCTCGCGCGGGCCGGCCTGCTCGCGCTCCTCGCCGTCGTCGTCGCGCAGGCGGCCACGGCCGCGGTGATCCCGGCGGCCTCCCGGTCCCTCGGCCTGCCCGACTGGCAGGCGGGAGCGGTGACGTCCGCCTCGGCGGCGGTCGTCGTGCTCACCAGCCCGGCGTGGGGCCGGCGCGCCGGCGCGCGCGGGTCCCGGGTCGTCGTCCGGCGGGCGTGCTCTGGGTACTGCTCGCCTCGCCTGTCGTCGCGTCGGTGCTGCCGGCCGCCCCCGTGCTCGCCCCCGGGCCCGCCTGGGTGGCCCTGCTGCTGGCGCGCGGGGTGGTCTTCGGCACGGCCGTCGCCGCGGTCGGTCCCGCGGTCCAGGTGCAGCTGGTCGCGGTGTCCCGCTCCGAGGGCGACCGGGTGGCGTGGATCGCGCGGGCCGGTGCCGTGCGCAGCGTGGCCACGATGGCCGGTGCCGGGCTCGCCGCGGCGCTGGGCGCCGTCGCGGCCGGGCTGCCCGTGCTCGCCGCGGCCGCGGTCCTGGCCGTCGCGGGCGTCGTGGCGGTGACCGCGGGGCGCCGGGACGCCCGCCCGGCGGGGGCCGCCGGCGCACCGGACGTCGAGGGGCCGCCGGACCCCGCGCCCGTCCTGCCCGCGTTCGCCACCCTGCGCCGGCCGGGCGTCCGCGCCGCGGTCCTGGCGTCCGCCGGCGTGTTCCTCGCGATGGCCCTCGTCCAGGGCAGCGTCGGGTTCCTCGCGCAGGACCGGTACGACCTGGCCGCCGGACCCGCCACCGCGCTCACCGGCGCGCTGCTGCTCGCCGCCGGGCTGGGCTCGCTGGTCGCGCAGGGGGTGCTGGTGCCCCGGCTGCGCTGGCGTCCGTGGCGGCTGGTCCGGTGGGGCGGCGCCGTCGTGGTCGCGGCGGTGGCGGTGTACGCGGTCCCGGTCCCCCGGCCCGTGCTGCTGGCCGTCGCGCTGGTGTTCGGCGTCGGCGTCGGGGCGGCGGCCGCCGGGTGCACCGCCGCCGCCTCCACAGCCGTCGGCGCGGCGGAGCAGGGGGAGGTCGCCGGGCTGGTCAACGCGGTCAACGCGCTCACCTTCGTCGTCGGGCCGGCGCTCGCGGCCGCGTCGTACGGCTGGCACCCCGTGGTGCCGGCGGCGCTCGCGCTCGCCGCGGGCTCGGCCGCCGTGCTGCTCCGCCCGGGACGGCCCTCGTGACGGGGCCCACCACGACCGTGGCCGACGCCGGCACCGGGGCCACGCCGCCCTCCCGTCCCGGTGTGCCGCGGGTGCCGTCCTGGTACGTGCCGCGGACGGCGGCGGCCGCCCGGCTGGACGCCGACGCCCCGCTCCAGGTGGTCCACGGCACCGCGGGCTCCGGCAAGTCCCTGCTGCTGGCGTCGTGGGCGCGCGAGGCGCTGCCGGCCGACCGCGCGGTCGTCTGGCTCGACGCCCGCGTCGCGCCCTCCGGCGACGGGCTGTGGCCGCGGGTCCTCGAGGCGCTGGCCGACGCCGGCCTGCTCACCGGCGCCCGCGCGGACGAGGCGCGGGCGGGAGCGGGCCGGGGCGGGCGGGCGGCGCGCGCGGCCGGCGTGGACGCGCTGCTGACGCTGGGCGCACCGGTGCACGTGGTCGTCGACGGCTACGAGGCGGTGTCGTCGGCGGCCACCGACGAGGAGCTGGTGCACGTCCTGACGCGCGTCGACCGGCTGCGTGTCGCCGTCGCCACGCGGCGGGACCCGGACCGGCTGCTCGCGGCCGCGGGCCTGGGCCTCGACGTCGCGGAGGTGCGGCCGGCCGACCTCCGCCTGGACCACGACGAGGTCGCGGCGGTGCTCGCGCGCGCCGGCCAGGACGGCGCCGCCGCGGCCCCGGTGCGCGCCGCGACCGACGGGATGGCCCTCGCGGTCCGCGCGCTGGCCATCGCGGGGACCCGGGGGACGCTCGACCTGGCGACCGCACCGCGCGACCGGCTGGTGGCGGTGGCCGCCCAGGGCGTCGTCCGCGGCCTCGGCGCCCCGGACGAGGACGACGGCTACCTCGCGGCCGCCCGCCGCGTCGCGGTCACCGAGTCGGTCACCCCCGCGCTGGCCGCCGTGCTCACCGGCGCCCCCGCGGGGGACCTGCTCGCCCGCCTGGAGGCGGACGGGCTCGCGACGTGGCAGGACCGGGACGACGGCGCCGAGCCGGTGCTCACCCTCACCCCGGTGGTGCGGGCGGCCCTGCGCGCGGACCTGGAGCGGGCGGAGCCGGACGCGGTCCCCGGGCTGCTCCGGGCCGTCGTGGCCTGGGGGCTGGGCGCCCGGCGGTTCTACCCGGCCCTGCACGCGGCGGCGGCGACGGGCGACCTGGACCTCGTGACGGCGACCGTCATGCGCATCTGGGGCTCCGGTCAGGCGCGCGACGCCGCCGAGACCATCCGCGTGCTGGAGTCCCTGCCCCGCGCTGCGGTCGCCCGGCGCCCGCAGCTCGCGCTGCTGCTGGCGCTGCTGCACAACACCCGCGCGGAGCACCGCGTGCGGGCGCTGGAGTGGTTCGCGGTCGCCGCGGCCGCCGCCGTCTACCACCTGCCCCGCGCCACCACCGCCGAGCGCGTGGTGCTCCGCGGGGGCGAGAGCGTCGCGATGCGCCTGCTCGGGCGCGGCGCACGGGCCCGGACCGCCGCGCTCGCGGCCCTCGACCACCTCGCGGCCGTGCCACCCGGCGCCGACCCGGTCGTCGACGGCCTGCGGGGGCTGCTGCACCGCCAGCTCGGCGTGGCGCTCGTCGCGGCGGGCGACGTCGAGCGGGGGCTGGAGGTCGTCGAGGGCGCGCTCGCGCACGAGGAGTCCGGGGCCCTGGGGGTCTTCAGCACCCACAGCCTGCAGGCGGGGTTCCTCGCGGCGCAGGGCGACCTCGCCGCCGCCCGCGACGTCGCCGCGGTGGCCGAGCGCCTGGAGCCGCCGCCGACGCACGAGACGGCGTACCGGCGCTCGACCCTGGACCTCGCGCGCGTGCACCTGGCGGTCGAGGACGGCCGGCTCGAGGACGCGCGGGAGGTGCTGGACGGGCTGGCCGGCGAG
Organism: Cellulomonas endometrii; assembly: GCF_949769265.1. Classification (NCBI taxonomy): domain Bacteria; kingdom Bacillati; phylum Actinomycetota; class Actinomycetes; order Micrococcales; family Cellulomonadaceae; genus Cellulomonas; species Cellulomonas endometrii. The sequence continues at coordinate 240,200 of NZ_CATKPC010000002.1, read as the reverse complement.
CTCCGGACGAACGAGTTCTGGCCCGCCTTCGCCGAGGCCCAGGCCGCGCTGGACCTGCTCTCCGGTCGCCCCGTGGCCGGCGAGGAGGTGCTGGTGCAGGCCCTGCGGCGCGGCCGCCGGGCGCCGGTGACCGCCGCGTGGCGTGCCCGGCTCGCCGCCGCGCGGGCCGTGCTCGCGCTGAGCGGCGGGCAGGCCGAACGCGGGCTGGCGCTCGCCGAGTCGGTGCCCGTCACGCACCCCGCCGCCCGGGTGGCCCGGGGACGGCTCCTGCTGTCGACGGGGCGCCGCGACGAGGCGCGGGCCCTGCTCGCGGGACCGGACCTGCCCGACGAGGGGCCGCGCCTGCGGGCCGCGCGGCGGTTCCTGCTCGCGGCCGCCTCGGTGCCCGCGCCCGCCCCGGTGCCCACCCCGGTGCCCGCCGACGACCGGGACGGGGGGCGCACGGGCGCGGGCGGCGCCGTCGCCGCGCGGGCGCTGCACGAGGCCGCCGCGATCGTCGGCGGCGGCGGCTCCCGCACCGGGTGGGCCCTGGTCAACCCGGCCGAGCGCGCCGCGCTCGCCCGGCTCGCGGCCGGGGACCCGGTGCTCGGCCCGTTCCTCGACGGGCTCGCGGACCTGCCGGCCCCCGTGCCCGACGACCCGGGCGGAGCGGGCCTCAGCGAGCGGGAGCTCGTGGTGCTCCGGCACCTGGCCGACGGCACGGAGCTCGCCGAGGTCGCGGCGCGGCTCCAGGTCTCACACAACACGGTGAAGACGCAGGTGCGGACCGCCTACCGCAAGCTGGGGGTGCGCCGGCGCGCGGACGCGGTCGCCCGCGCGCGGGAGCTCGGGCTGCTCTGAGCCGGGCTCAGACGGCCAGGACCTGCCCCTGGGCGCGGAGCGCGTCCTGCAGCGCCGCGACGTCCACCGCCTGCACGTCCCGCCCCGACGCGACGGCGTGCGCCGCCGCGAGCCCCGCCGCGTGCCCGAGCATCTGGTACTGCGGCTCCATCCGGACGGACGAGAACGCCACGTGCGACGCCGACACGCACACGGGCACCAGCAGGTTGCGGCAGTCCTCCCACCGCGGGACCAGCGCCCGGTACGGGACCGGGTACGGCGGCACCGGCACCGAGAGGTAGCCCTCCGTCACGACCATCCCGACGGGCCGCGGGTGCTCGTGCACCCAGCGCCACGTCCGCTGCACCTCCCGCACGTCCAGGTGGTACGAGCCCATCGCCACCACGTCGTGCCACCGCGCGGGGCGCCGCAGGTCGTGCTCGGTCAGCACGACCTCCCCCACCATGCGGCGGGCCTCGCGGACGTAGAGCTGGTGCGGCAGGTGGTCGGTGTCGGCGAACTCGTCGGCGGGCAGCCCCCAGCGGGCGAGCTCCCGGCGCACCGGTGCCGGGACCGCGGGGTCGTGGGTGAGGAACCAGAGGAAGTCCTGCGCGTGGTGCAGGTGGTGCAGCCGGATCTCCTCGCGCCGGTCCGGGCCCGCGGTGGGGTACTCCCACGCGGAGCCGTCCAGCACGCTCAGCGAGAACGGCCCCAGGGAGTTCCCGTCGGCCTTGCCGCCCGGCAGGTTCGGCTCCAGCCCGAGCAGCCGCCCCGCCTCCGGCACCCGCCCCTCCCGCTCCCAGTGGCGGAACAGGCGCCGCCCCAGCTCCCAGTACGCCTCGTCGTACCCGGCGCGCCGCTCCACCGGGACCCGGTCCGGCGCGGTGGTCAGGCACAGGCGGTAGCCGTAGGACATGACGCCGCCGTCCCCGGAGCCGACCGGGGCGAGCGGCCGGTCCCGGACCTGCGGGAGCACGGCGCCCGCGACCTCCCCCGCCGGGTCGTCCACGAACGGCGACACCCAGCCGGGGAACGCGTGGCGGCCCGGGACCGGCTCCCGGCGACCGGCCAGCGTCTCGCCGTGCAGCGACCGGTCCTCCCGCCCGACCGCGAACGGGACGCCCGCGAGCGCCAGCAGGTCGCCCTCGTAGGTCGCGTCGACGAACGCCCCGCCGGACCAGCGCCGGCCGTCGGCGGTCGTGACCGACCGGATCGCACCGTCCACGACCTCGGCGGACCGGACCGCGGCGCCGTGCTCCACCCGGACCCGCGGGTGGTCGAGCCAGCGGCGGAAGACGCCCTCCGCGACGTGCGGCTCCGGGCCCGCCCAGGTCCCGACCGCGACGCCGTAGTGCGCGGCGACGTCCTCGCGGAACCGGGCCGCCATACCGCCGAGGACGCGCACGTCGCCGACGTCCGTGTAGCCGAGCCCGCCCGACGTCATGCCGCCGACGTGCTGCCCGGGCTCGAGCAGCACGACCGACGCCCCGGCCTCCGCCGCCGCGACGGCCGCGCAGACGCCCGCGGAGGTCGCGCCGACGACGACGACCTCGGCGTCGGTCACCGCCCGGCCCCCGGAGCCGCGGCAGCGGCACGGCCGGCGGCGGCGCCGTCCGCGAGCGCCGCCCGGTACGCCCGCCACCCGTCCGCCACCAGCGCGAGGTCGGCGGGCGTCAGCGGCTCCCCGGAACGGTCGACGCGCTCGGCGTAGTACAGCGCCGGCACCCCGCCCTCGGCCTGCGCGGCGACGTAGTCCCGCCACTGCGCGACGTCCAGCATCGGCCACTGGTCGGTGTCGACCAGGTGGCCGGGCAGCGCGGCGCGGGCGATCGACCGGCGGACCCGCATCTGGTCGGCGAGCGGGACGACGGCCGCGTCGGTGTCCCGCTCGAGCACGTCGTTCAGCCGGACCATGTCGCACACGTCCGCGAACGCCGGGTGCGGGGTGTGGGTCACCACCAGCGCGTCCGGCTTGGCGGCCTTCGCGGCCCGGTACAGGTCGTGCAGCAGCGCGTGCAGGGCCGCGGCGCCCCACGGCCCGTCCGGGCGGGGGACCCCCGGCTCGGTCCCCGCCGCCGCTGCGTGCCGGTGGACCGCGTGCCCGGCGGGCGACCGCTGCGTGAAGTCCACCTTGAACCCGTCCGCGTCGATGCCGTCCGGCCCCAGCAGGTGCGCGACCGTGCGGCGCACCCGCTCGCGGTACGCCGGGCTCGCGGGGTCGACCGCCACCGGGCGCCCGCCCGCGTCGACCAGGCACTCGTCGGCGGGCAGCCCCTCCGGGTCCCAGGCCTTCCACCACAGCAGCACGCGCTGCCCCGCCGCGTGCCGGGCGGCGACCCACGCGCGCAGGTCCGGCCACCGCCCGGTGTCGACCTCGCCCGTGCCGTACGCCGCCTGCCACTTGTCGTCGATCACGACCGTCCCGGGCACGACGTCGTGGGCGGCGAGGTGGTCGAGCAGCTCGTCGTACACGTCCTGCCGGGCGAGGTCCGGGGCGATCGGCAGGCCGGGCGGCACGACGGCGGGCCCGAGGTCCTCCAGGTAGTACGGGTGGGCGGCGGGCTCCCCGGGCAGCGGCGCGCGGGCGCACTGGGCGCCCCAGCCGCAGAAGACGGGCTCGGACCACCAGGCCGCCCGGGGTTCGGCCGGGCCCTCCGGCGCCCCCGCGGCGACCAGGTCGGCCCGGTGGTCCGCGAGCGCCCGCCACGGGTCGGCGGCGGGACGCAGCACCACCGCGGGGCTGCGCCACGCGCCGGCGACCGTGGTGTGGGCGTCGTGGTCGAGCTCCAGCAGGAACCCGCCGTCCAGCGGCTGGTACCGCAGCTCGGTGAGCCGCAGGTCCGTCACGGGGGCGACGAGCCCGAGGCCGAGCCAGCCGCCGCCGGGGACGTCCAGCGCCGACGCGGACCGCTCGCGGCCGAGCACCAGGCACAGCGGCGGGGGCGAGAACACCGCGTGCAGCCGCCCCGGCGACGCGTCGCCGAGGACGCCGAGGGTCGCCGGGGACGCCGCGGGCCGGACCAGGTGCACCGGCTCGGTCGGCGTCGGCACGAACACCGACGCGAACTCCGTCGACGACCGGAACGTCCCGCCGGCGCCGTTGTCCAGCACCGCCCGGCCCCCGAGCAGCCGCACGTCGGTCAGCACGCCGTCGCCCTCGACGTCGACCACCAGCTCCAGCCGGTCCGGCAGGCACCGCAGCGTGACGCGGCGGCGGCGCCAGGCGGTGCTCGTCACGTCCAGCCGCACCTCCGCCGCGTCGACCTCCGCCGGCTCCGACCCGACCGCGGTGCCGTCCGGCCGGTGCACCGTCGGGACGCCGACGTCGAGCGACTCGTCGGCCACACCGACGCGGTCCACCGACGCGAGCAGGCTGAGGTGCGACCAGATCCGCCCGTCGGGGTCCGCGAGCACCGCGCGCGGCGGGTTCGCCCGGACCTGCAGCACGTAGGTGTCGGCGACGAGGGTGTGGGTGCCGGGTCCGGCGGTGATGCGCATGGTTCCTCGGGGGTCGTGGGGGCTGGTGTGGTGGGGGCCGGCGCTCAGCCGAACGGGGCGATGCCGGGCAGCGCGTCGGGCAGCGTCCCGGTGCGGGCGATCGACGCGTACACGCGCCCGGAGTCCTTCACGGTGCGCCGCCCCGTCGCGTAGTCGACGTGCACCAGCCCGAACCGCGGCCGGTAGCCCAGCGACCACTCGAAGTTGTCGAGCAGCGACCAGTGCATGTACCCCACCACGGGCGCGCCGCCCTCGATCGCCTCGTGCACGGCGCGCAGGTGGCCGAGCAGCAGCTCGGTGCGCCGGACGTCGTGCACCCGGCCGTCGTGGGTGGGCGCGTCGCCGAACACGCCGCCGTTCTCGGTGATCATCAGCGGCGTGCCGGGGTGGTCGCGGTGCAGCCGCAGCAGCAGGTCGCGCAGGGCGTCCGGGACGATCTCCCAGCCCTCGTCGGTGCGCGGGACGTCGCGGCCCGGGCCGACCACCTGCCACGGGAACGGCCGGTCCGGGCCCGCGGGCGCCGCCGCCATGACCCGGCGCGTGTAGTAGTTGATGCCCAGGAAGTCCTGCCGGCCGCCGATCCGGTCCTCGTCGCCGTCCCGGACGACGTCGTCCAGCGAGGTCCCGAGCGCCCGCTCGTAGTGCGCCCGCATGTCGGCCGGGTACCCGCGGCCCGCGAGCGGGTCCAGGTACCAGCGGTTCACGTACCCGTCGGAGCCCCACGCGGCGGCCGCGTCCTCGTCCGAGTCCGTCGCGGGGTCGCACGGGAACAGGCTGAGCGCGCAGCCGGTGCGGGCGCCGGGCACCCGGGCGTGGATCGCGTCCGCGGCGGCCCCGTGGCCGAGCAGCACGTGGTGCCCCGCCCGGACGGACGCCGCGAGGTCCGCGACCCCCGGGGCGTGCAGGCCGAGCTGGTAGCCGAGCAGCTGGACGATCCACGGCTCGTTCTGCGTGATCCACCACTGCACCCGGTCGCCCAGGCGCTCCGCCACCGCGTCGGCGTACTCGGCGAACGCGTCGACGCTGCCGCGCCCGGCCCACCCGCCGTCGGCCATGAGCGCCTGGGGCATGTCCCAGTGGTTCAGGGTCAGCACCGGCTCGACGCCGCGGTCCAGGAGGGCGTCGACGAACCGCTCGTAGTGGTCCAGGCCGCGGGTCTCGACGCGTCCCCGGCCCTCGGGCACCACCCGCGACCACGCCACGGAGAACCGGTAGGCCCGCAGCCCGAGCTCCTCGACCAGGTCGACGTCCTCGCGCCACCGCCGGTAGGAATCGCACGCGCGCGAACCGTCGCCGCCGCCCTCCACCGCCCCGGGTCGCGCGGCGAACTCCTCCCACACCGACCGGCCGCGGCCGTCGGCGTCGAGGCTGCCCTCGATCTGGTAGGCGGACGTGGCGGCGCCCCACAGGAAGTCGGGCGGGAACGTGACGGTCACGGGTGCAGCTCCTCGGTGCGTGCGGGGGTGGGGGTGCGTGCGCGGGTGGGGTCGGGTCGAGCAGGACCGGCGGGAGGTTCCACGCCTCGACGGTGAGCGGGCGGGGGCCGTCCTGGTGCTCCCGCCAGCGGACGCGCAGCGTGCGGGCGGCGCCGGGCAGCAGCGGGCGCGGGTCGCCGTCGAGCACCGCCCAGCCGGGGGCGCCGGCCGGGCGCGCGTCCCGCAGCTCCAGGCCGACGACCGCCCGGCCGCCCCGGTGCGTCACGGTCACGGCCGCGGCGTCCGCCCCGTCCGGCCGCACGGTGACGTCGACCGCGGCCGGCGCGAGGTCGAGCAGCGGCGCCAGGTCGGCGGCGGTGGTCGCGGTGACGACCTCGTGGTCCAGCGGCGCGCCGTCCGGCCCGGTCCACAGCACGTCCCAGAGCAGCACGGCGCCCGGGGGCAGTGAGGCGGCCGGCACCCGCAGCTCGCCGACGGGCCGCGGGTGCCGGACGCGACCCTCGACGCCCCAGCCCTGCTCCGCGAGGACGTCGCCGTCCGCCGTGCGCAGGCGCGCCACCACCCGGGACCCGGACGCCACGCCGCGGTCGGACCACAGCCAGACCTCGGCGGCGGCGTGCGCGCGGCCGCCCCACGCGGTGGTGGCGGTCCGGAGCGTCGCGCGGTCCGGAGCGAAGGCCCGGGTCACGGCGTGGAACGCCGGCTTCACGTCGCCGAGGTGGTCGACCACGGCGGTGCACCACGTGGTGGGGTACGACTCGGCGAGCTGCCACGGCAGGACCAGGGAGCAGCGGGGCCAGCGCCGCCGGTCCGCCTCCACCGCGTACGCGAGGCCGGTCGCCTGCAGGTGCTGGCTGGCCCGGCGGTAGCCCTCGACGTCGGTGAGCCGGCCGCCGAAGCAGTCCTGCACCAGGGGGGCGTTGTCCCACCACTCGCCGAGGTGCCGGTGCACCGGGTTGGACCGGTCCAGCGGCCACACCTCGTCGGCCGGCACCACGTGGTCGAGCAGCCGGCGGTTCGCCATGCCCTCGACGCCGAACTCGCTGTGCGCCAGGCACGTCCCCGCGTCCGCGAGCGCGTGCTGGCCGGTCAGGCCCTGGTGCTCCCACGGGCCGTGCACGTCGTGCTGGTCCTCCGGGGCCGCCGCGATGACGTCCGCGCGGTGGTGGAACGCCGGCCCGGTCGGGGAGGTCGGCAGCCACGCGCGGCCCGGGTCCAGCCGGGCGACCTCGTCCCGCAGCGCGGCGAGCGCCGGGGACCGGTCCTCGTCCAGGGGCACGCCATCGAGGTCGAGCTCGTTCCCGCCGCCCCACAGCAGCAGGCTCGGGTGGTGCGTGCGCGCCGGGACGACCGCGGCGGCCTCCGCGCGCAGCATGGCGACGAACGCGTCGTCGGTCGCCGGGGCGCTCTGCATGCCGGACGACGACTGCGAGAGCTCCTGCCAGACCAGCAGCCCGGCGCGGTCGCACGCGTCGTAGAAGTCCTCGGTCTCGACCAGCCCGCCGCCCCACACACGCAGCAGCACGGCGCCGGAGTCCGCGGCCAGCCCGATCAGGTGCCGCAGGCGCTCGGGCCGCACCGCGCCGTACTGGGCGTCGGCGGGCGCCCAGTTCCAGCCGAGCAGCGGCACCCGCACCCCGTTGACCTCCGCCGTGTACGCGAGCGCCCCGGCCGGTGCGCCCTCGTTCGGCACCAGGCGCGCCGTGCGGAACCCGGCGGTCCCCCGCCACGCCTCCCGGCCGGCCGGCGTCCGGACGTGCACCGTGTAGACGACCGGCGCCCCCAGCCGCCGCGGCCACCAGAGCGCCGGCCGCGGCACCCGGACCTCCCCCGCGACCGGCCGCCGGGCGCCGCCGGCGGGCAGGGCCAGCCGGCCGGTCGCCACGACGGCGCCGGCGGCGTCCCGGACCTCGACCTCCAGGGCAGCGTCCTCGGACGCCGGGCCCGCGCCCGCCACCTCGGCCGTGCCCGACAGCCGGACGACGCCGTCCTCCCCCTCGAGGTCGGCGCGGACGGCCAGGTCCGCCAGGTGCACCCGGTCGACCACCACGCGCGCCGACCGCCACAGCCCCTGGTGCGGGAACCGGGGGCAGAAGTCCCAGCCCTCGTTCATCCGCGGCCGGTGCACCCGCACCCGTTCGGTCCGGCCGACCTGCGGCTCGTTGGGCGGGACGGGGTCGACCACGACGGCCACCCGGTGCGGTCCCGGGGACGCCGCCACGGCGGGCACCTCGGCCCGCAGCCGGTGGTAGAGGCCGTCGACCCGCCCGATCGGCGCACCGTCCCAGAACAGCGTCCCGGACGGGTCCACGCCGTCCAGCTCGGCGACGACCCGCTGCCCCGGGCCGCGCTCCGGGAGGTCCACGGTGCGGCGGAGCACCCAGGAGCGGGCGCCGGTCCACTCGGCGGCGCGGCTGCTGCGGCCCCGGTACGGGTCGGGCAGCTCGCCCGCGCGCGCCAGGTCGGTCACGACGGAGCCCGGGACGGTCGCGGGCCACCAGCCCGGCGTCGCGGCGGCCGCGCGGGCGGCGTCCGCGGCGTTGTTCAGCCCCTGGGCCCCGCTGTCGACGTGCCACTGCCAGGTGTCGCCCAGCGCCTCCCGCAGCAGCCACCCGGGACCGTCGAGCTCCACGACCCGCGCGGGCGCGTCGTCCGAGGTCAGGGGATCTGGCATCGATGCCATATGAGAACGAAACCACACCGGCGGGGTGCGGGGCAACGCCGCCGCGGATCCCCGCCGGTCAGGCGCGGGAGGCGTCCGCGTGCTGGTCCGCGAGCGCCGCCAGGTCCGCCACCGACGCGTACCGCTGGTCGCCCTCGACGCCGCCCGTCACCTCGATCGCGAACCCCTGCGCACCGGGCGTGAGGTCCACGGTCAGCACCGCCGCCGCACCGGCCGCGTCGTGCCACGCGAGCTGGAGCCGCCCCGCGGCGGGCTCGGTCGCGGTGAAGTCGCCCCGGAAGGCCGGGTGCTCGGTGCGCAGCCCCACGAGCCCGAGCTGCGCCCGCGTCACCTCCCCGGCCAGGGCGGTCGCGAGCTCCTCCGCCGTGTAGTGGTGCCGGTTGACGTCCCGTCCCTGCCCGGAGCGGGCGAACCGGGCCATGTCGTTCGTCCCGGCGAGCAGGCCGACGTAGTAGATCTGCGGCCGGCCGGGCACGAAGAGCTGCACGCACCGGGCGAGCAGGTACGCCGTCGGGTCCTCGCCGAGCACGGAGAAGAACGTCGCGTTGATCTGGTGCGGGAGCGCCGCCCAGGCGACCTTCGCCGACGCCAGCGCCGACTCCCCGCCGGTGCGGCGCTCGGCCTCGGCGAACACGGCGGCCATGTCCTCGGAGGACAGCAGGCCGGGCCGGTCGCCCGACGGTCCCGCGTCGATCACGCCGATGCCGTCGTGGGTGTCCAGGACCGTGATCGCGTTCGCCGGCCGGATGTCCAGCCAGTGCCGCAGCCGCGCCGACTCGCCCGTCGCCAGCCCGTGCAGCAGCAGGGGCGGCAGGGCGAAGTCGTAGACCAGGTCGACCAGCGGGGCGATCGCGGCCTGCTGCGAGTGGTGCGCGTGCACCTCGACCAGCACCCGCAGGCCCTCCTCGTGGGCGAGCGCGGTGATCCGCTCGACGAACTCCAGGGTGTGCGGGGTCATGAACGAGTCGGTGCCGGGGGTCTTGACGGCGTAGCCGACCGCGTCGAGCCGGACCGTCGACACCCCGCCCTCCCGGAGCGTGCGCAGCGTCCGGCGCAGGTACGCGACGGCGGCGGGGTGGTGCACGTCGAGGTCGACCTGCGTCGGCATGAAGGTGGTCCACACCAGCCGCCGCGTCCCGTCGGCCTGCTGGTACGGCGTGAACGGCAGTCCGGTGCGCGGCCGGTAGAACGCGGTGATGTCCGCCTCGCGCCCGCCGTCCGGGAACACCGTGTCGAAGGTGAGGAACATGCCGTCGGACGGGGACGCGGCGCCGCGCGCGAGCCAGTCCGCGAACTCCGCCGACGACGCCGAGACGTGGTTGACGATGAGGTCCGCGGTGACGTGGACGCCGTCGGCGGCGAGCGACCGGACGTCGTCCCAGCTCCCGAGCCGGGGGTCGACGGTGCCGTGGTCGACCGGGTCGAAGCCCGCGTCGTCGCCGTCGAACGGCACGAAGAACGGCAGCAGGTGCACGCCGCTGAAGGCGGAGAGCGGCCCCTCCCGGAGCAGCGCCCGCACGCCGGCGAGGTCGCCGCCGAGCCGCTCGGTGTAGGCGAGCAGGTGCACGCCGTGGTCGTCGTGGTCGGTCACGCTCGTCCTCTCATCGCGCACCGGCGGCACCGCCGGCGGTCGTCCCCAGGGCCTGCACCAGCGCCGCGACCCCGCCCGCGGGCGAGGTGAGCACCGGCACGTCCACCTCCGCCAGGGCGGCTGCCCCGGCCATCGACGCCTGCGCCAGCACCACGACGTCCGCGTCCGCGGCGGCCTCCGCGACCGCCGCCGCCACCAGCCGGTCCGCGCGCTCCCCGTCGCCGGCGTCCCGCGCCGCCGCGGCGCCCTCGACCACGCGGGCGACGACCTCGACGGCCTCCGCGGCGTCCGCGTCCGCGGCGGCCCGCTCGACGAGCCGCCCGGTCGGACCGAGCGTCGAGCCGAGCGTCGCGAGCACCGCGACGCGCCCGTGCGCGCCGGGCAGCGCCGCCCGGGTCACCGCCTCGCGCGCCATCGCCGCGTCGACGCGCAGCACCGGCACGTCCACCGCGGCGGCGGCCCGCTCGGCCGCCTCGCCGATCGAGGAGCACGTCACCAGCACGGCGGAGGCCCCCGCGTCCGCGAGGTGCCGCACGTGCGCGAGGACGGCGGCCTCGACCTCCGGGGTGACGCCCGAGGCGATCGCCGTGGCCAGCAGCCAGCCGTCCACGACGTGCACGCGCCGGAGCCCGGGGGCGGCCGCGTCGACGTCGGCGTCGAACCGCGCCGCGAGGGCGGGGACGGTGTGCAGCAGCCCGACGGTCCCGGCGGCGCCCGGGACGGCGCCCGGCGCGGCGGCGGCACCCGGCGCCGCAGCAGGGCCGGTCACGCCGCGGTCCACGGCCGGGCCTCGGCGTCCACGAGGTCCACGAGCCGCTGCAGCCGCGGCACGGACACCTCCGCGAGGGCGGCCGGCACGTCCGGGCGGCCGACGACGTCGCTCCACAGCGCCCGCCCGGCCAGGAACCCGCTGGCCCCGCCGCGGCAGGCGGCCCGCACCGCGCCGGCGAAGTCGTCCCGGTCGACGCCCTGGGACAGCACGACCCACGGCCCGGTGATCGACTCCCCGAGGGTCGCGCACGCCCGCTCGAGCTCCGCGGCGGCCGCCCTCCCGCCGAGGGGCACCTGCACCTTGTAGAGGCTGGGCCCGAGCGGCGACAGCTCGCGCGCCGCCTCGGCGATGGCGGCCTCGGTGTCCCAGGTGCCCGCGGCGACCTCCTCGGGCGTCGCCCGGACGACCGGCTCCAGCACGGACAGCACCCCGCGCTGCGCGGCGACCTCGACGAACCGCCGCGCGAGCTCCACCCGCTGCTCGCGGCGGGCGTCCCGCCGCCAGATGACCAGCAGCTTGATGGCGACGGCCCCGTGCAGGTCCGCGTCGGGGGCGATGACGACCTCGTCGAGCCCCGTCTCCTCGACCGGCCCGCCCGCCTCCTGCTCCAGGGCGTCCGCGGCGAGGATCAGGCCGCACGAGGGGGGCAGCAGCGGGGCCGCCTGCTCGACCCCGTACTCGCGGTCGATGAGGAACCCGGACGCCAGCGGGCCGAGCGCGCGGGCGACGTCGAGCTTGAAGGCGACCATCGTGGCGTCGTCCACCCGCCCGGCGCCGGCCTGGTCGAACATCGTCCGCAGGCTCTCGCGCTGGTCCATCGCGACCATCGCGAGGGCGCCGGACGGTCGGGCGATCGCGTCGAGCGTCGGCGTGCTGGTCTGCTGGGTCACGGCTGGGCCTCCTGGCGGTCGGGGTCGGGGTCGGGGGTGGCACCGGCGAGCGCGGCGCGCACGAACCGGTCGAGCGCCGCGTCGGCGTCGGGTCGGGTCTCGGGGAACGGGCTGCCGTCCGGCAGGCCGGGCAGCGCGGGGAGCACGGGCGGCTCGCCCGGGCCGACCGACCCAGGACCGAGCAGCCCCGCCCCGAGCAGCCCCGCGCGGTGCAGCCCCAGCAGCGCGGCGCCCGCGGCCACCGGCTCGGCGCAGTCGACGAGCCGCAGCGGCACGGGGCTGACCGCGGCCTTGGCCCGCATCCACGGGGTGTTGCGGGAGGCGGGGCCGCCGAGCACGACGAGGTGCCGGGGCCGCAGGTGGCCGCGGGCGAGCCGGAGCTGGGCGTCGAGCATCCAGCGGGCGTGCAGCGCGAGGCCGTCGACCATCGCGGCGGCGAGCTCGGCCGGGCCGTGCCCGTCCCGGTGCAGCACGGCGACGCGGGCGGCGGGGTCGGGGTCCGGGGTCTGCCGCCCGGAGACGTACGGCAGCACCACCACGTCCCGCGGGTGGGCGTCCGGCGGCAGGGCGGCGACCGCGTCGAACAGGTCCTCCGCCGTGCGGCCCGGGGCCTCGTGCTCCAGCCACCACCGGACCATCGCGCCCGCGCTGGAGGACCCGGCGAGCAGGGCCGGCCGCCCGGTGACGGTGCGGACCAGGCTCATCCCGGCGCCCGCGACGTCCGCGCGGACCGGGTCGCCCGCGAGCACGGTGTACAGCGCCTCGGCCGTGCCGATCGAGTCGGCCACGTCGCCGGGCGCCCGGACCCCGGCGGCCCAGGCCCCGACGGCGTGGTCGTGCCCCGCGACCGTCACGGGGGTGCCGAGCCGCACCCCGGCGGCGGCCCACGCGGCGTGCCGCACCGCGCCCGCCGGGGCGTCGGGCGCGGCCACGCGGGGCAGGTGCCCGGGGGTCAGGCCGACCTCGGCCAGCAGGCGCGCGTCGAAGGCCCCCGGCAGGGGCTCGCCCGCGGCGGGCAGGGGGTACGCCATCGTCCGGCCGGCGAGCGTGTGGTCCGTGACCAGGGCCCCGGTCATGCCGAGGCACACCAGGTCCGCGACGCCCGACCAGCGGGTCATCGCCGAGCGGACGCCCGGCTCGTGCGCGGCGAGCCACGCGAGGGTGGCGAGCGGGACCTTCGCGCTCGGCCGCACGCCGGTCGCCTCGAACAGGGCGCGGGCGCCCAGCCGGTCCGCGAGCGCCGCCGCCTCGGACGCCGCCCGGTGCCCGTCCCAGCGGAGCCACCGACCCAGCGCGCGCCCGTCGCGATCGAGCGGCACGCCGGTCTCGGCCATCGACGCGATGCCGACGGCGTCGGGGGCGCGCCGGGGGCGACCGCGGGTGGGGCCGAGGCGCCGGGTCCCCTGCGCGAGCGCCCGGACGGTGAGCTCCCGGAGGGTGCGGTCCAGCGCCGCGGGCTCCGGCGTGGGCGCGGCGGCCACGGCGAGGAGGTCGACGGCCGGCCCCTCGCCGGGGTCCGCGGGCACCGCGACGAGCGCGACCTTGGTGTTGGTGGTCCCGACGTCGATGCCGAGTCCCAGCCGTGGGGCACTCACGGCGCCAGTGTGTGCGAGATCGAACAGATCGGTCAACCGTGTCCGTCGATTGACAACCCCGGTGCGCCGCCGTTGGATGACCCCCGTGCGCTACTCCGCCGCTCCCCGCCGACGCGACGAGCTGCTGCGCCGCCTGGAGGAGTCCGGCTACGTCTCCTCCAGCACCGCGGCCGCCGAGCTCGGCGTGTCCGAGATGACCATCCGGCGGGACCTCGGGCAGCTCGCCGCGGAGGGGCGCGTCCGCCGCGTCGTCGGGGGCGCCAGCCTGCTGGACGGCAGCGCGGCGCCGCCGTTCGAGCTCCGGCGCACCGAGGCCACCCGGGAGAAGGACGCCATCGCGCGCGCCGCCCTGCCGCTGCTCGCCGACGCCGGCGTGGTCGCGCTCGACGCCGGCACGACCGTCGCCGCCCTCGCCCGCCGGCTGCCCGAGGGGCTGACCGTCGTCACCCACTCCGTGCCCGTCATCACCACGTGCACCGGCCGCGACGACCTGGAGGTGGTCGCGCTCGGCGGCACCTACCACCGCGCCACCCGCTCGTTCGCCGGGCCCAGCACCCGGGCGGGCCTCGCGGACCTGGCCGTCGACGTCGCCGTGCTGTCGGCCACAGCCGCCGGGGCCGCCGGGGTGTTCTCCGCCGACCAGTGGGACGCCGACACCAAGCGCGCGATGGCGGCCATCGCCGACCGCGTGGTCCTGCTGCTCGACCACCGCAAGCTCGACGCCCGCGCCCCGATGCGGGTGCTCGGGCTGGAGCAGGCGCACGCCGTCGTCGTCGACGACCAGGTCACCGACGCGCAGCTCGCCGTGCTGCGCGAGCGGTGCGAGCGGGTGGTGGTCGCCGACACCGGCGCCGCGCCCGCGCAGGTCCGGCCGGCCGAGGCCCTGGCGGGCCGGACCACGTGACCGGGCCGCGACTGGGCGTCGTCGCCGACGACGTGACGGGCGCGTGCGACCTCGCCGACGCGGTCCGGGACGCGGGCGGGTCCGCCGTGGTGGTGCTGGGCGTCCCCGGCCCGGACCTGGACCTGCCGCCGTGCGACGGCGCGGTGGTCGCCCTGCGCACCCGCACCGCGCCGCCCGCTCAGGCCGTCGCCGAGTCCGTCGCCGCGGCCCGCTGGCTGCTCGACCACGGCGCGCAGTCGATCTACCAGAAGTACTGCTCGACCTTCGACTCCACCGACGAGGGCACCATCGGCCCCGTCGCGGACGCCCTGCGCGGGCTGCTCGGGCCGGGCACGGTGTCCGTCGGCACCCCCGCCACGCCGCGGGCCGGGCGGACGCAGTACCAGGGCCACCTGTTCGTCGGCGACCGCCTGCTGTCCGAGTCGCCGCTGCGGGACCACCCGCTGACCCCGATGCACGACCCCGACCTCGTGCGGGTCCTCGGCCGCCAGACCCCCGGCCGCGTCGGCCTGCTGCCGTGGGCCGCGCTGCGGTCCGGCGACCCCGCGGAGGCGCTGGCGCGGCTCGTGGCGGACGGGACGGAGCACGTCCTGGCGGACGCCCTGACCGACGAGGACCTGGACGTGCTGGCCGGCGCCGCCCTGGCCCTCGGCTCGGGAGCGCCCGGCGGCCGGGTGCTGCTGGGCGGGGCGGCCGGGCTCGCGGCGGCCGTCGCCCGCGCGGGGGGACGCGCGACCACGGGACCGACCGATGCTGGCCCGGACGCGCCCCGCCCCGACGGCGGGCGCGCGCTGATCGTCTCCGGGAGCTGCTCCGCGCGGACGCTGGAGCAGGTGGCAGCCTTCGACGGCCCCCGCGTCGTGCTCGACGCCGTCGCCCTCGACGCCGACCCCGCCGCGGCCCTGGACGCCGTGCTCCGCGAGGTCGCCGCCGCGTTCGGCAGTGGCGACGGACCCGTCCTCGTCTCCTCCACGGCCGACCCCGCCGCGGTGCGCGCCACGCAGGACAGGCTGGGGGTCCGGCACGCCGCCGCCCTCCTGGAGCAGGCCGCCGGCGAGGTCGCCGCCCGCGCGGTCCGCGACCTGGGCGTGCGGCGGCTGCTGGTCGCGGGCGGCGAGACCTCCGGGGCGGTCGCCGGGGCGCTGGGCCTGCGGGTGCTGCACGTCGGCCCCGCCGCCGCGCCCGGGGTGCCGTGGATGGTGCCCGCCACGGGGCCGCGCGTCGCCGTGCTGCTCAAGTCCGGGAACTTCGGGGCGCCCGACCTGTTCCGCACCGCCTGGGAGGTCTGCCCGTGACCACGCACCCGCCGGACGGCGGCGACCCGACCGTGGACCGGCAGGTGGTGGACGCGGCGCGCGACGCGGTCGTGGCGGCGTGCCGGCACCTGGCGTCCCGCGGCCTGTCGCCGGGCGGCTCGGGCAACGTCAGCGTCCGGTACGGCGGCTGGCTGCTCATCACCCCCACGGGGTCGAGCCTGAGCCGGGTCTCCGCCCGGGAGCTCGCGGCCGTGCCCGTGGACCCGGGCGCACCGCTGCGGGACGACCCCTCGGACCCCGGGCCGTCGAAGGAGCTCCCGCTGCACCGCGCGGTCTACGCGGCGCGGCCCGACGCCGTCGCCGTGGTGCACCTGCACTCGCCCGCCGCCGTTGCCGCGTCCTGCCTGGAGCCGGCGGCGCTCCCGCGGGAGACGGCCACCGGGCCGCTGCCGGCGACCACCCCGTACCAGGTGATGCGGCTCGGGGACCTGCCGGTGGCGCCGTTCGCCCTGCCGGGGACGGCGGAGCTCGCGGACGGGGTGGCGGCGCTGGCCGGCTCCGCGCCCGCGCTGCTCCTGGCGAACCACGGGTCGGTCGTCGCCGGGGCGCACCTCCACGCCGCCGTCGACCTCGCGGAGGAGCTGGAGGCCGCCGCGCAGGTCGTGCTGCTGCTGCAGGGTGTGCCGCACCGGCGGCTCACGGCCGCGCAGGTCGCGGCGCTCCGGGCGCGCTGAGGCGCTGCAGCCGCTGAGGGCTGCAGCCGCTGAACCGCTCAGCCGTCCTCGGGCCGAGCCGCCCTCAGGACGCGGACGTGTCGGCGGGGAGCCGCAGCTGACCGCCGTACTCCCGGCAGTGCCGCGCCACGCCCTCGAGGGTCGCGCGGCCGGCGTCGTCGAGCACCTGGACGTCGCTCGCGTCGACGAGCAGCTCGTCCCCGGTGGCCTGCAGCAGGCAGTGCAGCGCCTCGCGCAGCGCCGACGCGCTGTGCACGTCGAGGTCGCCCCGCACCGCGATCACCGAGGGCGCCGCCGGCCGTCCCAGATCGATGGTCACGTCCACGACGCACCTCCCTGACGTCGGTCGCGCGCCGCACTGCCACAGCCCGCCGCCCCGAGCGTAGAAGCGGTTCTCGCGGACCGCGCGTCGAAGTGGTTCTCCCCCCGTTCGTCCCAGATTTCCGAGGCCCTGGTGTGCGAAGTCGCACATCCCGTAGTGTGGCAACGTTCCTACATCCGTCCGGCGTCGTACGGGGACGTGCGCGCGCCCGACCGAGGAGAGCCGTGCACCGCAGCCTCGCCGACCTGACCGCCCGCATCGACCGCACGCTGAAGGAGCGCGTCCTGCCGTGGGTCCACACCCAGCGGACGCCCCTGGAGGTGACCGTCGCCCACCTGCCGGGCGAGCCGCTCCCCTTCGCCGAGGCGGTGCGGCTGCCGTTCGAGCGGACCGCCGTCGGCGAGCCGTGGGGCCGCGCCTGGTCCACCAGCTGGTTCCGGCTGCGCGGCGTCGTCCCGCCCGGCATGGCGGGGCGGCGCGTCGAGGTGCTCGTCGACCTCGGGTTCCGCACCGGCGGGCCCGGCTTCGAGGCCGAGGGCCTCGTGTACACGCCGGACGGGGTGCCGGTGAAGGGCATCGAGCCGCGCAACCTCTACGTCCCCGTCAGCCCGTCCGCCCGGGGCGGCGAGGTCGTCGACCTCTACGTCGAGGCCGCCGCGAACCCGTCGATCGGCGGACAGCCCACCACCGACCTGGGCGACCTCGCGACCGTGCCGGACACGCTGCTGTACCGGCTCGCCCGCGCGGAGGTCGCCGTCTTGGAGGAGGAGGTCCAGGCCCTGGCCCTCGACGTCCAGGTGCTGCACGAGCTGGCGCTCCAGCTGCCCGTGAACGACCCGCGCCGCGAGCAGGTCCGCGCCGGGCTGGAGCGCCTGGTCGACGAGCTCGACGTCCGCGACGTCCCGGGCAGCGCCGCGCGCGCCCGCGCCCAGGTGGCGGACCTCCTGGCGCGGCCCGCCGCCCCGAGCGCGCACCGGGTGTCCGCGGTCGGGCACGCCCACATCGACTCGGCGTGGATGTGGCCGGTCCGCGAGACCATCCGCAAGTGCGCCCGCACGTTCTCCAACGTCGTCGCGCTGGCCGACGCGTACCCGGACCTGCGGTTCGCGTGCTCCTCCGCGCAGCAGTACGCGTGGACGAAGGAGCACCACCCGCACGTCTTCGACCGGATCCGGGAGAAGGTCGCGTCCGGCCAGTTCGTCCCGGTCGGCGGCATGTGGGTCGAGTCCGACACCAACATGCCCGGCGGCGAGGCCCTGGTCCGGCAGTTCGTGCAGGGCAAGCGGTTCTTCGACCGCGAGCTCGGCGTCGAGCCACGCGAGGTCTGGCTCCCGGACTCCTTCGGCTACACCGGCGCGCTCCCCCAGCTCGCGCGGCTGGCCGGGTTCCGGTGGTTCCTCTCCCAGAAGATGTCGTGGAACACCACCAACCGGTTCCCGCACCACACGTTCTGGTGGGAGGGCATCGACGGAAGCCGCGTCTTCACGCACTTCCCGCCCGCGGACACCTACGGCGCGAAGCTCTCCGGGGAGCAGCTGGCCTACGGGGTCGCCAACTTCGCCGACGCGGGGCCGGCGAACCGGAGCCTGCTCCCGTTCGGCTACGGCGACGGCGGCGGCGGCCCGACCCGCGAGATGATGGAGACCGCGCACCGCGTCGCGGACCTCGAGGGCTCCCCCCGCGTGGTCGTCGAGACGCCGGCGGAGTTCTTCGCCGGGGCGGAGGCCGAGTACCCGCAGGCGCCGGTGTGGGCCGGCGAGATGTACCTGGAGTTCCACCGCGGCACCTACACCAGCCAGCTGAAGATGAAGCAGGGCAACCGCCGCACCGAGCACCTGCTGCGCGAGGCCGAGCTGTGGGCGGCGACCGCCGCGGTGCGCGCCGGCGCGGACTACCCGCACGAGCACCTGGACCGGCTCTGGCAGGACATGCTGCTGCTGCAGTTCCACGACATCCTTCCCGGCAGCAGCATCGCCTGGGTGCACCGGGAGGCGCGCGAGACCTACGAGCGACTGGCACGCGAGCTCGAGGCCCTGGTCGCGGACGCGCTCGCGGCGGCGGCCGGCCCCGGGGACGTCGAGGTGGTCGCGAACGCCGCCCCGCACGCCCGCGACGGCGTCCCCGCGCTCGGCGCCGGGCCCGCTGCCGGCACGACCGGCGGCGCCGGAACCGTCGAGGTCCGGTCCGACGACGGCGCGACGGTGCTCGACAACGGCCTCGTGCGGGTGCGCGTCGACGCCGACGGCACGATCGGCTCCGTGCGGGACCTGGTCGAGGCCCGGGAGGTCCTCGCGCCCGGGGCGGCGGCCAACGTGCTGCAGCTGCACCCGGACCAGCCCGTGCGGTTCGACGCCTGGGACGTCGACGAGTTCTACCGGCACCGCGTCCGGGAGCTCCGCGAGGTCACCGACCTGACCGTCGACACCACGGACCCGGCGTGCCCGGTCGTCCGGGTGACGCGGCAGGACGGCGCATCCACCTACGTGCAGACGATCGCGCTGGCGGCCGGGGAGCGCCGGGTCGACCTCGCGCTCGACGTCGACTGGCACGAGCGCGAGACGCTCTGCAAGGCGGCGTTCCCGCTGGCCGTGCACGCCGACCGGTCCGCGAGCGAGATCCAGTTCGGCCACGTGCAGCGCGCCACCCACACCAACACGTCGTGGGACGCCGCCCGGTTCGAGATCTGCGCCCACCGCTGGGTGCACGTCGCGGAGCCCGGCTACGGCGTCGCGCTGGTCAACGACTCGACGTACGGGCACGACGTCACCCGGCCGGGCCCCGGCGACGCGCGGGGTGCGGGCGCCACGACCGTCCGGCTGTCGCTGGTCCGGGCGCCGCTCTACCCGGACCCCGAGACCGACCAGGGCCGGCACACCATGCGGTACGCCCTGGTGGTCGGGGCCGGTGTCGACGACGCCGTCCGCGAGGGCTACCGGATCAACCTGCCCGCCCGCCGGGTGCGCGGCGCGGGCGAGATCCCGCCGCTGGTCACCGTCGAGGGCGGCGGCGCGGTCGTGGAGGCGGTCAAGCTCGCCGACGACCGGTCCGGCGACGTCGTGGTGCGGCTGTACGAGTCCCGCGGCGGGCACGGGCGCGCGACGGTCCGGCCGGGGTTCGAGGCCGCGGGGGTGGACGTGCGGGACCTGCTGGAGCGCGAGGAGCCGGAGGTCGCCGCGCTGGCGCCGCTCGAGCCGCTGCCCGGCGGCGGCGTCGCCCTGGACCTGAACCCGTTCCAGGTGGTGACGCTGCGCTTCCGCCGCGCGTGACCCCGGCCCGGGTCCCCGTCAGAGGGCGGGGACCCGGGAGGCGGCGTCGACCCGCGAGGGGGCGAGGAGGCGGTCGAGCGCCGCGTCGAGGACCGCCCAGCCCGCGTCGGTGAGCAGCCAGCGCGCGGCCCCGTCGCCGGTCAGGAACACGACCGTGCGGGGCGCGGGCGCGGGCCGGCCGGTGGTCAGGGGCGTCCCGGCGGCGACCTCGACCAGCACCGGCCGGTCCTCGGGCTCCGGCGCCCGGGCGAGCACGCGCGCGCCGGCGACGGGCTCGCACCACGTCAGCCGGCCCGCCCCGCGGTGCACCCGCACGGGCGCGGCGCCGTCCGGCACCAGCCGGTCCCGGTCGAGCAGCACCCCGGACTCCCGCGCGACCCCGAGCGTGACGAGCCGCCCCCACGCGAGGACCGGCACGGCGGCGTCGGCCAGGGAACCCGCGGCGGCCGCGGGGGCGTCGGGGGTCAGCACCGCCAGGTCGACCTCGGCGTGGTCGGCCGGCGGCCAGGTCGAGGCCACGCGGACGTCGAGCCCGCGCAGCCGCAGCCAGCCGGCGGTCGCCCGGTCCCCCGGCGTCGGCTCGGGCCCGGTGACCAGCACGGCCCGGTGCGCGTCACCCCGGACGCCCGCGACCCCGTCGACGGCGGCACCGACCGCCGCGAGGGCGCCGCGGACGAACCGGGCGACGTCGGACCGCAGCACGTCCGGGAACTCGGTCTCCACCAGGTCGAGCGCCGCCCGCGCCGTCGCGGCGTCGCCGTCGCCCCGCAGCAGCGCGCACGCCGCGAGCCCCGCGGCCCCGGTGCGTGCCGCGGCCGTCAGCCACGGGCGCAGGCCCTCGACCAGGGGGTCGCCGTCGTCCGCCGCCGAGGGCGCCGCCTCCGCGAGCTCCCGCATCCGGCCGGCGACGACCTCGCGGGCGCCGGCGTCGCCCCGGACGGCCGCGTCCATCGCGGCGGCCAGCCCGGCGTCCCGCGGGGCGTCGGGCGGCCAGGTCCCGCACGCCCGCACGAGCGGACCGACGAGCGGCGCGCGGTCACCGGCGACGGCCGCGAGCGCCGCCGCACCGGCGGCCTCCGCGTCGTAGCTCGCGGGGTCGCGGGCCCAGGTGCCCACCGTGGCCAGGGGTAGCCGGGACGGCACCGCCTCGATCATGGCGTTGGCGACGATGCCGTCGAGCGGCAGGTCCTCGACGTCGCCGGGCCGCCCGGTGAGCGGCCCGAGGAACAGCCGGGTGCGGTCGAAGTCGTTGACCGGGAAGTTGTCCCACAGCACGAGCCGGCGCCGGAACGCCGCGGCCGCATCCGCCACGTCCTGCCGGGTGACCGTCCCGACCACGATGTCCGCCCCGGTCCACAGCACGCGGGCGTCGTCGGGCAGCGTCTCGGCGAGCCCGTCGCGGTAGTCCGAGGGGCCGCAGCCGGCGTAGTCGGTGGGGCAGACGGTCATCGGGTGGGTGAGGCCCGCCGGCTCGAGGAACGCGTCCCGGAACCGCCGCGCCGCCTCGCCGTGCGCCCGGCCGCTGCCGCCCCGGCCGGGCCCGTAGGCGGCCTCGTCGGCGGGGTGCGGCAGCCCGTACGGCACGTCGTCGAACAGCAGCCACACGTCGTGCACGCCCGCCGACCGGACCTGCTCCGCCTTCGCCACCAGGGCGTCGTGGTCGGCCTCGTCGGTGTACCGCATCGACAGGCCCGGGGCGACGGACCACACGAACGTCACCCCGGCGTCCGCGGCCCGCTCGGCGAGCTCGCCCAGGCGGCCGAGCTCCGCGGCGGGGTAGGGCTCGCGCCACCGCTCCCGGTGCCAGGGGTCGTCCTTCGGCGCGTACAGGTACGTGTCGAGCCCGAGCGCCGGCGCCGCGGACAGCAGGGCCAGCCGCTCGTCGTGCGGCCAGGGCGGGCCGTAGAACCCCTCGACCACCCCCGCGGACAGGCGGGCGGGCAGGGACGGTCCTCCGCGACGCGACATGCCGACCATGCAAGCGGGCCTGCGCCCGGGATGTCAATCGCCGAACAGATGTGCTCGCCCGAACACGAGCACGGGTCGGCGAGCCCTTCTTGACAGCACGGGGCCGCTCGGTATGGGATCGATTGCAGGGTACGATCGACGCGCCGGAGCGGCCCCGAGGGGGCGGACCGCCCTGCCATCGCACGACCGATCACCGGATCACCACGACGAACCCGCGCGACGACGCACGAGGAGCGAGATGAGCAGGCCACGCACGACGACGGGCGCCCCCCTGTCGAACGCCCCCGCCGGCACCCAGCCCCGGGACCTGCCGCCCACCCAGCGGCCGCACGCCACGCCGGACCGGACCATCCACATGATCGGCAACTCGCACATCGACCCCGTGTGGCTGTGGCCGTGGCAGGAGGGCTACCAGGAGGCGCGGGCGACGTTCTGGTCCGCGATCCACCGGATGGACGAGTACCCGGACTTCGTGTTCACGTGCGACCAGATGGTGCTGCTGTCCTGGGTCGAGGAGTCCGACCCCGAGCTGTTCGCGCGCATCACCGAGCGCGTCGCCGAGGGCCGCTGGGTCAACGTCGGCGGCTGGTGGGTGGAGCCCGACTGCAACATGCCGATGGGCGAGTCGTTCGCCCGCCAGGGCCTGTACGGGCAGCGCTACCTGATCTCCCGCTTCGGCAAGCCCGCCACGGTCGGCATGAACGTCGACCCGTTCGGCCACAGCGCGTCCCTGCCGACGGTGCTGCGCGGCCACGGGCTGGACTCCTACCTGTTCCTGCGCCCCGGCCCGCACGAGAGCGACCTGGCCGACACCCTGTTCCGCTGGCGCGCGCCGGACGGCAGCACCGTCCTGGCGTACCGGATCCCGTTCGAGTACTGCTCCCCCGCCGGGTCCGTCGACGGCCAGGTCGACAAGGCGCTCGGCACGCTGGACCGCTCGCTCGGCGACGTCATGGTGCTGTACGGGGTCGGCAACCACGGCGGCGGCCCGACCATCGCGAACATCGAGTCGATCCACCGGTACGACCGGATGGGCTCGTTCGGCCGCCTGACCATGTCCTCCCCGCGCGACTACCTCGACTCCGTGCAGGCGCGCGGGCCCGAGTTCCTGGACGGCCTGGCGGAGTGGTCGGACGACCTGCAGCACCACGCGCCCGGCTGCTACTCCGCGCACTCCGGGATCAAGGCGTGGCAGCGCCGCGCGCAGTTCGCGCTGCTGTCGGCGGAGCGCTGGGCCGCGGTGGCGGCGGCGCACGACGGCACGCCGTACCCCCGCGAGGACCTGGAGCGGGCCTGGAAGCAGGTGCTGTTCAACCAGTTCCACGACGTGCTGCCCGGGTCCGCGATCGAGCACGCCTACGACGACGCGCGCGACCAGCTCGGCGAGGCCGTCGCCATCGCGAAGCGGGTGATCGTGCGGGCGCACAACACGATCGCCCGGCAGGTCGACGTGCCGATGGAGGAGGCCAGCCAGCCGGTCCTGGTGTTCAACCCGCACCCGTGGCCCGTGTCGACGGACGTCGAGCTGCACTACGGCTCCACGCCCGGGCCCGTGCACGTCGTGGACGACGAGGGCCGCACCGTCGTCTCGCAGCCGACCCAGTCGAAGGCCACCACCAACCAGACGGGGCGCGGGGCCCTGGTGTTCCGGGCCGAGGTGCCGGCGCTCGGCTACCGGCTGTACCGGGTGCGGATGGCCGCGGAGCCCGCCCGCCCGGAGTGGAGCGCCGGCTCCCCGGGCCGCCTGTCGGCGTCCGAGACGGTGCTCGAGAACGACCTGGTCCGCATCGAGCTCGACCCCGCGACGGGCTGGATCCGTTCCTACCGGGACAAGCGCACCGGGCTGGACGTGATGCGCGGCGTCGACGGTGCCCAGCACACCCAGGTCTGCGCCGACCCGACCGACACCTGGGGCCACCGCGTCGTGTCCTACGCCTGGGCGGGCGACCCGATGAAGCTCGCGCGGATCGTCGTGCGGGAGTCCGGGCCGCTGCGGGCCCGGGTCCGCGTCGAGCGGGAGTGGGGCGCGTCGACGATGACGGAGGAGCTGCTGCTCGACCACGACTCGGCCGTCCTGCGCGTCGACGTCACGCTGGACTGGCGGGAGCACGCGCACCTGCTCAAGCTGCGGTTCCCCACGGCGCTGTCCGACCCGCGGGCGACGTACCAGATCCCGTACGCCGCGCTCGAGCGGCCGGTCGACGGGGCCGAGGAGCCCGGCCAGGGCTGGGTGGACCTCACCGGCACGGTCGACGGCCGCCCGGCGGGCCTCACGCTCGTCACCACGAACAAGCACGGGTACGACGTGTCCCCCGGCGACGAGCCGAGCATCGGCGTCACCGCGGTGCGCAGCCCCGTCTACGCGTGGCACGACCCGCGGCTGCTCGACGGCGAGGACATCTACTCCTACCAGGACCAGGGCGTGCAGCGGTTCTCCTACGAGCTGGTCGCGCACGACGGCGACCGCCGCACCGCCGACCCGGGCCGCCGCGCCGCGGTGCTCGGATCCCCGGTGCGGGCGATGCTCGAGTCGTTCCACGCCGGGTCGCTGCCCCGCACGGGGTCGTTCGCGTCGGACCACGCCGGAGCCGTGATGGTGACCGCGCTCAAGGGCACCGAGGACGTCACCGACGGCCCCGGCGGCGCGGACCTGGTCGTCCGCGCCGTCGAGACGCGCGGCGAGCCGGGCACCGCCCGCATCGACCTCCCGCTGGTCGGCCGCACGCTGGAGGCCGACTTCGGGCCGTACCAGCTGCGGACGTTCCGGGTGCCGGCCGACCCCGCCGCGCCGGTGGTGGAGCTCGACCTGGTGGAGCGCCCGCTCGACGGCGCGGGGGCCGACGGCGCGACGCCCGAGGGCGCGGGCGCAGTGCGGTCCGGGGAGATCGACGCCGACGTCCCGGCCGCCGGCCCCGCCCCCGAGGGCGCCGGTGAGGGCACCACGGTGCTCACGGCCACGCAGGTGTCCTCCCCGGACGCGACGGGCCGTCCCCGCGCGGCGGACGCGCCCTCGGCGGACGACCCCGCCTGAGCCCCGGGCTCACGGGGAGCGCACGACGAAGGGGGGTCCCGGTCCGGGACCCCCCTTCGTCGTCCTGCCCGGCCTACCGCCCGGCGCGGCGCAGCTCCACGTCGGCCACCCCGAAGGCGTCGAGCGCGACCCGCCGGCCCCCAGCCACGCCGTCGCCGTCCCACGCGACCTCGGCCTCGACGGGGGCCGCGCCCACGTTCCGCACCCGCACGCGTACCGCGCCGTCGTCCGTCGGCCGCACCTCGGCGAGCACGGCGTCCGCCGGCTCGACCCGCAGGCCCGTCCGGCCGTCGACGGTCACGGGACCCTCGTACGCGCGCGCCTGCAGCGGCTCGGCGACGTCCCTGCCGAGCACCCGGACCTGCTCCCGGGTGACCGCCTCGGCGGCGGCGAACCGGTACCGGTAGGTGCGGGTGCCCTCCTGCCGGGCCTGGAAGTTCGTGAAGTGCAGGTTGTTCATCAGCCACGACGACACGTACCCGCGCTCGGCGCGCAGCGTGCGCGCCCACTCGCCGGTGTGCAGCCCGCCGAGCTGGACGAGCGGCGCGTCGACCGTCCCCCACAGCACCCCGGGCCCGCCGCCGGCGGGGTGCACCCCGACCGCGTGCTGCACGGAGTACCAGTCCTTGCTGGTGTCGGGCAGCTGCTCCGTCTCGGCGGCGTACACCGCGCCGGCGGTCTCGAGCAGGAACTCCGGGGCGGCCACGGCGAACGGGAACGCGACGTGGATGCTCTCGGGCCCGAACGCCTCCGGCTTCACGAGCGCGACCTCCAGGTCCACCACGTCGAGGTCGCGGTACAGCGTGAGGGTCGTGGTCGCCGCGGGCAGCCCGGGCGGGGTCGTCCGCCACGAGATGCGCGACCAGCCGTCGCCGTCGGTGACCAGCGGCTCCTCGTCCCCGGTGGCGTGCCGCCGGTCGAAGTCCGGCCCGGGGAAGTCGGGGTGGAAGTCCTTGGGGTCGCGCACGACCATCGGGTGCGTGCTGCCGGGGACGACGGTCTCGGTGACGACGGCCCCGAGCCCGTGCGGGACGGCGGCGTCGACGAGCTCGCGCCCGGACGGCACGTGCACGAGGGACACGACGCCGCCGCGGCCCGGGTCGACCACCGCCCGGTACGGCCCGCACGCGAGCTCCCGGCCGGGGCGCGCGGCGCCGGGTGCGGCGGGCAGCGGCACGGTGGCGACCCCGAACGGCGGGACCGTCGCGACGGTGCGGGCCCGGTGGCGCCCGGCGACCTCGACGTCGACGGGCTCGGTGCGGGTGCGCTCCGTGGGGTTCACGACCACGATCCGGGTCCCGGCCGGGGCGGGCGGCCGCGCGCCGCCGGCGGGACCGCTCGCCACGAGCCGGAACAGCCCCTCCACCGCGAGGTCCCGCGCGACGTCGAACGCCCCGTACGCGAAGGCGGCCTTGGCGTTCCAGTGCGAGTGGCTGAACGTCGAGTACGGCTTGGAGTACGTCTCCCAGGAGCCCCAGGTGTGCTCGGCGAACAGCAGCAGGTCCGCGTCGACGCGGGCCAGGTCGCGGGCGACCTCGGCGTCGGACCGCAGCCGCACCGGGCCGCGCCGGTAGCCGATGACGTCCGCGAGCGCCGGCTCCCCGTCCCCGCGCAGGCGGGTGAGCCCCAGCGTCGTCTGGGCGGCGCGGGCGAAGGAGCGGGCCTCCCGGTAGACCGCCACCTCCCGGGCGGTCGACCCGTGGCCGTGCGCCCACCAGTCCGACCACTCCCCGCGGGCGACCGGCGCGCCGGCGGCCTGCGGCTGCAGCACGTCCAGGGCCTCGTCGATCGTGGCGGTCCGCATCGGCACGTCCGGGTGCCGGGCGTTCCAGTGCCGCACCACGTCGAGGAACAGGGCTGTCGGCCAGCGGTTGTCGTTCGCGGCGTGCACCACGGCGGTGTCGTAGGGGTAGTCGTCGCGCTTCTCGAGCCGGTCGACGAAGTCCGCGATGTGCGCCTCGGCCGCCTCGACGTCCCCGTCGACGATGCCCCACTCCTCGCCGATCCCGTAGTGGGTCGACAACCACACGAACACCCGGCTGCCCGACGGCCCCTCCCACCAGAACCCGGTGGGCTGCGGGTACGGGGGGCGGCCGTGGTCGGGGTTCAGGGCCATGACCAGCCGGTCGACGCCGGCGCGGCGCATGCCGTCGACCGTGCCCCACGCGGTGCCGTTCACGTCCCCGTGCTGCTCGGTGCGGACGTGGACACCGACGGCGCGGAGCCGGTCGAGCGCGTCGTAGGCGGTCCCGAGCTCGGCGTCGGACAGCAGCTGCGTCATGTTGAGGTAGCCGCCGGTCACCGCGACCCGCCCCTCGGCGACGCGACGCCGCAGCCGCTCGACGTCGGCCGCGTCGGCGTCCTCGAGGAACCTGAGCACCGGCCTGACCACCTCGAACGTCCACCGGAAGGCGTCCGGGCCGTCGCCGCCGCTCGTGTCGCAGAGGTCGAGCACCCGCCGTACGGTCTCGGCGTGCAAGTCGTCGACCAGGCGCGGGCTGTTCGTGTACCCGACGTCGTGGTGCGTGTGGCCGACGAGCAGGATCCGACGGACGGACTGATCACGCGGAGGCATACCGGAATCCTCGTCTTTGTGGCATCGTTGCCACATGAGCCTAGTCACACTGGCGGCGCTCAGTCCATGGTCAGCAGCGGTTCGACAGGCGTAATCACTCCGTGATCCCTACGCTCTTGTCCCGGCCGAGGCGCCTGAACTAGCGTCCGATGTGGGAAGGTTTTCAGACCCTCGGCAGTGCTGCTGAGGGCTCTCCCGTGGGCCTGCGAGGACGCCGGCCCGCCGGCCGAGGAAGGGAAGACGTTCATGACCAAGAGTCGCCGCGCAGCGATCGCCCTGCTGCCGATCACCGCGCTCGCGCTGGCCGCGTGCAGCTCCGGCGGAGGTGAGGAGGGTGCCGCCGAGTCGACCGACTTCTCCACCGAGGCGTCGGGCACGCTCAACGCCTGGGGCTTCGAGAACGCCGACGACGTGGGCACCTCGCGCCTCGACTACGCCGCGGAGCAGCTGTCGGACGTGGACGTCGAGCTCGACGCCACGGCGTTCGACTCCCAGAAGTTCACCACCCGCATCGCCGGCGGCGACGTCCCGGACGTCGTGCAGATGGACCGCCGCTACGTCACCACCTACGCGGCGCAGGACCTGATCCTGCCGCTGGACGCCTGCTACGAGGCGCACGACGTCGACCCCGACGAGCAGTACTACCCGTCCGTCGTGGACGACGTCCGCTACGAGGACAAGGTCTGGGCCGTCCCGCAGTTCTTCCAGCCGCCGGCCATCATCGTGAACAAGCGGGTCATGGACGCGGCCGGGGTCACGCCCGACCAGATCGACACCTCGCAGCCCGACGTGCTCGTCGACGCGATCACGACGATGTACAAGGAGAGCGACGGCGTCCCGACGACGCTCGGCTTCGACCCGCAGGCCACCGGGCAGGGCGGCCTGTGGATCCTCGGGCAGGGCGGCCAGCTCACCGACGAGGAGGGCGTCCCCACCCTCGACGACCCGTCGAACGTCGCCGGCATCGAGCTGCTCAAGCAGATCACCGACGCGCAGGGCGGCTTCGCCAAGGTCAAGAGCTTCACCGACTCGTTCGACACCTTCGGCGACAACAACCAGTACGTCGCGGACCAGGTCGGCGCGCAGGTCAACGCCCAGTGGTACCCGAACGTCCTCGGCGCCTACGTCGGCCAGCTCCAGATCGAGGCGGTCCCGTTCCGCGACCAGGAGGGCAACCCGTTCTCCGTCGCCTCCGGCACGGCGTTCGTCATCCCGGCCGGCGCGCAGAACAAGGACGCCGCGTGCGCCTGGATGCTCAACCTCACCTCGTACGACGCCTGGATGGCGGCGGGCGAGGCGCGCGCGAACACCATCGCCGAGGACGGCGGCCTCAACACCGGCCTCTTCACCGGCTCGCCGGAGGCCGACCAGGCGATCCGCGAGCAGTACGTCACGGAGACCGGTGACGCCGGCTTCGACCAGGTCATCTCGACCTTCTACGACGTCGTGGACTACGGGCAGACCTTCGGGTCCTCCCCCGCCGGCCAGGACATCCAGAACGAGCTGAACAACGCCATCACCGCGGCGCTGCTCGGCGACAAGACGCCCGAGGAGGCCCTGGCCGACGCCCAGACCGCGGCCATGCGGGCGTACGACAACATCACGGGCGGCTGACCGTCGCGCACGCCGCGACCGAGGGGCCCCGCCGGCGACGGCGGGGCCCCTCGGTGCGTCCGGGGGTGCCGGCCGGTGCCGGCGCGAGGGGCGTGGCGTCAGGCGCCGCGGTGCGTCGCGAAGAACTCGCGCAGCACCCGGGCGCACTCCTCCTCGCGCACGCCGCCGACCACCTCGACGCGGTGGTTCAGCCGCGAGTCCCGCACGACGTCCCACTGGGAGCCGCACGCCCCGGCCTTCGCGTCCCACGCCCCCAGCACCAGCCGCGGCACCCGCGCCAGCACCGTCGCGCCCGCGCACATGAGGCACGGCTCCAGGGTCACCACGAGCGTGCAGTCGTCCAGCCGCCACCGCCCGAGCGCGTCCGACGCCGCCCGCAGGGCCAGCACCTCGGCGTGCGCGGTCGGGTCGGCGTCCGCCTCCCGCCGGTTCCGGCCGGCTCCGACCACCGCGCCGTCGGGGCCCAGCACCACGGCGCCGACCGGGACGTCCTGCGTCGCGGCGCAGCCGGCCGCCTCGGTGAGGGCGAGGCCCATGGCGGTGAGGTCGTCGGGGCGCGCGAACATGGCGCCATCCTCGCGCACGGCACGCGCCGCCGGCGGGGGTGGGGGTGGAGGCACAGCGGCCACGCGAGTCAGGGGAACCGGCGCGACCGCCGTGCGGGTCTCATCGTGGTGGGCGCAGACCGCCCCCGCCCGGGACGTTCGGCCCGGCCCGGGTTCGCCGCGCCCGCGCCCTCGGGGCGTGCCACCCGGGCCACGACGGGCACGGTAGGTTGGGCCCATGCGCCTGCACGTTGCCGACCACCCGCTCGTCGCCCACAAGCTGTCGGTGCTCCGCAACAAGGAGACGTCCTCCCCGACGTTCCGCAAGCTCGTCGACGAGCTCGTGACCCTCCTGGCCTACGAGGCCACGCGTGACGTGCGCACCGAGCCGGTGGACATCGAGACCCCCGTCGCCAGCACCACCGGCGTGAAGATCGCCGAGCCGCTGCCGCTCGTCGTCCCGATCCTGCGCGCCGGCCTCGGGATGCTCGACGGCATGACCCGCCTGATGCCGACCGCCGAGGTCGGGTTCCTCGGCATGCAGCGCGACGAGACGACGCTCGAGGCGATCACCTACGCGAACCGCCTCCCGGAGGACCTCACCGGCCGGCAGTGCTTCCTCATCGACCCGATGCTCGCCACCGGTGGCACGCTCGTCGCGGCCATCGACTACCTGTTCGCCCGCGGCGCCCGCGACGTGACGGCCGTGTGCCTGCTCGCCGCGCCGGAGGGCCTGAAGGTGGTCGAGGAGGCCGTCGGCGACCGCATGGACGTCACCGTCGTGGTGGCCGCGGTCGACGAGCGCCTGGACGAGCGCGCGTACATCATCCCGGGGCTCGGGGACGCGGGCGACCGCCTCTACGGCGTCGTCTGACCGAGCTCCGGCCAGCCGGGCCGCGGCGCCCCGCAGGGCGCCCTGGTCTCGGCCGCTGAGACCGCCGCGCAAAGCCCTTGGACGCCGCGGCGGCCCCTGCGACGATCGTCGCGTGATCACCCGCCCGTACCCCGTCGACGCCGCCCCGGCGTCCGCCGGCGTACGCCCGGGGACGCATCGCACGCGCTGTCGGTCCTGACGCCCCGCCGTCCTCCCGACCTCTGCCCGACCGCCTCGTCGCGGTCCCCGCGCACCCCCGGAGCATCCCGTGGCACGAACCCGCAGCACCGCACGTCCGGCACCGGCCGGCCGCGCCGCACCGCCCGCCCCCGCCGCCGCCGGCGGCGCACCCGCGCCCGGACCGGCCCAGCCCGCCCGCGCCGGCTTCGTCCTGTACGTCGGGCTGCAGGGCGACTCCCCCGACCTCGACGCGGCGCACGCCGCGGACCTGGCCGAGGTCGCCGAGGCGCTGCGGGACCTCGCCCGGGACCTGCTGCCCACCGCGGAGACGTACACCGCGCTGTCCGTCGTCCCGGGCACCGCCGCCGCGCAGGACGAGGTGCAGAGCCTGCGGTCGCGGCTCGGCGCCCTGCGCCCGTTGGAGACCGGGCGCGCGGACGCGGCGGACGACTCGCCCGTCGCGGAGAGCGCGTAGCGGTCCGGCCGGCCCCGACCGCGTCCCCCGCGCGGGCGTGCACCCGCGGGCCGGCGACCCGGGTGCGCCCGCCGCCCCGCGCTCCTACGGTGGGGAGATGCGCATCGCCATCGCCGGAGGCCACGGACAGATCGCCCGACGTCTGAGCAGGCTGCTCGCGGAGCGCGGTGACACGCCCCTCGCGATCGTGCGGAACCCCGCCCACGTCGCCGACGTCGAGGCCGACGGCGCGACCGCCGTGCTGCTCGACCTGGAGGACACGGACGCCGACACGCTCGCGGCGCAGCTCGCCGGCGCGGACGCCGTGGTGTTCGCCGCCGGGGCCGGGCCCGGCAGCGGCGCCGACCGCAAGGACACCGTCGACCGCGGGGCGGCGGCGCTCCTGGCGGACGCCGCGGAGCGCGCCGGGGTCCGCCGGTACGTGCTCGTGTCGTCCGTCGGCGCCGGCGCAGAGCCCCCCGCCGGGACCGACGAGGTGTTCGCCGCGTACCTCCGCGCGAAGACCGCCGCCGAGGAGGACCTGCGCGGCCGCGACCTCGGCTGGACGATCCTGCGACCGGGCGGGCTCACCGACGACGCCGGCACCGGCCACGTCCGCCTGGGCCCGGAGATCCCCCGCGGGACGGTGCCCCGCGACGACGTCGCCGCGGTCCTGCTCGCCCTGCTCGACGAGCCCCGCACCGCCGGCCTGACCCTGGAGCTGTCCGAGGGCGCCGTCCCCGTGCCCGCGGCCATCGCCGCGGCGCTCGAGCCGGAGGACTGACCGGCCCGGTCGCCCGGCTCACGGAGCGGGCACGACGCGGCCCCCGCACCCGGCGAGGGGGCGGGGGCCGGCGCACGTCCTGGCCTGCGCGTCGCGGTGGCAGGAGCTGGGGGGCTCCCCGCGGCGCGGCGGGCGACTCAGGCGGGCGCGTACGTCAGGCAGTCGGCCAGGTCGTGGCCCGCACCGATCCGCACGGCGTCGGCGCCGCAGGTCAGGTGCTCGTTGTGCGTGCAGTCGGTCCGCTGACAGGCGCCGACGTGCGACACCACCCGGTCCAGGCCGCCCTTGACGCTCAGCGGGATGAAGGTGAAGCACTGCGCGTCACCGGTGCCGCCGATCGTGATGGCGGCGGCGCTGCACGCGTGCTCGTGGTTGTACGAGCAGCCGTCGACCGAACACTCGGAGACGGGCGGCTGCTCCATGAGGGTGCTCATCGTGGACCTCCGGGATGGTGGGGGGCGTGCGTCCAGAACCTTGTCGTCGACGGTAGGAGGCATTCCGTCGGACGTCTAGAAAGGAAGGCCTGGCTCACTCGCGTCTGCCCAGGTCAGCGCGTTGACAGGTCGACAGTTCAGTCACCCCGGAAGGCTGGTGACGCCTTTCACGAGAGCGGCCGGGAATTAGGTCAGGCGCACTGCGCGCAATTCGACGCGACGCTCGCCGGCGACAGCCCGGCTACCGCAGCGGCCGGCCGTACTGGTCCCGGCCGCCCGCGCTCAGCAGGACGATCCCGTCGATGACGGCCCAGAGCCACACCGCCGGCGCGATGACGAACCCCACGAGCGCGACGGTGAGGATGCCGCCGAAGAAGAACCCCAGCAGCTGCGCCAGGCCGATCCCGATCTGCCCGGCGTAGAGCCGCCCGACGCCGCAGACGCCCACGAACGGCAGGAGGAGCTGCAGCAGCCCGGCGGTGGCCCTGGTCTTGTGCGACCACGGCGCCCCGGTCACGGGGTCGACGCCGTAGGGCGCGGGACCGGCCACCGGGGAGAACGCCATCGGTGCGTACCCCTGGGCGAGCGGCGCCTGGCCCGGGGTCCCGTACGGGTGCGCGTACGGCTGCCGGCCGTCGGGGCCGTAGGGCTGCGAGGCGTAGGGCTGCGAGGCGTAGGGCTGCGAGGCGTAGGGCTGCGAGGCGTAGGGCTCCAGCGCGGACGACTGCGCCGGGGTGGGCTGCGGTGCGGCGCTGCCCTCCGGCATGCTCGGGGGCTGCTGCTCGGTCATGCGCCGGACAGTAGCGCGACCGGTCCCCGGATCGGACGGCGATGATCGGCGCGACCCGGTACGTCACCCGTCCGCGCGTCGCGGACGTGGCCGGCCTGCCCCCCGGGCTCGACGAGCCGGTCGCCCCGGCCGAGCCGGTCGGTGCCGTGCAGGGTCGCGCACGCCCCCGGGCGGATACTCGGGGCGTGAACCTCCTCGACCCCGGCCACCTCCTGTCCGCGTTCGGCGTGACCGGGATCTTCGTCGTGCTCCTCGCGGAGACCGGCCTTCTGATCGGCTTCCTGCTCCCCGGCGACACGCTGCTGCTCGCCGCCGGTGTGCTGAGCGCCGGGCCCGGCCACCGCCTCCCGCTGGCGGGCGTCCTGGTGGCCGCCGCGTCCGGTGCCGTGCTCGGGGCGCAGGCCGGGTACCTGATCGGTCGCGCGGGGGACCGGTGGGCCGCACGATCCGCCCCGGACGGGCGCGTACGCACCGCGCTCGACCGGTCGGGCGTGCTGCTCCAGCGGTACGGGGCGGCACGGACGATCGTCCTCGCCCGGTTCATCCCGGTGGTCCGCACGGTCATCAACCCGCTCGCCGGCATGACGCGCATCCCGGTGCGCACCTTCACCGTGTGGCAGGTCGCGGGAGGCGTCGTCTGGGCGACCGCCATCCCCCTCGCCGGGTACGCGCTGGGCACCCGGGTGCCCGGGCTCGAGCGCTACGTCACGGGCCTGGTCGTCGTGGCGGTCGGGCTCACCGTCGTCGTCAGCGGGGCGCAGTGGCTGCGCTCGCGCCGGTCCGGCACGCCGGGGGCTCCCGCGTCGGATGGCTGAGCCCCTCGGTCGCCCCCCGGCGAGGCGGCGCCCGTGCTCCCCGGGCGCCCCCGACCGTCGGCGCGCATGCTGGGAGACGTGGCGGGGAGCAGCTCCCGCCGGCCCGGACTCCACACGAGGAGAAGCCATGACGACGACGGTCGAGAAGTCCCTGCTGGTGAACGTGCCCGTGAGCGTGGCGTACAACCAGTGGACCCAGTTCGAGGACTTCCCGCGGTTCATGGGCGGCGTGAAGAAGGTGACGCAGCTCGGCGACGACCGGCTGCAGTGGGTCGCCGAGATCGCCGGCGTCAAGCGTGAGTGGGAGGCGCGGATCCTGGAGCAGGTCCCCGACCAGAAGGTCGCGTGGGCCGCCACACAGGGCGCGACGAACGCGGGAGCCGTGACGTTCGAGGACGTCGGCGGCGGCCAGACCTCGGTGCGCCTCCACCTGGAGTACGAGCCCGAGGGACTCGTCGAGAAGGTCGGCGACAAGCTGAACGTCGTCGAGAACCAGGCGGAGAAGGACCTCGAGCGGTTCAAGGCCTTCATCGAGGACGAGGGGTACGCCACCGGCGCGTGGCGCGGGACCGTGGGCGAGGGCGCGGGTGTCGGCACGCCCGGCGTCGAGCACGCCGCGGCGTCCCAGGGCGACAAGGGCAAGGCCGGGGTCTCGGCCAAGGCGGTCGCTGCGGGCGTCGGGCTGGCGGCCGCGGGCGCGGCTGCGGCCGCTGCCACGCGCAAGGACGACACCGTCGAGGTCGGCACGATCCCCGAGGTCGACCCCGTGGTGCCGGTGGTCGTCGAGGAGGAGACGGTCGTCGTCGACGACGTGCTCCCGGGCGGCACCGGCCTCGGCACGGACGACGGGACGGATCCCTCCGCGCGCATCTGAGCACCACGCCACGAGGGCGTGACGACGAGCCGGGCCGCACGTCGAGGCAGGCGTGCGGCCCGGCTGCGCGCCGGAGATCGTGGACCCCGTCGTGGAGGTGAGAGCCGTGGAGGCACTGCAGCTGGTCGTCGTGCTGGCCGCCACGATCGTGCTCGGGGGCGCGCTCGCGCAGCGCCTGCGCGTCGCGACCCCGGTGCTCCTGCTCCTGCTCGGCGTGCTCCTCGGGTTCGCCCCCGCCCTGCGCCAGGTGCACCTGCCGCCCGAGCTGATGCTGCTCGTCTTCCTGCCGGCGCTGCTGTTCTGGGAGGCGCTGACCAGCTCGCTCAGGGAGATCCGGTTCAACCTGCGCGGTGTCGTGCTCACCAGCACCGTGCTGGTCGCGCTCACGGCGGGCACCGTCGCGGCGGTCGCCCACGCCTTCGGGGTCGCCTGGGGGCCCGCGTGGGTGCTCGGGGCGGCCCTCGCGCCCACCGACGCGACCGCCGTCGCCGCCCTGTCCCGCGCGCTGCCGCGCCGGACGGTCGCGGTCCTGCGCTCCGAGAGCCTGGTCAACGACGGCACCGCGCTCGTCCTGTACGGCGTCGCGGTCGGGGTGACGGTCGGCGAGGAGTCGCTCACCGCCGGGCACCTCACGTGGCTGCTCGTGCTGTCCTACGGCGGCGGGGTGCTCGCCGGCGTCCTGGTCGCGTGGCTCGCCACCCTGCTCCGCGCGCGGCTCGCGGACGTGCTGCTCGCGAACGTCGTCACTCTGCTGACCCCGTTCGCCGCGTTCCTCCTCGCCGAGACGGTCGAGGCCTCCGGCGTGCTGGCCGTGGTGGTCAGCGGGCTCATGCTCAGCCGGGTCGGCCCGCGGCTCGTGCCCGCCGCGACGCGCCGGCTCGCGGAGTCGTTCTGGTCGTTCGGCACCTACCTGCTCAACGCGGCGCTGTTCGTCCTCGTCGGCCTGGAGGTGCAGTCGGTGCTCCGCAGCGTCCCCGGCAGCGAGGTCGGGCCCGCCGTGGTGCTCGCCGTCCTGGTGTGGGTCACCGTGCTCGCGGTGCGCCTGGTGTTCCTGTTCGCGTCCGCCTACACGATCCGCGTGCTCGACCGCCGGCCCTCCCAGCGGCTGCGGCGCGTGAGCGACCGGTCCCGCGTGGTCAGCACCGTCGCCGGGTTCCGCGGCGCCGTGTCGCTGGCCGCGGCGCTCGCCGTCCCCACCACCATCGCGTCGGGGCAGCCCTTCCCCTCGCGGGACCTGGTCGTGTTCGTCACCGCGGTCGTCGTGACGCTGTCCCTGGTCGTCCAGGGGGTCCTGCTCCCGCGGGTGGTGCGCTGGGCCGCGTTCGCCCCCGACCCCGCCCCGGAGGACGAGCGGCGCCTCGCCGAGCAGGTGTCCACGCGCGAGGCCCTGGAGTCGATCGGCGAGGTGGCCACACGCCTGGGGACGGACGAGGCCGTGGTCCAGCGGACCGTGGCGGAGTACGAGGAGCACCTGCGGGTGGTCGACGCGCAGGGCACGGCGGACGAGGACGACGCGGTGCGCGCCGGGAGCCAGTACGCCGAGCTGCGGCTGGCGCTGATCGCCCGCAAGCGCGAGGCGGTCGTACGGCTGCGGGACGAGCGGGCGATCGACGACTCCGTGCTCCGGGCCGTGCAGGCGCGCCTCGACGTCGAGGAGCTGCGGCTCAGCCGGGCGGACGTCGTCGAGGAGTGAGGGGTAACGCCAGTACCGGGCTGCACAGGGACTCCCGCGCGCGGCCCGCATGCCGTTGGGTCGTCCATGGACGTGCTGCCCGCCGGGACGCCCGCGAGGCCCTCGAGGTCATGCTCCGTCCCTGAACACCACCGCCGCCCACGGAAGGTCCCAGCCCCATGCAGATCCAGCCCACCTCCCCCGAGCAGCCGACGGTGCACGCCCCCGCCGACTGGTTCACCGGCGACGTCTGGTTCGACGTCGTCGCCGCCCCGCCCGCCCCGTCCCGGCTGCGGGTCAACACCGTCCGGTTCGCCCCGGGCGCCCGCACGCACTGGCACGTCCACTCCGAGGGCCAGACCCTGCACGTGACCCAGGGCGCCGCCCGGGTCGGCACCCGCGACGGCCGTGTGCTCGAGCTGCGGCCGGGCCGGACCGTGTGGTGCCCGCCCGGCGAGTGGCACTGGCACGGCGCCGGGCCCGACGCCTTCATGGAGCACCTGGCCATGTGGGAGACCACCGAGGCCCGCGACGGCTCCGAGACCACGTGGGGCGAGCCCGTCACCGACGAGCAGTACTCGGCCCCGGCGGAGGTGCGCTCGTGACCGCGTGGACCGCCCAGGAGCTCGACGCGATCGGGCGCGCCGACGAGCTCGAGGTCGCCTCGTACCGCCCCGACGGCACCCTGCGGCCTGCCGTGACGATCTGGACCGTCCGCTCCGGCGACGACGTCTACATCCGCTCCGCGTACGGCCCGGAGAACGGCTGGTTCCGCCGCGCGAAGGCGTCGGGCACCGGGCGGGTGCGCGCGGGCGGCGTCGAGAAGGACGTCCGGTTCGAGGAGCCGGCCCCCGACGTCCACGCCCAGCTCGACGCGGCGTACCACGCCGAGTACGACCGCTACGGGGCGCGCATCGTCGGCTCGGTCGTCGGGCCGGCGCTGGTCGGCGCGACGCTGCGGGTCGCCCCCCGGGACTGACGGAGCAGGTCGCGAGCCCCCTCCCGCTCGTGGCGGGAGGGGGCTCGTGCGCGCTGCGTCCGGGACCGCTCAGCGCCGGCGGGCCGCCGGGGCGAGCTCGGCCGCGCCGTAGCTGGTGTCGTCCGGGTTGATGGTCACGCCCGGCGCCACGATCTCGTCGATCCGGTCGAGCACGTCCGTCGACAGCCTGATGTCGGCGGCCGGCAGGTAGGACTCCAGCTGCTCCATGGTGCGCGGGCCGACGATCGCCGAGGTGACCCCCGGGTGGTGCAGGACGAACGCGATCGCGAGCTCGATCAGCGACATCCCGGCCTGGTCGGCCAGCTGTGCCAGCTCCTCGACGGCGTCGAGCTTGCGCTGGTTCGCCGGGCTGCTCATGTCGAACCGCGCCGACGGTCTGGCCGACGACGTCGGTGACGCCCCGGCGCCCTTGCGCCAGCGTCCCGACAGCCAGCCGCCGGACAGCGGGCTGTACGTCAGCGTGCCCATGCCGTACCGCTGCGTGGTCGGCAGGACGTCCTGCTCGATGCCGCGCACCAGGATCGAGTACGGCGGCTGTTCGGTGACGAACCGCTCCAGGTGCCGCGCCCGGGACGCCCACTGCGCCTCGACGATCTGGCTGCCGGAGTAGGACGAGGAGCCGATGTACCGGACCTTGCCCTGCCGGACCAGGTCCGTCAGCGCCCCGAGGGTCTCCTCGACGTCGGTGTCCGGGCTCGGCCGGTGCACCTGGTAGAGGTCGATGTGGTCGGTGTTGAGCCGGCGCAGCGACGCCTCGACCTCGCGCATGATCCAGCGCCGCGAGCCGCCGCGCTGGTTCGGGTCGTCGCCCATCGGCATGAAGAACTTCGTGGCCAGCACGACGTCGTCCCGCCGGCCCCGGATCGCCTCGCCGACGATCTCCTCCGAGATGCCGCCCGAGTACACGTCGGCGGTGTCCACGAAGGTGATCCCGGCATCCAGGGCCCGGTGTATGATCCGGGTCGCGTCGGCGCGGTCGTCGTTGCCCCAGGGGCCGAACATCATCGCCCCGAGGCACAGGGGGCTCACCGACACCCCCGTGCGCCCGAGCAGCCGCTGCTCCATCGTCACGCCTCCGGGATCTCGCGGCCGAAGGTGTCGAGGGTGATCTGCTCCGGCTCCGGGCCGCCGCGCACGCCGGTGTCCAGGGCGTCGATGCGCGCCAGCTCCTCGGCGGACAGCTCGAAGTCGAGCACGTCGAGGTTCTCCGCGATGCGCGCCGGCTTCGTGGACTTCGGGATCGCCTGCCGTCCCTGCTGCAGGTGCCAGCGGAGCATCACCTGCGCGGGGGACTTCCCGTGCGCCCGGGCGATGTCGACGATCGTCGGGTCCTCGAGCGTGCTGCCGTGGGCGCCGTCGCGGTAGAACGTGATGCCGCCGATGGGCGACCACGCCTGCGACAGGATGCCGAGCGCGGCGTCCTTAGCCAGGAGCTCGCGCTGCTGGAAGTACGGGTGCACCTCGATCTGGTTGATCGCGGGCACGACCGACGTCTCAGCCAGGAGCCGGTCCAGGTGCTCGGGCATGAAGTTCGAGACGCCGATCGCGCGCACCCGGCCGTCGGCGAGCAGCCGCTCCAGGGCGCGGTAGGCGTCGATCGTCAGGTCGAACCGGCTCGGCAGGGCCTGGTGCAGGATCAGCAGGTCGATCTGCTCGACGCCGAGCTTGCCGGCGCTCTTGTCGAACGCGTGCAGCGTGGCGTCGTAGCCGTAGTCGCTGATCCAGATCTTGGTCTCGACGAACACCTCGGAGCGGTCGACGTCGGAGGCGGCGATCGCCTGGCCGACCTCGCGCTCGTTGCCGTACGCGGCGGCGGTGTCGATGTGGCGGTACCCGACGCGCAGGGCCTCGGTCACCGCGGCGACCGTCTCCTCGGCCGGCGTCTGGAACACGCCGAAGCCGAGGGCGGGCAGGGTGACGCCGTTGTTCAGGGTCAGGGTGGTCTCGGTCATCCTTCGACGCTAAGCCCGCTCTCGCCGGCGCGCCGCCCCCGGAAGGGGCCCTGTCGTTACCTGGAACGGCGGTGCCTGGCTCCCCGTCCGGCAGGCCCGTCACGGCGCCTCTCGGCGCGGTCAGCTCAGGCGGACCTGGAACCGCCCGGTGACGATCGAGGCGATGACGCCCCCGTCGATGAGCAGGTCGGTGCCGGTGACGAACGCGCCGTCGGGGCCGAGCAGGAACGCGGCCGCTCCGGCGACCTCGTCGGGCGACCCCACGCGGCCGGCCGCCGACGCGCGGATCATCTCCTGGTACGTCTCGCCCGCGGGGCTGTTGAGCTCGTCGAGTGCCAGCGGCGTCATGATGATGCCGGGGCTGAGGGAGTTG
Source organism: Cellulomonas endometrii (assembly GCF_949769265.1). Lineage (NCBI taxonomy): Bacteria > Bacillati > Actinomycetota > Actinomycetes > Micrococcales > Cellulomonadaceae > Cellulomonas > Cellulomonas endometrii. The sequence continues at coordinate 200,499 of NZ_CATKPC010000002.1, read as the reverse complement.
AGGCGGGCGCCGCGGTCGCCCCACTCGACGCTGGCAGCCTGGACCCGCAGCACGTTGGCGCGCTTGGCGAGCGCGTAGGCGAAGCCGGACCCGGGCACCGCGTCCGCCTGGAGCATCGGCAGGTCGGTGAGCCGGCTCGCCGGCGTTCGGGACAGCGCCTCGTTCTGCTCGGCCGGCAGCGGCGGGATCATGTGCCCGGCCTGGCTGGCGATGACGACGCCGGAGCCGCCGGGGGCGACGACGCGCCCGAACGCCTCCAGGACGTGGGCGGTGCCGACCAGGTCCACGGCGATGATCGCCTGCGGGCTGGCCTGGGCCGGTGAGAGGCCGGCGGTGTGGATGACGCGGGTGACGGCGCCGAGTCCGGTGGCCTGCTCGGCGAGCGCCGCGACCGAGGCGCCGTCGGAGACGTCGACGTGGCCGGTGGTCACCCGGTAGCCGGCGCCCTCCAGGGTGCGTGCCGCGGCGGCGGCGTTGTCGTCGTCGATGTCGGCCACCAGGACGGTGCGGCCGGCGGCGACCCGGCGGACGATCGCCTGGCCGATCGCGCCGGCGCCGATGACGACGACGACCTCGGTGGCGGGGGTGGTGGACGGGGTGGGTGCGGACATGACGTGCTCCTCGGTGTGGGTGCCCCGCGCGGTGCGGTACCGGGATCAGTACGTGGTGGCGGCGGAGCGGACGATCGTCCAGCCGCCGCTGCGGCGGGCGTGTGGGTGGCGGCCTCCCGGGCGACGGCACGGCTGCTCTGGGCGGACGTCGGTGGGGACGTCACCCAGCCAAGCGACCCCGCACGGGGTGAGGTAGTGACGGGGTGTCCGTGTAACGCCAGTACCTGCCTGCGCGCGGTGGCCGGTCGTAGCGTGGCGGCATGGCGATCCGCGACGAGGTGCACGACTTCCTCCGCAGCCGGCGTGCCCGCCTGACCCCCGAGATGGTCGGCCTGCCCGCCGGCGGCGGACGGCGCCGCGTCCCCGGGCTGCGGCGCGAGGAGATCGCCCTGCTCGCGGGCATGAGCGTCGACTACTACAACCGCTTCGAGCGCGGGAACATCGCCGGCGCCTCCGAGCCCGTCCTGGACGCGCTCGCCCGGGCGCTGCGCCTCGACCCCGCCGAGCGCCAGCACCTGTTCGACCTCGCCCGCGCCGCCTCGGCCGGCGCGAACCCCCGCCGGCGCCGGGCTCCCGCGAAGCTGCCGCAGGGCGTGCAGCACCTGCTCGACGGCATGACCGGGGTCCCCGCCTTCGTCCGCAACGGCCGGCTCGACGTCCTCGCGATGAACGACCTGGCCCGCGAGCTCTACCACCCCGACGGGGCGCCGGCGCCCGCCGCCGAGAACTTCGCCCGGTACCTGTTCCTCGACCCCGCGGCCCGGACCGCCCTCGAGAAGTGGGAGGACATGGCCGAGGACACCGTGGCGATCCTCCGCCAGGAGGCGGGCCGCGCCCCGCACAGCCGGGAGCTGTCCGACCTCATCGGCGAGCTGTCCGTCAGCAGCGAGGACTTCCGCCGCATGTGGGCCGTGCACGACGTGCGGTTCCACCGCACCGGGGTCAAGCAGTTCCACCACCCCGGCGTCGGAGACCTCGAGCTGTCCTTCCAGGCGCTCGAGCTCCCCGGATATGACGGTCTCACGCTCATCGCGTACTACGCCGAGCCGGGCTCCCCCGCGCACGACGCGCTCGCGCTGCTCGCCACGATCAGCGCGACCCGCCGGCGCGAAGGGGCGAGCGCGACCGGACGTCCCGGGTTCCAGGTGCCGGGCCGCTGACGCGCGCCGGTGCCGCTCAGGCCGAGGCCACGACCTTCCACCCGGGCCCTGTGATCAGCAGCGCCTCGTCGTCGCGCAGCGGCACCAGCTCGTGGTCGGACCCGTACCGGTCGAGCGTCCGCCCGATCAGCTCCAGCGGGTACGGCGGCAGCTTCCCGTCGGCGTGCGGCACGACCACCGCGTCGGTCAGCCCGAGCCCGCGCAGGTCGGTCAGGCCGGGGGCGTCGGCGGGGTCGTCCATCAGCGACGCGGGCTCGACGCTCGGTCCGGCGACGATCGACCCCGCGCTCAGCCCGATGTACGGCAGGCCGCCTCGGACCCGCTCCACGACCACCTCGTCGGCGCCGGAGGTCCGCAGGGCGTCGAGCAGGGCGAAGGTGCTCCCGCCCGCGACGTAGAGCACGTCGACGCCGTCGAGGGCCGCGGCCACCGTCCGGGCGTCCGCCCCGGTGAGGCGGATGTCGACGACCGCGTGGCCGAGCGCGGCGACGCGCTCGCGCTCCGCGACCGCCCACGGGGCCTCCGGGTCCGTGCGGGCGGCGTCGGGGACGTAGCCGATCGTCAGGGGCCGGCCGGCCGGGGCGTGGGCGGCGAGGAACGGAGGCACGGCGCCGAGGCCGAGCGAGAGCAGCAGCACGGAGGTCACCGTCGCGACGGTACGCGCCCCCACCTCGCCGCTCACGCCGGTGCGGCGCCGGCCCGGGACCAGGGCCCCGGCACGCCTCCCCGGACGGGGACGACACTGGTGGGGTGAACGCAGCCTCGTGGTCGGCCGCCGCGCGCACGTCCCGGTGGGGACGGTGCGCACCGTGAGGGTCCGCACCCGTCCCGAGCACCCCGTCACGGGGGCGGCGCTCGCCGTGGTCGGCGGGTTCCTCGACGCCTACACGTACGTCGCGCACGACGGGGTGTTCGCGAACGCGCAGACCGGCAACGTGGTGTTCGTCGCGATCGACGCCGCGCAGGGGCACTGGGCGGCGGCCGCGGGCTACCTGCCGATCATCGGCGCGTTCCTCGCCGGGCTCGTCGTGGCGGAGTGGCTGGCCGCGCACCGGCACCTGCGGGTCCTCGACGACCCGACCCGCGGCGTGCTGCTGGCCGAGATCGCGACCCTCGTCGCCGTCGCCGCCCTCCCCCGGTCCGCGCCGACGGCCGCGAGCACGATGGCGGTGGCGTTCGTCGCCGCCCTCCAGGTCGCGACGTTCCGGCTGGTGCGCGACACCAGCTACAGCACGACGATGACCACCGGGAACCTGCGCACGCTCGTCAGCGCGTCCTACGAGTGGCTGAGCGGCTACGACCGGACGCAGCGGTTCGTGGCGCGGCGGGTCGGCGCGATCGTGCTGTCGTTCGCCGCGGGTGCGGGGATCGGCGCGCTGGCCAGCGGGCCGGACGCGCTCGGCACCCGCGCCGCGCTGCTCCCGGCGGTCGTGCTGGCGGTCGTGCTCGCCGCGATCGAGACGCACACCCGCCGGACCGCCGGGTCCACCCGGCCCGCGGCGTCGGCGGTCGCGGCGGGCGACGAGGTCGGTGACTGACCCGGTCGTCCCGCCTCGTCCGCACAGCGCGACGCCCCGCCGAGCGGCATGCTCGACGGGGCGTCCGTGCAGGTCAGCGACTCAGAAGTCCCAGTCCTCGTCCTCGGTGTTCACGGCCTTGCCGATGACGTACGAGGAGCCGGAGCCCGAGAAGAAGTCGTGGTTCTCGTCGGCGTTCGGGGACAGCGCCGCGAGGATCGCGGGGTTGACGTCCGTCTCGTCGCGCGGGAACAGCGCCTCGTAGCCCAGGTTCATCAGCGCCTTGTTGGCGTTGTACCGGAGGAACTTCTTGACGTCCTCGGTGAGGCCCAGGGGGTCGTAGAGGTCCTGGGTGTACTCCACCTCGTTGTCGTACAGCTCGAAGAGCAGCTCGAACGTGTAGTCCTTGAGCTCCTGGCGCTCGGCGTCGGTGAGCTTCTCCAGGCCCTTCTGGAACTTGTAGCCGATGTAGTACCCGTGCACCGCCTCGTCGCGGATGATCAGGCGGATCAGGTCGGCCGTGTTGGTGAGCTTGGCGCGGCTAGACCAGTACATCGGCGCGTAGAAGCCGGAGTAGAACAGGAACGACTCGAGCATGGTCGAGGCGACCTTGCGCTTGAGCGGCTCGTCGCCCCGGTAGTAGTCGAGGACGATCTCGGCCTTGCGCTGCAGGTTCGGGTTCTCCTCCGACCAGCGGAACGCCTCGTCGATCTCGCGGGTGGACACGAGCGTCGAGAAGATGGAGGAGTAGCTCTTGGCGTGCACCGACTCCATGAACGCGATGTTCGTGTAGACGGCCTCCTCGTGCGGGGTGATCGCGTCGGGGATGAGCGACACGGCGCCGACGGTGCCCTGGATGGTGTCGAGCAGCGTCAGGCCGGTGAACACCCGGCTGGTCATCTGCTTCTCGGCGTCCGTCAGCGTGGCCCAGGACTGGATGTCGTTCGACACCGGCACCTTCTCGGGCAGCCAGAAGTTGCCCGTCAGCCGGTCCCAGACCTCGACGTCCTTCTCGTCCTCGACCCGGTTCCAGTTGATCGCCTGCACGCGGTCGACCAACTTCAGCTTCTCGGCCATCACTGCTCCATGTCGTGTCTTCTCGGGCCGCGATCACCGCGGCGGCGGGCGGGCCCGCGAGGTACTGCGTCCATCGTGCACCCTGACGCGGGTGCGCCGGCCGGGCCTGAGGGCCCGGCCGGCGTCATCGGCTCAGAGCATGCAGGAGACGCAGCCCTCGACCTCGGTGCCCTCGAGCGCCATCTGCCGCAGGCGGATGTAGTAGATCGTCTTGATCCCCTTGCGCCAGGCGTAGATCTGCGCCTTGTTGATGTCGCGCGTGGTGGCGGTGTCCTTGAAGAACAGCGTCAGCGACAGGCCCTGGTCCACGTGCTGGGTGGCCTCGGCGTACGTGTCGATGATCTTCTCGTAGCCGATCTCGTACGCGTCCTGGTAGTACTCCAGGTTGTCGTTCGTCATGAACGGCGCCGGGTAGTACACGCGGCCGAGCTTGCCCTCCTTGCGGATCTCGATCTTCGACGCGATCGGGTGGATCGACGACGTCGAGTTGTTGATGTACGAGATCGAGCCCGTCGGCGGGACGGCCTGGAGGTTCTGGTTGTAGATGCCGTGCTCGCGCACGGACTCCGCCAGCGCCCGCCAGTCGTCCTGCGTGGGGATGTGCACGCCGGCGGTCGCGAACAGCTCGGCCACCCGCGCAGTCTTCGGCACCCACGTCCGCTCGATGTACTTCTGGAAGTACTCCCCGGTCGCGTACTTCGAGTCCTCGAAGCCGGCGAAGGCCTGACCGCGCTCCTTGGCGAGTAGGTTCGACGCCCGGATCGCGTGGTACGCCACCGTGTAGAAGTAGATGTTCGTGAAGTCCAGGCCCTCGTCGGACCCGTAGGAGATCCGCTCCCGCGCCAGGTACCCGTGCAGGTTCATCTGCCCGAGGCCGATGGCGTGGCCGCCGCGGTTCGCCCGCTTCACCGACGGGACCGACTCGATGTCGGTCTGGTCGGACACGGCCGTCAGCGCGCGGATCGCGGTCTCGACCGACTGGCCGAAGTCCGGCGAGTCCATCGCCAGGGCGATGTTCATCGAGCCGAGGTTGCAGGAGATGTCGCGGCCGACGTGGTCGTAGGACAGGTCCTCGTTGAACGTCGACGGCGTCGAGACCTGCAGGATCTCGGAGCACAGGTTCGAGTGGGTGATCTTGCCCTTGATCGGGTTCGCCTTGTTGGCCGTGTCCTCGAACAGGATGTACGGGTAGCCCGACTCGAACTGCAGCTCGGCCAGCGTCTGGAAGAAGTCGCGGGCCTTGATCTTCTGCTTGCGGATCTGGCCGTTGTCGACCATCTCGCGGTACTTCTCGGAGACGTTGACGTCCGCGAAGGGCTTGCCGTAGACGCGCTCGACGTCGTACGGCGAGAACAGGTACATGTCCTCGTTGTTCTTCGCGAGCTCGAACGTGATGTCCGGGATGACGACGCCCAGCGACAGGGTCTTGATGCGGATCTTCTCGTCCGCGTTCTCCCGCTTGGTGTCAAGGAACCGCATGATGTCCGGGTGGTGCGCGTGCAGGTACACCGCACCCGCGCCCTGGCGGGCACCCAGCTGGTTCGCGTACGAGAAGGAGTCCTCGAGCAGCTTCATCACGGGGATGACGCCGGAGCTCTGGTTCTCGATGTGCTTGATGGGCGCGCCGTGCTCGCGGATGTTGCTGAGCAGCAGGGCGACGCCGCCGCCGCGCTTCGACAGCTGCAGGGCGGAGTTGATGCCGCGGGCGATCGACTCCATGTTGTCCTCGATGCGCAGCAGGAAGCAGGACACGGGCTCGCCGCGCTGCGCCTTGCCGAGGTTGAGGAACGTCGGGGTCGCGGGCTGGAACCGGCCGGAGATGATCTCGTCGACCAGGTGCAGGGCGAACGTCTCGTCGCCCTCGGCCAGCGCGAGCGACACCATCGCGACGCGGTCCTCGAACCGCTCGAGGTAGCGCTTGCCGTCGAACGTCTTCAGCGTGTACGAGGTGTAGTACTTGAACGCGCCGAGGAAGGTCTGGAACCGGAACTTCTTCGAGTAGGCGTGCTGGTAGAGCCGCTTGATGAACGCGCGGTCGTACTGCGCCAGGACCTCGGGCTCGTAGTACTTGTGCTCGACCAGGTAGTCGAGCTTCTCGTCCAGGTCGTGGAAGAAGACCGTGTTCTGGTTGACGTGCTGCAGGAAGTACTGCCGCGCCGCCTCCCGGTCCTTGTCGAACTGGATCTCGCCGTCGCGCCCGTACAGGTTCAGCATCGCGTTGAGCGAGTGGTAGTCCATGTCCGGGGTGATGGAGATGACCTCGGTCGCGTCCGTCACGCCGGCATCTGTGAGTGTCGCTGCCAAAATCGTCCCCATCCCTCTCGGACGCGCGTGACGTCCTCGGTCGTTCCCATGAGCTCGAAGGCGTACAGGTACGGGACCTGGCACTTCGCCGCGATGATGTCTCCGGCGATGCAGTACGCAGCACCGAAGTTGGTGTTCCCCGCCGCGATGACGCCGCGGATCAGGGAACGGTTGGCCTTGTCGTTGAGGAACTTCACGACCTGACGCGGGACCGCGCCGCCCTCGTTGCCGCCGCCGTACGTGGGGACCACCAGCACATAGGGGTCCCGCACGTGCAGGAACGGCTCCGAGGGACGGAGCGGGATCCGCGTCGCGTCGATGTCCAGCTTGTCGACGAACCGGCGGGTGTTCTCCGAGACGCTGGAGAAGTAGACCAGGGAGCTCACGGCTCGATCCCCCCTCGCCCCGGCTGGATCGTGGACCTGTGCGACCGGGCCGCCCGGGTCAGCGGGCGGCGACGGCCGTGTCAGGCGACGGTGACCGCAGCGCGGTCCGCGATCGCCTTGATCTGGTCGGGGCGGTAGCCGGACCAGTGGTGGCCGTCTGCCACGACGACCGGGGCCTGCAGGTGACCGAGCGACATGACGTAGTCACGCGCGTCGGCGTCCTCGGTGATGTCGACGACCTCGTACTGCAGGCCGGCCTTGTCCAGCGCCCGGTAGGTCGCGTTGCACTGGACGCACGACGGCTTGCTGTAGACGGTGATGGTCATCGTGTCTCCCCGGTCTGAAGGACTCGCTGGTACGTGCGCCCCGCGCCCGCCCCGCACTGCTGCTGATGCTGTTCTCGGGCCGTCCGAGCGGGTCGTCCGGTGGTCCGGGCCCCGCGTCGAGCGGCGAGTCAGAACACTACACCTAGTGGTGGGTCCGGCAAGAGACCACAAGGGCTGGTGTTACACGCGTGTCGTTCTCCACAGGCTGTGCACAACGCTCCGATGTCCGACTTCATCCACAGGCTACGGGCGGCCACTGACACACAGCCCGCGTGCGCAGGGCCCGCGGGCCTGCGCAGTCGTCCACAGGCGTCCCCAGATCCGCGCACATGTGGGTGCACATGTGGACGGCGGTTCACCCGCCCGGCGGGGGTGACGGAGGTCCCACCGGGCGCCCTCCGGAAGCGGCGGCGTGTCGTGCCGCGTCGGCGTGTCGCGGCGCCCGCGGCGACCCGGCGACGACCCGGCGGCAACCCCCGGGACGCCCCTCGCCCGCACGTGCGGGCCTCGCGCGCGCGAGCGCGGAGAGCAGCTGTCGGGCCACCCAGAACCTGTCACGCACTCGCAACACAGGGCGTGACGTGCCGAAACACGTACCCGGTTCTGTATACATCCATGAGCACAGAAGTCGTCCCCGGGGCGGTCCCGCCGCCCGGGCCGGTCGTCTCCCGCCGCGAGCGGGTCTACCTGACCATCCGCGCCGAGCTGATGAGCGGGCGGGTGTCGCCGTTCGAGCGGCTCACCGAGGAGCGCCTGGCCGAGCGGCACGGCGTGTCCCGCACCCCCGTCCGCGAGGCGCTGGCCCGGCTGCAGGCCGACGGCATCGTCGTGAAGCGGGACAGCGGCCTGCACCTGTACGTCCCGAGCTTCCGCGAGCTGACGGACCTGTACGAGCTGCGCATCACCCTCGAGCTGCGCGGGCTCACCCGGGCCCTGGAGGACCCGACGGTGCACCACGACCGGGCGCGGCTCGAGGCCGAGCTGGACCGCTGGCACACGTTCCGCGACGACCGCCCCGCCCCCGACGCCGGGTTCGTCGCCCAGGACGAGCGGTTCCACGCCACGCTGCTGGACGCCTCCGGCAACCCGGCGCTGACCCACGCGCTGGACCAGGTCAACCGCCGGATCCGGTCCGTGCGGATGTACGACTACCTCACCGAGGACCGGATGGCGGCGACGATCGCGGAGCACATCGGCATCGCCGAGCTGGTCGTCCGCGACCGGCTGCCCCAGGCCCTCGAGGCCCTGCGCGCCCACGTCGGCGCGTCCCGCGAGGTCGTCATGGAGCGCGCGGCGGCCGCCCTGGCCACGACCCGGATGATGGCGAGCGAGGAGCAGCGATGACCGCCGTGACGAGCACCCCGCCCACGGGCACCGGCCGCTCCGGCGGCTCCGGCGCCACCGCCACGGCGCGCGTCGACCGCGCGTTCGCCGCCCTGGACGCGGCCGCCCGGCCGGACGTGTGGACCCTGGTCCGCCCCCGGGCGGACGTCGAGGCGGACGCCCGGGCGGTCGACGCCCGGGTCGCCGCGGGCGAGGACCTGCCGCTCGCGGGCCTCGTGCTGGCCGTCAAGGACAACATCGACGTGGCCGGCCTGCCGACCACCGCCGCGCACCCGGCCCGCCAGGTCGTGCCGGCGCGGTCGGCGACCGTCGTCGAGCTGCTGCGCGACGCCGGGGCGGTGCTGCTCGGCAAGACGAACCTCGACCAGCTCGCCACGGGGCTGACCGGCAGCCGCAGCCCGTACGGCGCGGTGGCCAGCGCGGTGGCCCCGGACCGGGTGTCCGGCGGGTCGTCGTCGGGCTCGGCAGTCGCCGTCGCGCTGGGCGTCGCCGACATCGCGCTCGGCACCGACACCGCGGGGTCCGGCCGGGTGCCCGCCGCGTTCAACCGGGTGGTGGGCATCAAGCCGACGCTCGGCCTGGTGCCCAAGGACGGCGTCGTGCCGGCGTGCCCGTCCTACGACTGCGTCACCGTGCTCGCCGGCGACCTGGACCTGGCGCGGCGGACCCTCGCCGTGATGACCGCGTCGAGCGCCCTCGACCCGGCCTCGCGGACGTGGCCGGCCGACGTCCGGCTCGCGGCGCCGCCGTCCCCCGTCGTGGCGGTCCCCCGGCGGGCCGACCTCGACGTCGTCGACCCGGAGGTCCTGGACCGGTTCGACGCCGCCGTGGCGCGCCTCGAGCGGGCGGGCGTCCGGGTCCGGACCGTCGACCTCACGCCGTTCCTGCGGGCGGCGCAGCTGCTCTACGGCGGCGGCCTCGTGGCGGAGCGCTACGCCTCGTACGGTGCGTTCCTGGCCGACCACCCGGAGGGCGCGGACCCGTCCGTGGCGGCCATCGCGGCCGCGGCCGGCCGGGTCACCGCCGCGGAGTACATCGTGGCGCGGGACGAGGTCGCGCACCTGCGCCTCGCCGCCCTGGCGCAGCTCGACGGCTGCGACGCGCTGCTCGTGCCCACCGCGCCGGAGCACCCGACGCTCGCCGAGGTGGCCGCCGACCCGCTGACCACGAACGCGCGGCTCGGGGTGTTCACCAACTTCGTCAACCTGTTCGACATGGCCGGGGTGGCGGTGCCGCTCGGCGCGACGCCGCACGGCGAGGCGGGCGTCACGGTGCTCACCCGCGCGTTCGACGACCAGGTCGCGATCGACCTGGCCGCGCTGCTCCTGGGCGACGTCGACCGCGACGCCCCGGCGCCCGAGCCGTACGCGGCCGGCGGCGTCCCGGTCGTGGTGTTCGGCGCCCACCTGCGCGGGCAGCCGCTGCACCACGAGCTCGTCGCGCTCGGCGCGCGGTGGGTCGGCCCGGTCCGCACGGCGCCGGACTACCGGATGCTCGCGCTGCCGACCGTCCCCGCCAAGCCCCTCGTGCACGCGGTCCGCCCCGGCACCGGCGGCGCGCTCGCTGGCGAGGAGTGGCTGCTGACCCCGCACGCGCTGGGCCGGCTGCTGCTGACCATCGGCGCACCGCTCGGCCTCGGCCGGCTGCGGACCGAGGACGGGCGCGACGTCGTCGGGTTCCTCGGCCAGCCCGGCGCGGTGGCCGACGGCGTCGACGTCACCCACCTCGGCGGCTGGCGGGCGGCGCTCGACGCCGGCCTCGTCCCCGCTCCCGCCTGACCTCCCTGAGCTCCCCGCACCCCCGAAGAGAAGAGATCCCCGTGCGCCTCTCCCGTCGCCTCGCGACCGCCTCCTCCGTCCTGCTGGTCGCCGGCCTCGCCGCGTGCAGCCCCGACTCCGCCGGCGCCACCACGGCCGCCGAGGACGGCGCGACGGTCGTCACCGTCGGCACCCTCAAGGGCCAGCCGCACCTCTACCACCCGTTCCTCTACCAGGACCTCGCGCCGGAGGGCGTCGAGTTCGAGGTCGTCCAGTTCGACACCTCGCCGGACATCAAGAACGCCGTGGTGAGCGGCAACATCGACTTCGGCGTCGCGGGCGTGCCGTCGGCGGTGTCCGGCGCGGCCGCCGGGCAGGACGTCGTCGTGGTCGCCGCGGCGGCCGACGGGGGCTCCGGCATCATCGGCCGGGAGGGCCTGGAGGGCATCGAGCAGCTCGCCGGACAGACGGTCGGCTACCCGCAGGGCTCGTCGCAGGAGATCCTGCTGCGCCTCACGCTCGAGGCCGCCGGGATGGACGCGGACAGCGACCTGGAGCTGGTGAACCTGCCGTTCTCCGACATGGCCGGCGCCCTGGCTGCCGGCCGGATCGACGCGTTCGCGAGCGCCGAGCTCGGCCCGTCGACCGCGCTGCAGGCGGGCGCGGTCGAGGTCGCCTCGCCGTACGACACCCCGGTCGGCCGCGTGAACATCGGGCTGTACACGACCGGCGCGCTGATCGAGGAGGACCCGGAGCTGGTGCAGCAGGTGGTCGACACCCACGTGCGCGCCACCGAGCAGATGGCCGCGGACCCGCAGGCGTGGGCCGACGGCGTGGTCGCCGAGTTCGGCATCGACCAGGCGGTCGTCGACACCGCCGTGCAGAACATCTGGCCGCGCTGGGAGATCGACGCCGAGTACGAGAGCCAGGTCGCGGCGCTCGTCGAGCAGATGGCGGCCCTGCAGCAGATCGACGGCGACGTCGACGTCTCCGCGCTGCTGGACACCACCTTCGTCGAGGCCACCGAGGCCGGCGCGGCCTCGTGACCACGGTGCCGGCCCCGCCACCGGCGGGGCCGGCACCCACCGGCACCACCCCACTTCCCCGAGGGAGAGACATGAGCAGCACCGTGGCCGCGGCCACGGGGTCGCCCGTCCCCGCACCCCCGCCGCGCCGACCGTCCCGGCGTCCGCCGCCCCCGGGCGCGCACCCCCGACGCCGGCCCCGCGTCGGCCCGCTCCTGCTGGCGTTGCCCGTGCCCGCCCTGGTCCTCGTGCTCTGGACGCTCGGCGTGCAGCAGGCGTGGGAGCTGCCGTTCGGGATCAGGATGGGCTTCCTGCCCACGCCGCTCGAGGTCGGGCGGCGCCTGGTCGACCTGGCCGTCGGCGGCGTGGTCGACGACGCGTTCAGCGGCACGCTGCTCGCGCACCTGTGGGCCTCGACGCAGCGCGTGCTGTCCGGGTTCGCCCTCGCCGTGGCGCTCGCCGTGCCGCTCGGCGTCGTGATGGGCCGGTTCTCCCTGGCGTTCCGGATGCTCGAGCCGACGGTCAACCTGGCGCGGCCGATCCCGGTCACCGCGTGGGCGCCGCTGACCCTGCTGATCATCGGCTACGGCGACGGCTCGGCGATCTTCCTGGTGTTCCTCGCGGCGTTCTTCCCCGTGCTGCTCAACACGATCGCCGGCGTGCGCCAGGTGCCCGTGCGGCTGCTCGAGGCGGCCGCGATGCTCGGCACCCGGCCCGCGCAGGTGCTCTACAAGGTGGTCCTGCCGGCCTCGATGCGGTCGATCGCCAGCGGCCTGCGGGTCGCCCTGGGCCTGGCCTGGGTGATCCTCGTGGTCGGCGAGACCGTCGGCATCAGCACCGGGCTCGGCGCGATGATCACGCAGGCCCGCGACCAGTCGAAGACCGACCTCATCGTCGCCGGCATGGTCGTCATCGGCCTGTGCGGCTTCGTGGCCGACCGGCTCCTGACCGCCCTCCTCACGCTCGTCACCCGCGGGCGCCCCACCCTGACCTGAGAGGAGGAGCACATGCCTCGCATCGGCTCCGTCCGTCCCCGCCAGCCCGCCGACGTCCGCGTCGCGGGGCTCGGCAAGCAGTACACCACCCGCACCGGCGGCACCGTGGTGGCGATGGCCGACGTCGACCTGGACGTCCCGGCCGGCGAGTTCGTCTGCGTCGTCGGCGCCTCCGGGTGCGGCAAGAGCACGCTCCTGCGGATCCTCGCCGGCTTCGAGGACGCCTCGCTCGGCGAGGTCGCGGTCGGCGGCGCGCCCGTCACCGGCCCCGACCCCGAGCGCGGCGTCGTGTTCCAGGACTACGGCCTGTTCCCGTGGCTGTCGGTCCGGGAGAACATCGCCTACGGCCCGCGGCAGGCCCGGCTGCAGCGCCCCGTCGTCGCGGAGCGCACCGACCGGTTCCTCGAGGCGGTCGGGCTGACCCGGTTCGCGGACAGGTACCCGAACGAGCTGTCCGGCGGCATGCAGCAGCGCGTCGCGATCGCCCGGGTGCTGGCCAACGACCCGTCGCTGCTGCTGATGGACGAGCCGTTCGGGGCGCTCGACGCGCTCACGCGGTCGACGCTGCAGGCCGAGCTGTCCCGGATCCACCGCGAGACCGGCACGACGGTCCTGTTCGTCACGCACTCGATCGAGGAGGCGGTGTTCCTCGCCGACCGCGTGGTCGTCATGGCCGGCGGCGCCTCGCACGGCGTGCCGGGCCACGTGCGGGAGATCGTCCGGGTCGACCTCGGCGCGGAGCGGGACGTCACGTCGGCGGAGTTCAACGCGCTCAAGCGCCGGATCGCGGCCCTCGTGCACGAGGAGGTCGCCGCCCCCGCGGCCTGAGCCCCGGGGCTTCCGGTTGCGGGCCGCACCGATCCGTGCCCGAAACGCCCCCGGAGGGGGTGCCCCGGCACCTAGGGTGGCCGTGCGTGCAGGTCAGCCCTGCCCTGCACGCGCGCGCAGGGGGCCTGTGCGTCCGTCCGTGATGAGCACCCGCTCGGAGGCTGTCGATGACCCGCTCCACCGTCCGCACCGTCGCCGTCGTGGCCTCGTGCTCCGCGCTGCTGCTCGTGTCCGCCTGCTCCGGCCCCGACGGGGAGGGCGAGCAGAAGAAGGGGGACACGGCCGGGACGGAGTGGGTCCCCGGGCCGCTCGACGAGTACACGGCGCGCATCTACGGCTACTCGCTCGACGAGGACGAGCAGAGCCAGGAGGAGGCGCAGGCCCAGTCCGACGCGCAGAACCGCGAGGTCGAGGAGCTCGTCGCCACCTGCATGCAGGAGCAGGGCTTCGACTACACGCCGAACACCGCCAACAGCACGACGGTCGGGACGTCGCCGGAGCTGGACGTCGAGTGGGGCACCCGCGAGTTCGCCGAGAAGTACGGCTACGGCATCAGCACGGACCCGTACGGCACGGCCGACGGCCCGGTGGACGACGGCAGCGAGTACGTCGACCCGAACCAGGAGTACGTCGAGTCGATGTCCGAGAGCGAGGCCACCGCGTACAACGAGGCCCTGTGGGGGCCCTCCGTCGAGTACGTGGAGGGCGAGGAGACCGAGTACGACTGGACCCAGGGCGGCTGCTACGGCGCCGCGCAGCACGAGATCTTCGAGGGCGGCGCGGTGGCCGACGAGTTCAGCGCCCTGTCGGACGAGGTCAACGCGCTGTGGGAGACGATCGAGGCCGACCCGCGGATGGCCGAGCTCAAGGCGACGTGGGCCTCCTGCATGGCGGACGCCGGCTTCGACGGCATGACCGACATGAACACCGCCCAGGAGCCGCTGTACGACGAGTGGAACGCGCTGCAGGGCTGGGAGGACCCGGAGTACCAGGCGCAGATGGAGACCTGGGACTGGGAGGCCGAGCCCGAGGGCCCGCCCGCCCCGGAGCCCGACCCGGCCGCCCTCGCCGCGTTCACCGACAAGGAGATCGCGATGGCGACGGCCGACTTCACCTGCCAGGAGGAGATCGACTACGTGAAGGCCGCCACGGCGGTGAACCGCGAGGTGCAGCAGGAGTTCGTCGACACCCACCGCGACGAGCTCGAGGCGTGGGCCGAGGCCGCCACCGCCGCGCGGGACGCCTGACGTGCGGACGGCGCAGGACACCGGCACCGAGGACCTGAGCGAGGCGGACGCCGGCCGTCGCGGCGCGCTCGGCACGTGGTGGCGCAGCGGCAACCGCACCCTGCCCCTGCTGGGCGCCGTCGCGGTCGTCAGCCTGGTGGCGGGGCTGGGGCTGAGCCGGCTCGTGATCAACCCGGCCGACGCCGCGGCCCGGACCGCGCCGCCGGCCGCCGGCCCCATCACCGTCCCGGTCGAGAGCCGGGAGCTCAGCAACGACGTGACCATCCGCGGCGACGTGGTGTTCGACGGCGCCGCCGAGGTGCGGGTCGAGACGGCCGACCTGGGCGAGCGCGCGGTCGTCACCGGCCAGGTCCCGGAGGTCGGCGCGACGTTCGACCCCGGTTCCGTCGCCCTGGAGATCGCCGGGCGGCCCGTCATCGTGCTGCCCGGGGCACTGCCGACCTACCGGACGCTCCGCGTCGGCGTCTCCGGGCCGGACGTGCTGCAGCTCAAGGCCGCCCTCGGGGCGCTGGGCATCGGCGCGGGCGACCCGGCCTCCGACGACTACGACGCGGCGACGGCCGCCGGCGTGGCGGCCCTGTACCAGCGGGTCGGCTACCCCGTGGCGCCGGCCTCGGACGAGGAGACGGAGGCGGTCGACGCCGCCGAGCAGGCCGTGCGCTCCGCCCAGGCGGAGGTCGCCGCGAGCGAGGGCGCGCTGAGCGGCGCCGGCCGCGGGGGGACGACGAACGCCCAGGTCGCCGAGGCGGACGCCGCGGTTCGCGCGGCGCAGCGTGCCCGCGAGGTCGCCGAGGCCGCGCTCGCCGACCTCCAGGCGGGGTGCGGCACGGGAGTGGTCACGGAGTGCGGGTCCGCCGCGTTCGCCGCCGCACGCAACGCCGTCGCGGACGCCGCCGACCAGGTCGGCGTCGCCGCCGCGGCCCGGGCCCAGCTCGACGCCGCGCCCGACACCTCCGCCGAGCGCGCGGCCGTGACCGCGGCGCGCCAGGCGCTCGCCGACGCCCGGACGACCCTGACCGAGGCCCAGCAGCAGACCCTGACGACCCTGCCCGCGAGCGAGGTCGTGTACCTGGAGACGCTGCCCCGGCGCGTGGACTCCGTGGACGTCCGCCGCGGCGGCACCGTCGACGGCCCGGTGATGAGCGTCTCGGGCGCCACCCTGCAGGTGGAGGCGAGCGCCGCTCGCGCCGACGCCGCCCTGCTCACGGTCGGCGCCACCGGCACGGTCGTCGCCGGGGACCTGGAGGTGCCCGTCACCGTCACGGAGATCCGCGCGGCGGGCGACGCCGCAGGCTCCGGCGGCTCGGGCGACTCCGGTGAGGGGGACGGCGAGGGCGACGGAGCGTCCGGCGACGGCGAGTCGTCCGCCGGCCGCTCCACGATCGTCCTCGTCCCCGGCGAGCTCCCGCCCGAGCAGGTCGCGGCCCTCCAGGGCAGCAACGTCCGGGTGACCATCCCGGTCTCGTCCACGGGCGGCGCGGTGCTCGCCGTCCCGCTCGCCGCCCTCACGGCCGGCCCCGGCGGCGAGTCCCGCGTGGAGGTCATGGACGACGACGGCACCACCGCCCTGGTCGAGGTGACCACCGGCCTGGCCGCCGACGGGTACGTCGAGGTCACGGGCGTCGAGCGGGGCCTGTCCGAGGGCGAGCTCGTCGTCATCGGCGAGGTCGGCTCCGGCGACGAGGCGACCGCCGCCCCGACGTCCGGGGCGGACGGGTGACGGAGCTCGAGGCCCGGCTCGACCCCGTCGAGCCGGGCGAGCTCGCGCCGCCGCCGCCCGTCGTGGAGCTGCGGCAGGTCACCCGCGTGTTCCCGGGCGACCCGCCGGTGCACGCCCTGCACGCCAGCGACCTGCGCGTGGACTCCGGCGACTACCTCTCCGTCGTCGGGCCCTCCGGTTCCGGCAAGTCGACGCTGCTCAACCTGCTGGGGCTGCTGGACCGGCCGAGCTCGGGCGAGTACCTGCTGGACGGCGTCCCGACCGGCACGTCCTCCGAGGCGGTGCGCTCGGCCCTGCGCGGCGGCCGCATCGGCTTCGTGTTCCAGTCGTTCCACCTGCTCCCCCACCGCACGGTGCTCGACAACGTCCTGCTGGCCACCCTGTACAGCGGCGTGCCGCGCGCCGAGCGCCGGGAGCGGGCCCTGGCGGCGCTCGACCGGGTGCACCTGTCGCACCGGCTCGGGTTCCGGCCGACCGTCCTGTCCGGCGGCGAGCGGCAGCGGGTGGCCGTCGCCCGGGCCGTCGTCACGTCCCCGCAGGTGCTGCTGGCGGACGAGCCCACCGGCAACCTCGACACGCACAACTCCGCCGACGTCCTCGACCTGTTCGACGAGCTGCACGCCGACGGCCTCACCCTCGTCGTCATCACCCACGACGCCGCCGTGTCCGCCCGGGCGCAGCGGCGGGTGCGCATCGCCGACGGCCGCCTGAGCGAGATCGCATGAGGGGCGCCGTGCTGACCGCGCCGCCCCGGCCGCCCCGCGCGGACCGGTTCGGGCTGCGCGACCTGGTCGGGGAGGCCGCCGCCGGCGTCGACGCGCGGCCCGGGCGGCTGTTCCTCACCATCCTCGGCACGGTGCTCGGCATCGCGTCCGTCGTGGTGACCGTGGGTCTCGCGCAGACCGCGGCCGGGCAGATCGCCCGCCAGTTCGACGCCGTCGCCGCCACGCAGGCCATGGCCACCGCGAGCACCACCCGCACGGCCGACGGCTCCCAGCGGGCGAACGCCCCCCTGCCGTGGGACGCCGACGAGCGCGCCGGGCGCCTCGCCGGGGTGGAGGCCGCCGGCCTGGTCGCGGCCGTCGACACCGGGGACGCCACCGTCACCGCCGTGCCCGTGAACGACCCGTCCCAGCCGGAGCCGGTGTCCCCGCCGGTCCTCGCCGGCAGCGGCGGGCTGCTCGACGCCGTCCGCGGGACCGTCGTCACGGGCCGGTTCTTCGACGCGGGTCACGACGTGCGCGCGGACCGGGTGGTCGTGCTCGGCGCGCGCGCGGCGGACCGGCTCGGCGTGGCCCGCGTGGACCGCCAGCCGTCGGTGTTCATCGGCGACCGCTCCTACACGGTCATCGGGGTCGTGGACGACGTGCGGCGGCGCAGCGACCTGCTCGACGCCGTGATCCTGCCGCTGGGCACCGCCCGGGCGGACTTCGGGCTCGCCGCCCCCGAGGAGCTGCACCTGCGCATCGCGGTCGGCGCCGGGCCGGTCGTCGGCGACCAGGTGCCCGTCGCGCTGAGCCCGAACGCCCCCGAGACCGTCACCATGCAGGTCCCCGCGAGCGGCTCCCGCGTGCAGGAGTCGGTCCAGGCGGACGTCAACACGATCTTCCTCGCGCTCGGCGGCGTCGCCCTGCTCATCGGCGGGCTCGGCATCGCGAACGTCACGCTGCTGTCCGTGATGGAACGCGTCGGGGAGATCGGTCTGCGGCGCGCCCTCGGTGCGCGGCGGCGGGACATCGGCGCGCAGTTCATGCTCGAGTCCGTCGCCGTCGGCCTGCTCGGCGGGCTCATCGGGGCGGCGCTCGGCGTCGCGACGGTCGTGATCGTGTCGGCCGCGCAGTCCTGGACGCCGATCCTCGACACGGCGGTCGTGCTCGCGTCCGCCGCCGGCGGCGGGGTCATCGGCCTGCTGGCGGGGATCTACC
Organism: Cellulomonas endometrii; assembly: GCF_949769265.1. Taxonomy (NCBI): domain Bacteria; kingdom Bacillati; phylum Actinomycetota; class Actinomycetes; order Micrococcales; family Cellulomonadaceae; genus Cellulomonas; species Cellulomonas endometrii. Next base: position 182,277 of record NZ_CATKPC010000002.1, on the reverse strand, counting down.
CGGCGCTCAAGGCGGCCTCGGTCGAGCCGATCACCGCGCTGCGCGGCGGCGTCTAGGCGCCTTTCCCGAGAACGATCACCTCTCCTCCACACGAAGCACCTTCCCGGCACCCGCTGACCTCGCGTTCGCCGACGCCGGAGACGCCGCTGGCCTGCACCTTCGCGCACCGTCCCGCAGTGCGTGGGCCCTTGGGCCCGGGGCGCGCGAGGCGGGGATGTGATCCTGGATATCGCCCCCTCATTCGTCGCCCCGTGAAGGGACGTGAACAATTGATGCGATTTCCGGTGCATTCCGGACACACCCGGCGCGCGACCAGGCGGGTCGTCGCCGCGGTGCTCACGACGGTCCTCGTCACGGTCGGCCTGACCGTGGGGGCGACCGGGGCGAGCGCCGCGCCGGACGACGCGCAGACCGTGTTCCTGGCGGACAGCCAGCGCGACCGGTCCGGACTCCTGCCGGCCGGTGCCTCGACCTGGAGCCAGCAGGACCTGCCCTCGCCGGTGACGGGCGTCGTGCTGGACCCGACCGGGGCGACCGCCTACTACGCGTCGTACGCGCCCCCGCGCCTCTACCGCGTCGACACCGCGTCCGGCGCCCTCACCGGCACGCTGGACATCGGGCCGCACCAGCCGTGGATCTCGGGCAACCCGATGGCGCTGTCCCCGGACGGGTCCACGCTGTACCTCGCCGGCTACGGCGGCACGGTGGGGGTGGTGGACGTCGCCTCGTTCACCCTCCGGGAGGCGTTCACGTTCGACGGCGCGGCCACGGCCCGGCAGATCCGCGGGGTGGCGGTCAGCCCGGACGGCAGCCGGCTCTACGCCGCGGACCGGCGCGGCAACCGCGTGCTCGTGGTCGACGCGGCCACCGGGACGGTCACCCGCACGGCGTCGCTGTTCAACGCCGCGGCGATCGCCGTCGCGCCCGACGGGGTGGTCGCGGTGAGCAGCGACACGCCCGGCGCCTCCAGCCGTCCCGCCCTGCTGCTCCTCGAGCCCGACGGGGCCGTCCGCGCCAGCACGCCGCAGGCGACCCTCGGGGACAACGCGACGAACGGCCTGTCGGACGTGGCCTTCTCCCCGGACGGCTCTGTCCTGTACGGCGTCACCCGGGTCCGGGGCGAGGTCGTCGAGGTCGATCCCGCGACCGGCGCGCTCCTCACGTCCCCCGCCCCGAGCGGCACCACCGACCTCTACGGCGTCGGCAACCACCTCGCGCTCAGCTCCGACGGTGAACGCCTCTACCTGCAGCACGCGACAGGGGCGCTGCGCTACGACACCGCCGCGCACGCGTTCACGTCCGACCTCGGTGCGACGGGCACGCAGAACGTCGAGATCGCCCTGGCGCCCGACCAGGCACCGACCGCCGCGTTCACGGTCGACCCCGCGCCTGCCGGTGGGGCGACGACGTTCGACGGCTCGGCGTCGACGGCCGTCACGGGTTCCGTCGCCACCTACGCCTGGGACTTCGGCGACGGCAGGACGGAGACGACGACCACGCCCGAGGTCTCCCACGTGTACGACGAGGCGGGGACGTACACCGCGACGTTGACGGTCACCTCGTCGGGCGGCACCTCGACGAGCGTCCTGTTCACCGGGCAGGCGGTCGCGCGCAACGGCGGTCCCTCCGCCGTCACCCGGCGCTCCGTGCCGATCGGGTCCGCGCGCACGCCGGTCACGCCCGCTCCCCCGGTCGAGACACCGGCCTCGTGCGAGGGCGACCCCACCACCACCGTTCTCGTGCCCGATCAGCCCGGGGTGACCTACCTGGCCGGCGGCGTCCCGGCCGGCGGGGGCGACCGGTTCACGATCACCGCGGACGACCCCGTCCTGACCCTCACGGCGGTGGCGGGTCCCGGTGCCGAGCTCGCCCCGGGCGCCGTCGCCAGCTGGACCTTCACCTACGTCGACCCGGGCTGCGACGCCGCCACCACCGAGGTCACGGCCGCCGCGCCCGTCGAGACGCCCGCCACCTGCACCGCAGACCCTGGTGCGGCCACCATCAGGATCCCCGCGGCAGCCGGCGTGGACTACTTCCGCGACGGCGCACCGGTCTCGGGAACGGTCACGCTCACGGCGGCCGACCCGGAGCTGACGGTCACCGCGGCCGCCCGGCCGGGGCACGTGCTGACCTCGGAGGCCCGCTGGCACTACCGGTACCTGGAGCCCGACTGCCCGCCCCTCGCCGTCACCGGCTGGGACGGTGGGACGCTGCTGCGCCACGCCGCGGTGCTCCTCACCGTGGGCGCGGGCCTGGCGGTCCTGTCCCGCCACCGCGGCCGCGCCTGACGGCGGGGCACGACGGCACCGGGACGCGCGGTCCTCGCGACCGGGCGTCCCGGTGAGGCGTCAGCGACCGCCCGGCCGCCAGAGCACGATGGCCCCAGCCTGCCGCTCGGCGTCGCCGGCGGGTTCCCGCGCGGCGCGCCGCTGCCCGCGGCCCATCGCCACCACGTCCCCGGAGGGGTGCGCGGTGAACACCCGTCGCCCGGGCTCGGCGAACGCCCGCAGGTACTCGACCTGCCGGCGCAGCCGCTCCACCTCGTTCTCCAGCTCGAGGATCCGCTTGATCCCCGCGAGGTTCACGCCCTCCTCCTGGGAGAGGCGCTGCACCTCGCGGAGCGTGGCGATGTCCCGCAGGGAGTACCGGCGGCCGCGCCCGCGGGTGCGGCCGGGCTGCACGAGCCCCAGCCGGTCGTACTGCCGCAGGGTCTGCGGGTGCATCCCCGCGAGCTCGGCGGCCACGGAGATCACGTAGACCTGGGCCTCGTCGGACACCATCACGACCACCTCCCCGGGATCCGTCGGGCGACCGGCGCCGCCCGCCTCACTCCTTGGCGCGCGCGAGCAGCTCGGCCCGCGGGTCCTCGCCGGACGTCGCGATGCCGAACGCCTGCACGGCCTCCTTCGCCGCCGCGCTGAGCCGCTGCGGCACGACCACCTGGACCGTGACGAGCAGGTCCCCGGTGCCGGCGGGCGTCTTCACGCCGCGGCCCTTGACGCGCAGGGTGCGCCCGGACGGCGTGCCCGCGGGGATCTTCAGCCGCACGGAGCCGCCGTCGAGCGTCGGCACGGCCACCTCGGCGCCCAGCGCCGCCTCGTCGAACGCGACCGGCAGCGTCACCCGCAGGTTGGACCCGTCGAGCGCGAACACCGGGTGCGGGGTCACGCGGACGGTCACCTCGAGGTCGCCGGCGGGTGCGCCGTTCTCCCCGGGCCGGCCCTTGCCGCGCAGCCGGATCTTCTGCCCGTCGCGCACGCCGGCCGGGATGCGGGCCTTCACGGTCCGCCCCTCGACGCCGAGAGCCACGGTCGAGCCCTCGACCGCCTGCCGGAACGGCAGGGTCGTCACGGCGGACAGGTCGGCGCCGCGTCGCCCGCCGCGGGGCTGGCCGAAGCCGCCACCGCCGCCGCCGAAGAGCCCGCCCAGCAGGTCCTCGAACCCGCCGTTGCCGCCGCCGCCGGTGCTCGCGCCCTGCGGGAACCGCACGCGGCTGCCGCCGCCGGCACCGCCGAACACGCCGCCGAACAGGTCCTCGAAGCCGCCGGCCTGCGCGCCCCCGGGGCCGCCGGCACCGGCGCGGAACCGCGCCCCGCCGGCCATCGCGCGCAGCTGGTCGTACTGCTGGCGCTGCTCGGGGTCGGACAGCACGGCGTACGCCTCACCGACCTCCTTGAACTTCGACTCCGCGACGGCGTCCCCCGGGTTGTGGTCGGGGTGCATCGTCCGCGCGAGCTTGCGGTACGCCTTCTTGATCGTCGCGGCGTCGGCGTCCTTGGAGACGCCGAGCACGGCGTAGAAGTCCTTCTCCAGCCAGTCCTGCCCGCTCATCACGCCTCCTTCCTCGTCGTCGTCCCGCTCATCCTGGCCTGTGCCGGCGCCTGCGCGGGCCGTTCCGCGGTCAGGGGCGGGGTGAACCCGGCGGGCACGGCCGCGTCGCTGCGCGGCCGTGCCCGGCGGGTCCTGCTGCTGGTCGTCACGCCTCCGGGTCGACCACGGCCACCCGGGCGGCCCGCACGATGCGGTCGCCCATCCGGTAACCGGGCTGGAGGACCTGCTGCACGGTGGGCTCCGTGACGTCGGCCGAGTGGCCGTGCATCAGGGCCTCGTGCACCGTCGGGTCGAACGCCTCACCGGCGGAGCCGTACCGCTCGATGCCGAACCGGCCGAGCGTCGCCTCCAGCTTCTCGGCGATCGACGCGAACGGTCCGACCAGGTCGCCGTGCTGGCGGGCCAGCTCGATGTCGTCGAGGACGCTGATCAGCGCCTCGGCGACCGCGGCGACGCCCTGGTCCCGGGCGGAGGCCGCCTCGGTCTTGGACCGCTTCACGTACGCCGAGTACTGCTGCTCGAGGTTGAAGTAGTCGGCGTTGCGCCGCTGCAGCTCGTCCAGCCGCTCGGCGGCCAGCTTCTGCGCCTCCACCAGGCCCTCCAGCACCACGGCCTCCTCGGCGGCGTTCGCCGCCTCCTCGGCCTCGGCGAGGACCTGCTCCTCGGGCGTCGGCTCGCGCAGCTGCCCCGTCTCCGGGTCGATGCGGCGCTTGTCGGTCACGCGGGGGCCCTCCTCGGGGTCGGGCTGACCCGACCCCGAGGCGGTGAACTCGTCGCTCACTTCTTCTCACCCTCGTCGTCGACGATCTCGGCGTCCACCACGTCGTCGTCCTGCGACGCACCGGCGTCCGCCGCGCCCTCGGCCGGCTGCTCACCGGCGGGGGCCTGCTGGTTCGCGGAGTACAGCGCCTCGCCGATCTTCTGGCTGGCGGTGACCAGGGCGGTCTGCTTGGCGGTGACCTCGGCGAGGTCGGTGCCCTCCAGCGCCTTCTTCAGGTCGTCCACCGCGGAGCGGACCTCGGACTTCACGTCGTCGGACAGCTTGTCGTCGTTGTCGGTCAGCAGCTTCTCCGTGGAGTACACGAGCTGCTCGGCGGAGTTGCGGGTCTCCGCCTCCTCGCGACGCTGCTTGTCCTCGGCGGCGTGCGCCTCGGCCTCCTTGACCATGCGGTCGATCTCGTCCTTCGGCAGGCCGGAGCCGCCGGAGATCGTCATCGACTGCTCCTTGCCCGTGCCGCGGTCCTTGGCGGACACGTGCACGATGCCGTTCGCGTCGATGTCGAAGGTGACCTCGACCTGCGGGACGCCGCGCGGGGCCGGCGCGATGCCGGTCAGCTCGAACGTGCCCAGCGGCTTGTTGTCCCGCGCGAACTCGCGCTCGCCCTGGAACACCTGGATCAGCACCGACGGCTGGTTGTCCTCGGCCGTCGAGAAGATCTCGCTGCGCTTGGTCGGGATGGCGGTGTTGCGCTCGATGAGCTTGGTCATCACGCCGCCCTTGGTCTCGATGCCGAGGCTCAGCGGGGTGACGTCGATCAGCAGGACGTCCTTGCGGTCGCCCTTGATGACACCGGCCTGCAGGGCGGCGCCGACGGCCACGACCTCGTCCGGGTTGACGCCCTTGTTGGGCTCCTGGCCACCGGTGAGCTCGCGCACGACGTCGGCGACCGCCGGCATGCGGGTCGAGCCGCCGACGAGGACGACGTGGTCGATGTCCGCGACCTTGATGCCGGCGTCGCGGATGACCGCGTGGAACGGCGCCTTGGTGCGCTCGAGCAGGTCGGCCGTCATCTGCTGGAACTGCGCCCGGGTGAGCTTCTCGTCCAGGTGGATGGGGCCGTTCTCGCTCATGGACAGGTACTGCAGGCTGATGCTGGTGCTGGTCGCGGACGACAGCTCCTTCTTGGCCTGCTCCGCCGCCTCGCGCAGCCGCTGCACGGCGATCTTGTCCTTCGACAGGTCGACGCCGGTGGAGTTCTTCACCTGGCCGACCAGCCAGTCGACGATCCGGTTGTCCCAGTCGTCGCCGCCGAGGCGGTTGTCGCCGGAGGTCGCGCGGACCTCGATGGTGGAGAAGTCGTCGTCCTTGCCCACCTCGAGCAGGGAGACGTCGAACGTGCCGCCGCCGAGGTCGAAGACGAGGATGAGCTCGTCCTCCTTGCCCTTCTCGAGGCCGTAGGCCAGGGCCGCCGCGGTGGGCTCGTTGACGATGCGCAGGACGTTGAGGCCCGCGATCTGGCCGGCGTCCTTGGTCGCCTGGCGCTCGGCGTCGTTGAAGTACGCCGGGACGGTGATGACCGCGTCGGTGACGGGCTCGCCCAGGTACTCCTCGGCGTCGCGCTTCAGCTTGCCGAGGACGCGGGCGGAGATCTCCGGCGCGGAGTACTTCTTGTCGTCGATCTCGACGGTCCAGTCCGTGCCCATGTGGCGCTTGACGGACGAGATGGTCCGGTCGACGTTGGTGACGGCCTGGCGCTTGGCGACCTCGCCGACCAGCACCTCGCCGGTCTTGGAGAACGCGACGACCGACGGGGTCGTGCGGGCGCCCTCGGCGTTGGCGATGACGGTGGGCTCGCCACCCTCGAGGACGGCGACCACCGAGTTCGTGGTGCCCAGGTCGATACCGACTGCTCGTGCCATGTGAGTGCCTCTTCCTTCGTCGTGCTGCGTCGCCCGGCGCTCGCGTCGCGCACGGGACGCGGCGCTCCGGACTGCCTTGAGCCTGCTGCACTCAAGTCTGCGACGCGGTCGCGCTCCTGGCAACTTCGCGCCGGCAAACTTGAGTCCACCCCGCTCAACATGGCGACCGGCGCGGGCATTCCCGGGGTCATGACGCGGACGGCAGGGCCGACGTGGCGGCCGGCCGCACCTCCGCCCGCGGCCGGCCGTAGGCGACTCGCCGGAGGGCCACCTCGAACGGCCCCCTGCTCCCGGCCCGGCGCAGCGCGACGGCGACCGCCACCGTGACCAGCCACACCCCGACGGCGAGCAGGGCGGCCTGCGCGGTGGACATGCGTCCGCCCAGGCCCAGCCCCCAGTCGCTCAGGAGCGGCGCGAAGATCACCGACTGCAGCAGGTAGCAGGTCAGGGACCGCTCACCCACGGCCGTGACCGCGGACACGACGCCCCGGCCGGTCCGCCCGCCCCACACCGCGGCGACCCAGCCGAACAGGCACACGTAGCCCAGGCCCATCACGTCCCCGGCGACGTGGTGGACCAGCTCGGCGAGCGCGAGCGGCGTGTGCCCCGGACGCCACACCTGCGCGACGGCCAGCGCGTACGGGAGGCTGCCGACGAGGCTGAGCGCGGCCGCCCCCGCGGCGACCTGCCCGAGCCGACGTCGGTGCTCGGCCGGCCGCGTGAGCCAGCCGGCCCGCGCCAGGAGGATCCCGACCACGAGGTGCGGGACGAACATCAGCGTCAGCGTGTACAGGGTCGTCACGGTCGCCGTCGCGCCGACGCGCTCCAGCGCCGAGGACAGGTACGTCGTCGTCGCCTCCGCCCCGGCGACGTCGCCGGCCCCGGGGTCCGAGGGCAGGAGCAGGACGATCCCGCCGACGGTCATCGAGACGGCGTACGCGACCCCCGCCCACCACAGCAGGGCCGTGCGGGAGCGGTGCAGGAAGAGCAGCGCCACCAGACCGGCGGCGCCGTACGGGGCCAGGATGTCGCCGCCGTAGAGCAGGGCCGCGTGCAGCAGCCCGAGGACGACGAGCCCCACGCCGCGGCGCACGAGGACCCCGCGCGTCGCCCTCCGGTCGGCACCCCGCGCGGCGAGCCGCCCCGCGATCGTCGCCAGCCCGAAGCCGTAGAGGATCGCGAACATCGGCCTGCTGTGGCTGTCGGCGACGAGCGTGACGACGCCGTCGACGAGGTGGTCCAGCGCCGAGCCGCCGGCCGGGCGCCCACCGGCCTCGTTCCGGCCGTCGTCCGACCAGAGGTAGCCCCACACGTTCGCCGACGCGATGAGCAGCAGCAGCATGCCGCGGGCCAGGTCCGGCGCGAGCGAGCGCGGCGGAGGTGGCGGCGCAGGAGCCGCGGACCTCCGCGCCGGGACGCCTCCCGGCATCAGCGCCGTCGCGGTCTCGTCGTGGCTCATGACCCTGAACGCTAGGGACGCGGACGAAGCCGCCCCATGGGGCAGACCCCCGGATCCGCAGGGAGGCAGGCCCGCGGGTGGCGCCCGACGGCACCCGCCTCGCGGCCGGCTACTCCTCGATCGCGGCCGGGTCCCGGCCGACCCAGCCGGGTGCGCCCGGGTTCACCGTCGCGTCGCCGACGAGCGTCGCCAGGCTCGCCTCGAGGTGCGCGAGCTCGGCCGTGCCCAGCCGCTCCTCCCACCGGGCGCGGAGGTCCTGGAAGACCGCTTCACCCTCCCGCAGGACGTCGAACCCGCGGGCGGTCACCTGGAGCCGCTTGCGTCGGGCGTCGGCGGGGTCCGGGTCGCTCGACACGTACCCGCGGTCGACGAGCACCGCGACGGTCTTCGCGGCCGCCTGCTTCGACACGGAGAGGCGCCGGCCGACGTCGGACGTGCTGTCGGCGCCCGCGATGATCGCGCGCATCGCGAACTCGTGGGTCGGGCGGAAGTCGTCGTAGCCGCGCGCGGCCAGCTCGGCCATCGCGCCGTCCACGAGCGCGCGGAAGCCGCCGAGCAGCAGCAGCGCGAGGTCGGCGCCGGATCGCGACATGCGCAGCAGCCTAGGGCGACCGGTGGACGTGGACAACCACGTTGTCTACAGTGATCGACAACCCGGTTGTCCACTAGGAGGAGCTCACCATGACCACGCACGCGACCATCCCCGCCGTCACGCACCACACGGCACCGATCAACGGGGCGCAGATCCACTACGTGACCGCCGGCGCCGCCGGGTCGCCGATCCTGCTCGTGCACGGGTTCCCGGAGACGTGGTGGGCCTTCCACCGGCTCATCCCGCTGCTCGCCGAGACGCACCGGGTCGCCGCCGTGGACCTGCGCGGCTTCGGCGACTCCAGCACCGCCGGCGACGACCACGACAGCGCGACCGCCGCGGAGGACCTGCACGGGCTGATCGAGCACCTCGGCTGGGGCCCGGTGCACCTCACCGGGCAGGACATCAGCGGCGGGGCCGTGTTCCGGCTCGCCGCCGCGCACCCGGAGGACGTCCTCAGCCTCACGGCGATCGAGATGGGCCTGGCCGGGTTCGGCCTGGAGGGCCTGGCGGACGTCACGCACGGCGGCTCCTGGCACATCGGCGTGCTGGCGGCCGGCGGTATCCCGGAGCTGCTGCTCGCGGGCCGCGAGCGCGAGCTCCTCGGGCAGTGGGCCTTCCCCAGCATGACCGCCGTCGCCGGGTCCGTCACCGACGCCGACGTGGACGAGCTCGCCCGCACCTACGCCCGCCCCGGCGGCTGGCGCGGCGCCGTCGGCCTCTACCGCTCGATGCTGGCCGAGGGCGACGACCTCAGGGCCCTGGCCGGGTCCAGCCCCCTGACGGCGCCCGTGCTGGCCGTCGGCGCCGGTGGTGGACCGTTCACCTCCGCGACGCTCGAGCAGGTCACGGCCGGCGAGGTCACCGCGGTCCAGCTCGACGGCGTCGGCCACTACGCGGCCCTGGAGGCCCCGGACGCGCTGGCGGCGGCGATCCTCGACTTCACCGGGTCCGTCGAGTCGGCGTGACCACGGGGCGCCGCCGCCGGCACGTCCGCCTCAGCCGGCCTCCACCGGCAGCCACAGCTCGACCGTCGCGGTGCTGAAGTCCTCTGCGCGGTCGAGCACCGCGACGACCTCGGGGCCGGCTCGCAGGCGCCACGGGTTCGACGGGAACCACTCGGTCGCCGTCGCCGCCCACAGGTCCTGGAGCGCCGCGGGGTAGGGGCCGGCAGCACGGAAGACCGCCCACGACCCGGCCGCCACGGCGAGCACGTCGAGGTCGCCGGGGACGTCCACCGCGTCCGTGACGGCCACGCCGTGCAGATAGGTCAGGTCGGTGCCCTCGCGGCGGTCGGGGTCGAGGTCGGCGCTCACGGCGAGCAGGCCGCGGGGCTCGGTGTCGCCGAGGGCCTTCAGCCGCAGGTGCTCTTGCGGGTCCAGCGAGGCGACGTGCCGCTGGACGGCGGGGTTGACCCCCTCGTGCACGAGGGGGACGCGGGTGGCGTGCCCCGCAAGGCGGAAGTCGGGGCGGGACACGATGCGGACGTCCATGGGAGATGCTCCTTCGACGGTCAGGCGGAACCTCAGGCGAGGCTGGGCGCGGAAGGGGCCACCGTCACGTCGTGCCCTGCCCGGGCTGATCCCGTGCACGGCCTGGAACGCGCGGCCGAACGCCTCGGCCGACCCGTAGCCGTAGCGCACGGCGATGCCCAGCAGGTCCTCGGACCGGCCGACGACGTCCGCCGCGGCCACCGTCATCCGCCGGCGGCGCACGTACTCCGACAGCGGCATCCCGGCCAGCGACGAGAACATGCGCCGCAGGTGGTACTCGGTGGTCCCGACGGCGGTGGCCAGGCGGGCGACGTCGAGCTCCTCGGTGCGGTCGGCCTCGGCGAGGTCGGCCTCGGCGAGGTCGGCCTCGACGAGGTCGGCCTCGACGAGGTCGGCCTCGACGAGGTCCACGAGCCGGTTGAGCGAGGTGATCACGGTGCTCCCTTCCGCCCACGACTCTGCCGCGCGCGGACGCCGCAGGACCCGATCATCGCGGTCCGGTGCGATCAGGCGCCCGGCACTCGGCGCGACGGGTCAGTCGACGTCGAGCGACAGCAGCAGGATCTCCCGGTCCACCGCGGCGGGCGGCCCCCACACCGTCAGTCCCTCGTCGGTCCGCAGCCAGGCGACCGTCCCGTCGCCGCCCCAGTTCGAGGCCCCCCACTCCTCGCCGGGCCGGTCCGTGCTGCTGGCCGACCCGTTCGCCACGCCCACCTCGAACGTCTGCCCGTCGGGGAACATCAGCCTCCAGCCGCGCAGGTCGCACTTCGTGTGCTCGGCGAGCTCCTCGACGGGGAGCACCCGCACGTGCCGGCACAGCGGCAGCGTGCCGCGGACGTCCACGCCGGTCGGGGCGCAGCCGGCGACCACGAGCACCGACAGCGCGAGCGTCACCAGGACCGGACCCGCGCCGTCCCCGCGCATCGCCCTGACCAGCGCCGTCCTCACCGCGACCCACCCACGGCGCGATCGTACGGCTCGCCCCGCTGACGCCGAGGCGGAACCGAGGATCTGCCCCTGGCCGCGACCCGCACCGCGCGAGTAGCGTTCCGCGCCTGGGTCCGGAGCAGCACCCACGGCGAGGAGCGCGGCACATGACGGCGACCTACACCTTCGACGTGTTCATGAGCCTCGACGGCTACGGCTCCTACGGGCCGCCCGGGGACTGGGGCGGGTACTGGGGCAAGCAGGGCCCGGAGCTGCTCGACCGCCGCAGCGCGCTGTACGACGGCGAGCAGCGCACGGTGTTCGGGGCCACCACGTTCCGCCAGTTCGTGACGATGCTGGCCGAGAGCGCCGCGGAGTCGGGGGTGCGCGACACCTGGGTCGACCGGATGCGGCGCCTGCCGGCGACGGTGGTGTCGTCGACCCTCCGGGAGCCGCTCGACTGGCCGGACGCGACGGTGGCGCACGGCGACGCGGTCGAGGTCGTGACGCGGCTGAAGGCGGAGTCCGACGTGCCGCTGCGGTCGCACGGGAGCCTGTCGCTGAACCGGGCGCTGCTCGCCGCCGGCCTGGTCGACCGCCTGCACGTCACGGTGTTCCCCGTGGTGACGGGGCGGAGCGGGACGAGCCCCGTGCTCGCGGGCGCCCCGGACCTGGACCTCGAGCTGCTGGAGAGCCGGCTGCTCGACGGGCGCACGCAGGAGCTGGTCTACCGGCCCGCCGTGCGCTGACGGCGGGCCGGCAGCCGTCACCTCAGGTGGCGGTCGAGGAACCGGGCGCCGTCCTCCAGCTCGAACCGCGGCGTGCCGAGGTGCCCGCCCGGGTTGGCGTGCAGCGTCTTCTCGGCGCTGCCGAACGCGTCGAACAGGTCGAGGGCCCGGTCGCGCGGGTTGCCCTCGTCGTCCCACTGCAGCAGGAGCAGCAGCGGAACCGTCAACCGAGGGGCCAGCTCCCGCACGGCGCGCGGCACGTAGCCCCCGGCGAACAGGCAGGCGGCCGCGAGGCGCGGCTCGGCGGCGGCCAGGCGGATGCCGAGCGCCGCCCAGCCGGAGTACCCGACCGGGCCCGTGATCCCGGGCAGCGAGAGCAGGGCGTCCAGGGTCGCCCGCCACTCCGGCACCGCGGCCTCGACCAGCGGGCCGACGAGGGACTCGAGGATCTCGTCGACCGGCTCACCGGCCTGCAGGGCCCGGCGCAGGTCGGCCCGGGCCTGCTCGGCGGCGGCCGGCACGGGCCGGTCGCCGGAGCCCGCCGCGTCGATGGAGGCCACCGCGTAGCCGTGCTCCGCCGCGTGGAACCGGGCGCGCGCCACGAGCCGGGCGTCCGACCGGGGCAGCCCGTTGTTGTGCGCCATGAGGACCAGCGGAGCCGCGGCGGGCCCGCGGGTCCAGAGGGTGCCGGGGATGTCGCCGAGCGCGAAGTCGCGCTCGAGGACGCCGCCGTCGAGGGGTCGTGCGGAGGTGAAGTCCATGGTCGTGCCTCTCAGGAGCGTGGACGGCGCTCCCGGACGACCTACCGCCCGACCGTGACCCCGCAGGGGAGCACCCATGTCGTCGCTGCATCCACGGGTACCACCTCCTCGGTCTCTCGCACGGCTCCGGCAGGCTAGCCGCGGGGCGGGGCGCCGGGACAGCACATTTCCCGGCCGCGCCGCCCCGCAGGGGGTCAGACCAGGTCGACGCGGTCGGCCTGCGGCCCGCGGTCGCTCTGCCGCACCTGGTACCGGACCCGGTCGCCCTCGTAGAGCGCCTCGGTGTTCTGCAGGACCGACACGTGCACGAACAGGTCGGGCCCGCCGTCGTCGGGCGTGATGAAGCCGAAGCCGCGGTCCGCGTCGTAGCGCGCGACCACGCCCGCGCCACCGCGCGCCGAGCCGCGGGACGCCGTGGGGCGACCCGGCGCTCCACGGCCCGGTGCGCCGCGCCCGCCGCGGGACGCCGACCCGCCCACGAGCCGCACGTCCTGGGCCTGCGTGCCCTTCTCGCCGACGGTGACGCGGTAGGTCACGCGGTCGCCCTCGGCCAGCTCGGTGGCACCCCCGGCCAGCGACCGGGCGTGCACGAAGACGTCGTCGCCGCCGGTGTCGGGCGTGACGAAGCCGAAGCCCTTGCCCGCGTCGTACCAGGTCACCGTGCCGTCGGCGCCGTCGGACGGCACGCCCTGCCGGCGGGCGTCGGCACCGAGCGGCAGCAGGTGGTCGGCCTGCGGGCCCTTCTCGCCCTCGACGACGAGGAACGCGACGCGCTGCCCCTCCTCGACGACCCCGCCGCCCACGATGGCGGAGCTGTGCACGAAGATCTGGTCGCCGCCGCCGTCGGGCGTGAGGAAGCCGTAGCCCTTCGCCGGCTCGTACCAGGCGACGGTGCCGAGCCGGCCGAGGGCGGCGTCGACGGCGCTCCCGCCCGTGACCCGGACCTGCCGGGCCTGCGGGCCGCGGTCACCCTCGCCGACCTCGAACTCGACGGTCTGCCCCTCGCGGAGGGACGACGTCCCGTCGTCGTTGCCGACGATCTCGGACGCGTGCACGAACAGGTCCTCGGCGTCGTCCTCGAGGGCGAGGAAGCCGAACCCCCGCTCGGCGTCGAACCAGCGGACGGTTCCCTGGGGCACGGTGGTACTCCTCGTGGTGATGGCGGTTGCTGCCACCCAGTGTCCCCCGTGGGGCTCGCGGACGCGTCACCGGCGCCGCACGGACCGCCGCGGGGTCCGGGGGCGGTACCGTCGCCGCGTGGTCCGACGCCGCAAGCTCTCCTCCGCCACGGCCTCGCCGTCGACCCGCGCGCGCTACGCGAGGCGCCGTCGCCGCCGGGTCGCCCTCGCGGACAACGACCTGAGCGCGGCGGAGTGGGACGACCTCGTCGCGGCCTGGGGCGGGTGCGCCTACTGCGGGGCGCGGACCACCGCGCTGCAACGGGACTGCGTGCTGCCGATCTCGCGCGGCGGTCGCTACACGCTCGGCAACGTCGTCCCGGCGTGCGCCTCCTGCAACGCGAGCAAGCACAACGACGAGGTCACCGGGTGGCTCCGGCGCAAGAAGCTCGACGAGCGGGCCTTCCTGGTCCGGCACGCCACGATCGTGCGCGCCCTGCTCCCGGCCGAGCCGGCCGAGCCCGCCTGAGCCGTCCTGAACCCGGTGTGACCAGACGCACCGTCGGTTCCGGGACCCCTCCGCGTACGATCTTCGGGGCCCCGCGCGACCGCGGCGCCCTCTCCCCTCCCAGGACGGACGGCGCATGAGCGCGCAGACGACCACGCCCGGGCAGCACCCCGGCGAGGCCCCCGACGGCACGACCGAGGCGACGGCTCCCGAGCTGCCCGGTGTCGACGTGCCCGGTGTCGAGCTGCCCGGCGTCGACCCCGCGGACTTCGCGACGTTCCTGCGGGTCGCCGACCAGGTCGCCGCGCTCGACCAGACGCACCCGCAGCACGCCGCCGCCCGTCGCGCGGCCTCCGGCATGTTCAAGGCCGCCAAGAAGCACCGCCGGACCGAGAAGCGCCGCGCGATCTCGGACGCCGACGCCGCGGTCGTCGCCGCGACCGCGACCGGCAGCCCGGGCCGGATCGACGACGAGACCAACGGCCTGGGGCTGAGGTCCGCGGCGACCGGCGCCACCGCCGGCGTCCTGCTGCGCCCGCGGGCCTGCTACGTGTGCAAGCAGGACTACACCGTCGTCGACGCGTTCTACCACCAGCTCTGCCCGGACTGCGCGGCCCTGCACCACGCCAAGCGGGACGCCCGCACCGACCTGACCGGGCGCCGCGCGCTGCTCACCGGCGGGCGCGCCAAGATCGGCATGTACATCGCGCTGCGGCTGCTGCGCGACGGCGCGGACCTGACGATCACGACGCGGTTCCCCCGTGACGCGGTCCGCCGGTTCAGCGCGATGGAGGACGCGGGCGACTGGCTGCACCGGCTGCACGTCGTCGGGATCGACCTGCGCGACCCGGCGCAGGTCGTGTCGCTGGCGGACCACGTCGCCGCGCAGGGGCCCCTGGACATCCTCATCAACAACGCCGCGCAGACCGTCCGCCGGTCGCCCGGGGCGTACGCGCGGATCGCCGAGGCCGAGCTCGCGCCGCTCGCCGACGACGCCGCGCGGATGATCACGACGTTCGGGCGGACGAGCGACGCCCACCCGCGCGCGCTCGCCGGGTCCGTCAGCGACCTCACCAGCCCGGCGCTGGCGATCGAGCGGGCGGCCCGGGACGCGGACGAGCTCGTCGCGCAGTCGCTGACCGCGCAGGCCGCGAGCCTGGAGCGGCTCGTCGCGGGCACCTCGATCGACGCCGGCGGGCTGGTGCCCGACGTCGCCGAGTCGAACAGCTGGGTCGCGACGGTGGACGAGGTCGACCCGATGGAGCTGCTCGAGGTGCAGCTCTGCAACCAGACCGCGCCGTTCATCCTGGTCAGCCGCCTGCGGCCGGCCCTCGCCGCCTCGCCCGCCCGCCGGACCTACATCGTCAACGTCTCCGCCATGGAGGGCGTGTTCTCCCGCGGCTACAAGGGCCCCGGGCACCCGCACACCAACATGAGCAAGGCCGCGCTCAACATGCTGACCCGCACGAGCGCGGGCGAGATGCTGGCCGACGGCATCCTCATGACGGCCGTCGACACCGGGTGGATCACCGACGAGCGGCCGCACCCCACGAAGGTGCGGCTCGCGGAGGAGGGCTTCCACGCCCCGCTCGACCTGGTCGACGGCGCCGCGCGGGTCTACGACCCGATCGTCCGCGGCGAGGCGGGCGAGGACCTGTACGGCTGCTTCCTCAAGGACTACGCGCGCTCGCAGTGGTGACCGGCGGCCGGCAGCGGGCTCACGCCACCGACATCGCCGGCGCGAACGGCAGCAGCTCCTCCTGCCCGTCCTCGACCACGAGGCAGGTGCTCTCCGGCACCTCGAGCCACGCACCGCGCAGGTCGCCGAGCGGCTCCGAGACCACCACCCGCGTGTCGTCGGACAGCCCGTGCAGCACCGGGTTGTCCGGGTACTGGGCGCGCAGCACGGAGACGTCGCGGTTCCGGAACAGCGACCGCGACCGCCCCTCGGAGGAGTAGCGGCAGGCCCACAGCCGCTGCCCGTCGGTGACGGTGACCGTCCCCTGCATCGGGAACGCGATCCCGTGCTTGTGCCCGACGTCCTCGACCAGCCCCACGGCCGCCGCGAGCGCCGCGGGCGGGTCGTCCGTCAGGCCCATCGACAGCGCGAGGAAGAACAGCGTCTCGGAGTCCGTGGACCCCTCGATCAGCGGGAACAGGCTCGGGTCGACGGCCATCTGCAGGTCCCGCTTGAGCGTGCTGAACCCGGTGATGCCCCCGTTGTGCATCCCCAGCCACTGGCCGTACCGGAACGGGTGGCAGTTGGTCCGCTGCACCGGGGTGCCCGTCGTCGCCCGCACGTGCGCGAACACCACGCCCGACCGGATGTGCAGCGAGAGCTCGCGGAGGTTCTGGTCGCTCCAGGCCGGCTCGACGCTGCGGAACAGCCCGGGGATCGGCGAGTGCTCGTCGTACCAGCCGACGCCGAAGCCGTCGCCGTTGATCGGCTCGACCCCCAGGTGGCTCTCACGGCTCTGCATCACGAGCGAGTTGGCGGGCTTGTAGAGCAGCTCGTCGAGCGTGACGGGCGAACCCATGTAGGCGATCCAGCGACACATGTCGGCCTCCTGGCGTGGGGCCCGCGACGGTGCGGGCCGGTGCGCCTCACTGTGCACCGCCCCCTCGCAGCGGCTCAGGCCTCCGGGTCGAACCGCGACGGGACGAGGTCGGCCAGCAGCGCGCGGTGCGCCCACCTCGCCCACGCCAGGCTGCTCCACCCGGCCCGCCGGACGAGGGCGTTCCAGGTCTCGGGGCCGAGCACGAGCGTGACCAGGTCCGTCGCCTGCTCCGCCGACAGGCCGGCGCGCAGCACCCCGTCCCGCTCGCAGGCCGCGACGAGGACGCGGTGCACCTCCCGGCGCCGCGCCTCGTCCCGGGCCCACGCGTCGGCGAGCACCGGCTCCCCCGCGGCGCCGAGCCGGACGAGGTCCAGCACCGGGCCCGCACGGCCCATGAGCTCCGCCGAGCCGCGGACGTGCAGGAACAGGCGGCGCACCGCGTCGGGCTCGTCCGCCACGGCCCGCACCCACGGCTGGTCGGCGAGGTCCCGGGAGGCGTCGCGCCGGTCCGCCCCGTCGACGGCGTGGTCGAGGCAGCCGACCAGGATGTCGGCCTTGGTCGGGTAGGAGTAGTAGACGGTCTGCACGCCGACCCCCGCCTCCCGGGCGACGGCGGTGATCGCGGTGCCGCCGTACCCGTCGGCGAGGAACAGCCGGGTCGCGGCGGCGGCGACGCGCGCGCGGGTGGCGACGGCCCGCCGGGTGCGGCCGTCGACCGGGGCGGTGTCGCTGCTGCTCACCGGGCAAACGGTAGCAGCACTACGGAATCCATTCCGTAGCGTCGCTCCAGGAACATCGAGAGGGCACGTCTCGCCTGCATCGGCAGGGGCTCGCAGAGGCGGGTTCCGCCATCTCGGTGCAGGTCAGGGCACGCGCGCGGTTTTCATAGCAGCGCTATGAAAACCGCTACGCACCCGTCGCCAGGAGGACCAGCAGCGCGACGTTGAGCACCACCACCAGAGTGACCACCACGACCAGCGCCGCCTGCAGCCTCGGGCCGTTCGCGTGCGCGCCCATGAGGGACCGGTCACGGTTCAGCCGCACCAGGGGGATCGCCGCGAACGGGATGCCGAAGCTCAGCACCACCTGGCTGACCACGAGCGTCCACGTCGGGTCGGCGCCCACCCCCAGCAGCACCAGCGCCGGGACCAGCGTGATCGCGCGCCGCAGCAGCAGCGGGATCCGCCGGTGGATCAGGCCCTCCATCACCGCCGCGCCGGCGTAGCAGCCGACCGACGTCGAGGCCAGGCCGGAGGCCAGCAGCCCGAGGGCGAACACCACGCCGATGCCGCCGCCCAGCGCCCCGGAGATGGCGGCGTGCGCGCCCTCGATGGTGTCCGTGCCCTCGACGCCGCGCAGGTTCGCCGCGGCGAGCAGCAGCAGGCCGATGTTCACGGTCCCGGCCACCGTCAGGGCCGACCCGACGTCCCACCGCGTCGCGCGCAGCAGCCGGTCCCGGGTGCCGGCGTCGGGGACGCGGCCGAACCGGTCCCGGCTGAGCGCCGAGTGCACGTAGATGGCGTGCGGCATCACGGTCGCGCCCAGCATCGACGCCGCGAGCAGCACGGAGTCCGTCCCCGCGAACCGCGGGACCAGGCCCCCGAGCATGCCGGCGGGGTCGGGCGGGCCGACCAGCAGGCCGCAGAGGAACCCCACGACGATGACCAGCAGCAGCCCGGCGATCACCGCCTCGAACCGCCGCTGCCCGTACCGGTTCTGCGTGGCGAGCAGCAGCATCGAGACCACCCCGACGATGACGCCGCCGAGCACGAGGGGCAGCCCGAACAGCAGGTGCAGCGCGATCGCCCCGCCCACGACCTCCGCGATGTCGGTCGCCGCCGCCACCACCTCGGCCTGCGCCCAGTACGCGAGCCGCGGCCCCCGGCCCAGCCGCCGGCCCAGGACGCCGGGCAGGGACTCCCCCGTGACGATGCCGAGCTTGGCGGACTGGTACTGCACGAGGACCGCCATGGCGTTCGCGGCGACGAGGACCCACAGCAGCAGGTACCCGTAGCGGGCGCCGGCCGTGAGGTTCGCCGCCACGTTGCCGGGGTCGACGTAGGCGATCGCCGCGACGAACGCGGGCCCGAGCAGCGGCAGCAGCCGCCCCCGCGAGGCCGCGCGCCGGTCAGCAGTGGTGGTCACCGCACCTCCAAGTTCGGACGTCCGAACTCAGTCTACGGTCGCGCGTCCCCCGGCCGCACCGCCGGCGCCGCGGCGCGTCAGGCCGCGGCCGGCTCCAGCTCGCGCCGCCACCGGCCGTCGACGCGCCGGAAGCCCACCCGCTCGAGGTACGCGCCGGTGTCGCGGGCGTCGTCCGCGACGACCAGCGCGCGCAGCCCCGTCCCGGCGAACACCCCGCTGCGCCGGTACACGAACTCGCCCGGCGTGAAATCGCGGAACCGCGGCGTGACGTAGTCGAGCTCCACCTCGCCGACCTCGCCGCCGGCGTCGCGGACCACGACGACGCCGACGGTCTCGTCGCCCCGGAGCACCAGGTACGCCCACCGCCGCCCGGCCGCATCGGCGGCGGGGGCCTCGGCACCGCCCGCCTCGCCACCGGGGGCCGGCACCGCGAACGACGGGTAGAACGCGGCGATGTCGGCGGCGTGCACGCCCAGCACGTGCCGCAGGTAGTGGTCGCCGGCCCCGACGGGCACGACCTCGTACACCTCGGCGTCGTGCCGCTCGCGGGTCAGGCGCCACAGCCAGTACGCGTCGATGACGGCGATCACGGCGTTCATCACCGCGAACGGCCAGATCCCGACGACGGCGTTGTAGGCCGCGGCGATCACCGACCCGGCGAAGTTCATCCAGCGGAACCGCAGGACACGCGCCTGCATCAGCGACACGACGACGAGGGCGGAACCGACCCACCCGATGATCTCCAGCAGCGGCATGGCGCGACCGTACCGGTTCGCGGCACCGCGGCACCCGGGACCTGAATGGGTAGCGACGCTACGAGAACCCGCGGCGGCCCGAATTGCCCTCGACCGTGCCCTCGCGGCGGGCCGACGATGGCCGCATGGCCACCGACGCCCTCCCCTCCGCCGCCACCGCCCGGACGAGCCCGGCCGCGCACCTCGTGCCGCTCCCCGTCCCCGCCGCGCTGGACGCCCCGGACGCCTGGCTGCTGCACGGCATGGTCGAGGCGGCCAACGCGGCGCTGCTCGCGAGCTTCGGGAACCTCGACGAGGCCCGCCTGCCCGGCGAGACCCTGGCGAGCCTCCAGCACCAGGAGTACGAGCAGAAGCTCCGGTTCGTCGCGCTCGACGCGCCGGTGGCCGACGGGCCGCCCGACCCCGCCCGCGTGCTGGGCTACGTCGCGCTGAACCTGCCCCGGCAGGACAACACGCACACGGCGTACGTGCAGGTCGACGTCCGCCCCGAGCACCGGGGCCGGGGCGTGGGGTCCGCGCTGCACGACCTCGCGCTCGCCACCGCCCGGGAGCACGGCCGCACGACGGTCACCGCCGCGACCGACCAGGCGTCCGAGCCGGAGGCGGGGCCGGGCACGGTCGTCCCCGGCACCGGCACCGGGCGGGTGCGCGCCACCGACCCGGGCGTCGCGTTCCTCCTGCACCGCGGGTGGCAGCTCGAGCAGGTGGAGCGGCGCTCGATGCTGGACGTCCCCGTGCCGCCGATCGCCCTCGCCACGCACGCGGACGCCGCCGCCCGCGCGGCCGGCCCCGACTACCGCGTGGTGACGTGGGAGCGGCGCTGCCCCGACGAGTGGGTCGACCACTTCGCCCACCTGCAGACCCGGATGAGCACCGACGTGCCGCTGGGCGGGCTGGACCTGCGGGAGGACGCGTGGGACGCGGCGCGGGTGCGGGCCGCCGAGGAGCAGTACGCGGCGCGCGGGATGACGTACCGGGTGGCCGCGGCGGTGCACGAGCCCACCGGCGCCCTCGTCGCGTACACCGCGCTGGTCAGCCGGCCGGACACCGACGCGTACGTCTACCAGGACGACACCCTGGTGCTGCGGGAGCACCGCGGCCACCGCCTCGGCATGCTGGTGAAGACGGCCAACCTCGCCAGGCTGGCGGAGGTGCAGCCCGGCGCGCGGCGGGTCGGCACGTGGAACGCCGAGGAGAACGCGCACATGCTGGCGATCAACGTCGCCCTGGGCTTCCGGCCGGCCGGCGGGTCCGGGGAGTGGCAGCGGCGCCTGGACTGAGCGCGTCAGCCCCCGACGACCGCCACCGCACCCTCGTCCGCGACCAGGCGCACCGTCGCCCCCGCGTCGGGGACCGCGCCGCCGGCCGGCAGCCCGGCGGTCACCCGCACGTCCTCGGGGTCGAGCACGGCGACGACCTCGACCCGTCCGCGCCGGGTGCGCCGGTCCGCGACGACCGCCGACCGCAGCGGCGCCCCTTGCGGTGCGGGCTCGTCCGCACCGAGCACGCGCCACCCACCGGGGGCGACGGCCAGGGTGCCGGGCACCAGGTCGCCCTCCAGCGCGGCGGCCGACCCCCACCCGGCGGCCGCGAGGAACGTCCGGTACCCCAGGAACTCCGCGACCTCGCGGTCGGCCGGGCGCCGCCACAGCGCCTCGGGGGCGTCGACCTGCAGCAGCCGGCCCGCGGCCATCACGGCCACCCGGTCGGCGACCGTGAACGCCTCGTCCTGGTCGTGCGTGACGAACAGCGCCGTGGTGCCGGTGGCGACGAGGACGCGGCGCAGGTCGTCGGCCAGCCGCTCGCGCAGGGACCGGTCGAGCGCCGACAGCGGCTCGTCGAGCAGGAGCAGCCGCGGGCGGGGCGCGAGCGACCGGGCCAGGGCGACGCGCTGCCGCTCGCCCCCGGACAGCGTCGCGACCGGGCGGTCGCCGTAGCCGGGCAGGCCCACCAGGTCGAGCAGCTCGGCGACCCGGGCGGCGCGGGCCGCGCGGTCGACCCCGGGCAGCCCGTAGGCGACGTTGCCGGCGACGTCGCGGTGCGGGAACAGCTGGCCGTCCTGGAACACCAGCCCGAACCCCCGCCGGTGCACGGGCACGGGCGCCAGGTCCTCCCCCGCCCAGCGCAGGGTCCCGGCGGCGGGCGGCTCGAGGCCGGCGACCGCGCGGAGCAGCGAGGACTTGCCGCAGCCGGACGGCCCGAGCAGCGCGAGCACCTCCCCCGCGGGCACGTCGAGGCTGACCCCGTCGACGGCGACGACGTCGGGCGCCCCGCGGTGCGGCCCGGGGTACCGGACCACGACGTCGCGCACGTGCAGTCCGGTCACAGCTCTCCTCCCACCGGCCCGCGCAACCGCTCCGCGAGCGCCATCACGCCCGCGGTCAGCCCGGCGAGCACCACGCCGGCCGCGAGCGCCATCCCGTAGTTGTCGGCGCCCGGCTGCCCGATCAGCCGGAAGATCACGACCGGCAGCGTCGGCCGGTCCGGGCGGGCCAGGAACGCCGTCGCCCCGAACTCCCCGAGCGACACGGCGAACGCGAACCCGATCGCGAGCCCGACCGACCGGGCCACCAGCGCGCCGTCGACGGTCGCGAGCACCCGGGCGGGCCCGGCGCCGAGCGTCCCGGCCGCCTCGCGCAACCGAGGGTCGATCGCGCGGAGCACCGGCAGCACGGTCCGCACGACCAACGGCACGGCGACGACGGCCTGCACGACCGGG
The DNA here is from genome assembly GCF_949769265.1 of Cellulomonas endometrii. NCBI lineage: Bacteria > Bacillati > Actinomycetota > Actinomycetes > Micrococcales > Cellulomonadaceae > Cellulomonas > Cellulomonas endometrii. The sequence goes on along the minus strand of NZ_CATKPC010000002.1, from coordinate 160,043 downwards.
ACGAGCACGCCGCTGGTCCGCAGGTCGGTGGCGATGCCGAACGGGTGGCCCAGCGTCAGCAGCGCGCCGAACCCGACGGTCACGGCCGACACCCCGAGCGGCAGCATGAACACCCCGTCGAGCACCCCCACGGCACGGCGGGCCGCCGGCCGGCGGGGGCGTCGGGACACGACCAGCGCGACCAGGCAGCCCACGACCAGGGCGATCAGGGCGGCGTCGACGGCCGCGCGCAGCGAGTTCGCCAGCGCCTCCCACACCGTCACGGTGAGCGCGTTGCGCCCGCCGGTCGTCCCGAGCGCCCGGTAGTGGTCGAGGCCCCAGCCGTCCGGGGTGCGCAACGACCCGGCGACCAGGTTCCCGAGCGGCAGGGCCAGCAGCACGAGCACGACGGCGGTGACGGCGCCGGGCAGCGGGTGCGGGCGCCCACCGGCGGCGGCCGCGGTCTCCACCAGGGACAGCGCGCGCTCGCGCCGGGCCCGGGCGCGTCCGGCGAGGGCCAGCGCCCCCGCCACGACGACCACCTGCACCACGGACAGCACCGCGGCGGCGCGCAGGTCGAGGAACTGCGTCGTCTGGATCCAGATCTCCGTCTCCACCGTCCCGAACCGCATGCCGCCCAGCACCAGCACGGTGCCGAACGCCGTGGCGCAGAACAGGAACACCAGCGAGGCGGCCGAGGCGATCGCCGGGGCCAGCGCGGGCAGCGTCACGGTGCAGAACGCCCGCGCGGGCGACGCGCCCAGCGACCGGGCCGCCTGCTCCGGGCGCCGGTCCAGCCGCTCCCACATGCCGCCGACCGTGCGGACGACGACCGCGTAGTTGAAGAACACCAGGGCGGCGACGATGGCGGCGAACGTCCCGTCCAGGTGCAGGAACCCGAGCGGGCCGTTCTCCCGCAGCAGGGCGCGGAACGCGACGCCCACCACGACGGTGGGCAGCACGAACGGCACGGTGACGAACGCCCGCAGCACCCCGCGGCCCGGGAACCGGCACCGGTAGAGCACGTAGGCCCCCGGGACGCCGAGCAGCACGGACAGCACCGTGCCGATCGCGCCCTGGGCGAGGGTCAGGCCGACGATGCGCCAGGTGCGGGGCCGGGCGAACACCTCCGCGAAACCGGACAGGTCGAGCGACCCGTCGACCACGAAGCCCCGCGCGACCAGCGTCACCACCGGCCACGCGAAGAACACCCCGAGGAACACGAGCGGCACCGCTCCGGCGAGCGTCCACAGCACCGTGCGGCCGACGACCCAGCCCCGGGCCGGGGGGCGGAGCGGCGGGAGGTCCGGGACCCGCGGGCGCGCGGACGTCCCCGGCCGGCCGGAGCCGGTCGGGGACGGTCGCGTCGTCGTGCTCATCCGCCGGGTCCGGTCAGCCGGTGACCAGGTCGGTCCACTCGCGGACCCAGGCGTCCCGGTTCGCGGCGATCTCGGCCGGCGCCACCTCGTGCGGCGCGTCGGACAGGGGCGCCCACTGCTCCCACTCCTGCGGCAGCTCGACCGCGGAGCTGACCGGGTACATGTACATGGAGCCGGGGATGTCCGCCTGGACCTCGTCCGAGAGCAGCCAGTCGATCAGCCGCTGCGCGCCCTCGGGGTTCTGCGCCCCGGCGAGGACGCCCGCGTACTCGACCTGGCGGAAGCACGTGTCGAGGAGCGCGCCCGTGGTCGGCTCGCCGCCGCCCTCCGGGATCGTCTCGGGCGGGGAGGAGGCGTAGGACAGCGCGATGGGCCGCGGGCCGCCGCCCCCGCCGCCGGAGAAGTCCGTGTAGTACGCGTCGGACCAGCCCTCGGCGACCTTCAGCCCGTTGGCCGTCAGGTCCGTCCAGTACTGCTGCCACCCGTCCTCGCCGAACGCGCCGACGGTCGCCAGCAGGAAGGCCAGGCCCGGGCTGCTCGTCGCGGCGTTGGTGACCACCGTGAGGTCCCGGTACCGCGGGTCCGTCAGGTCCTCGAGCGTCGTCGGCTCGGGGATCCCCTGGGCGGTGAACCAGGCGTGGTCCACGTTGAGGCACACGTCGCCCTTGTCGATCGCGGTCAGCGAGCCGGAGTCGTCGGGCGCGAGCGCCGCGGCGTCCTCGGCCGCGGGGACCTGCGACGTGTACGGCTCCAGGACGCCCTCCTCGATCGCCCGCGACGCGAAGGTGGTGTCGATGCCGTACACGGCGTCGCCCAGCGGGGCGTCCTTGGTGAGGATCAGCTGGTTGACCAGCGCCCCGCCGTCACCGGGCGCGACCTGCTGCACGGTGAGGCCGGACTCCTGCTCGAACTGCTCCAGCAGGCCGTCGCTCACGTGGAACGAGTCGTGCGTGACGAGCGTGACGGTCCCGGCGCCCTCGGACGCGTCGCCCGAGGCCTCCGGGTCCGACCCGCCGCCCGTGACGGAGCACGCGGTCAGCGCGAGGGCCGTCGCCGCGAGGGCGGCCGAGGCCGCGGTGGTGCGCCGGGACGTCCGGCGGTGTGCGCGCGTGCGCGCCATGGTGTCCTCCTCGAGAAGCAGGAGGGGGTCGCCGCGCGACATCGCGCCACGGTCGTGGCACGACGGCACGAGGCGACTGAGATCCCGACTCCCTACGCCGGTGCGAACCGGATCAGGTGCGAGGGTCTGCGGTCCGTCCGCACTCTCAGCGTCGGTCGGGCGCCACCTCGCGGTGGCGGTCCGGGACGCTCCCCTGTCGTTCGCAGGCGAGAGTACACCGCCCGCGCGCACCCGGTCCGGGGCGACCGCCGGGCGGCCCTGACCTGCGGCGCGGCAGCCGCGGCGCTAGCGTGGGGCGAGCACCCGCCGGACGGCAGCCGCCGTCCGCGCGTCCGCGCACAGCCCGACGCAGGAGGTCCCGTGGCCGACGAAGAGACCCAGTCCACCCTCGCGAAGGTCACCGGCCTGATCGTGGCCGGCGCCGTGGCCTGGATCGCCAGCAAGGCGGTCGACACCGCCTGGAAGGCCGCGGTCGGGCACAAGCCGCCGAAGCCCGAGGACGACGCCCCGGACATCCGGATCGGCGAGGTCGTGGCCGCGTCCGCGATCACCGCCGCTGCCGTGACCATCGCGCGGGTGTTCGCCACCCGCGGGACCAAGAAGTTCGTCCAGCGCGTCGACAAGAACCGCCGCCTGCCCCAGCACTGACCGGCCGCGCCGGCACCCAGCCCGCGCGGCCCGAGGTCAGCGGCCGTCGGCGTCCCGGCGGTGGTCCGACTCGCCGTCGCTGTCCCCCGTGTGCGACCCGGCGCGTTCCTGCGCCGCGGTCAGCTCGTCCACGACCAGCAGGTCCCGGCGGACCTTGCCCGTCCGGAACCCGGCGCGTCCGACGAGGTGCGCCGCGACGGGCGCCGTCAGCATCTGGAACAGCGCGACGAGGACGAGCGCCCACACGGCGCTGCCGGAGCGCAGCCGCAGCGAGAGCCCGATCAGCACGAGCACCAGCCCCAGCACCTGCGGCTTGGTGCCCGCGTGCATCCGCGACAGCAGGTCGGGGAACCGCAGCACGCCCACGCCGGCGGCGAACGCGAGCAGCGCCCCGCCGATGAGGCACACGGCGGCGGCCACGTCGGCGACGGCGTCCCAGCTCATCGGGTCCCTCCCTGGTCGCGGTGGTGGCGGTCGCCCCGCACCTGGTCGTCCTCGGCCCCGTGCATCCCGGCGTCCCGCGCGGCGGCGTCGTCCCGGTCGTCCTCGCGGGCGACGGCCTCGCCGGCGTCGTCCTTGCGGGCGACCGACCGCTCCTCGTCGTCGCGCCCGCCGTCCTCGCCGACGGCGTCGTGCTCCGCCCGGGCCTCGTGGGCCTCGCGGGCGGGCGGCGGCGCCTCCACGGGCGACGCGTCGGCCTCCCGGGCGCGGCGGGCGCGGCGCTGGGCCTGGGCCTCCTCCTCGGCGCGGATCCGCTCGGCCTCCTCCTGGGCGATCTCCTCACGGGAGCGGACCCGGCCCTCGCCGGCGGGCTCGACGGACGCGAAGCGGGAGATCGTCACCGACCCGACGAAGCCGACCAGGGACAGCACCACGAGGATCGGGACCACGTCCGTGCGCCGCTCGACCGACGCGTACAGCGCCAGCGCCCCGACCACGACGGTGACGAGGATGTCCAGCGCGACGGTCCGGTCCAGCATCGACGGCCCGCGCTCGGCGCGGACGAGCGCGAGCGCCCCGGCCGCGGTGAGCAGCACCGCGCAGATCACGACGACGGCGGTCACGCGCGCACCTCCGTGCGGTCGGGGCCGGCGGGGCCGGTCCGGCGCCGGTGCGGCTCGAGGCCCGCGGCGCGCATCTCGGCGTCCGAGGCGAACGCGCGCAGCACCCGCTCCTCCTGGTCGAGCACCGACTGCCGGGCCGCCTCGACCCCGCCCGACTGCTCGACGTCCAGCACGTGCAGGTAGAGCATCCCCGTCAGGCGGTGCGCCTCGACGACGAGCGACCCCGGCACCAGCGAGCACAGCTCGGCGGTCATCGTCAGGTACAGGTCCGAGTGGCTGCGCAGCTGCACGCCGATCACCGCGCCGTGCGGGGTGTGCCGGGGGCGCAGCGCGACCCACGAGACCTCGGCGGACGCGCGCACGAGGTCCCACGCGAATCGCGCGACCAGCACGACGACGCCCCACGGGTGCACCCGGCCGTGGAAGTCGATCGGGGTCATCCGCAGCAGGCCGGTCACCAGCACCGCGACCACGGCGCCCGCGAGCACGTTGCCCACCGTGAAGTCGCCCCACAGCAGCACCCAGACCACGACGAGCCAGATCATCGTGGGCCACTGGGTGGCGAGCCGCCGGCGGCGGGGGTGCAGGCTCACGGGCGGCCCCCCTCGGCGTCGGCGGGCACGGCGTCGGCGGGCGCCGAGTCGTCAGCCACGGCCTGGTCGGGCGCGCCGTCCTCGTGCGCCGCCGCCTCGGCGACGTCCGCGGACTCGCCCTCGCCGCGCCCGCCCTCCGGCAGCACGGCCTCGACGTACCGGGACCGGTCGGACAGCGCCTCGGAGGCGCGCTCCGCGTACCCGTACAGCGGGCCGGCGCCGATCGTCAGCGCGAGCCCGAGCCCCACCAGGGCGGCGGCGGGGCCGACCATCCCGACGGGCAGGTGCGTGTCGGGCAGCGGCTCGGGCGGGGTCTGCCAGAACGCCTTGTTCCAGGCCTTGATGAGCGCGTACAGGGTCAGCAGCGAGGTCAGCACCCCGCCGACGACCAGCGTCAGCGCGAGCGGCGTGCCGTCCTGGACACCCGCCTGCAGCAGGCCGACCTTGCCGAGGAACCCGGACAGCGGCGGGATGCCGCCGAGGTTCATCGCCGGGATGAAGAACAGGATCGCCAGCACCGGCGCGATCTTCGCGAGCCCGCCCAGGGACTCCAGCGACGTCGACCCGCCCCGTCGCTCGATCAGCCCCGCGACCAGGAACAGGCCGGTCTGCACGATGATGTGGTGCGCCACGTAGTAGATGGCCGCGGCCCAGCCGGACTGCGACGCGAGCGCGATGCCGAAGATCATGTAGCCGATGTGGCTGACCAGCGTGAACGAGAGCAGCCGCTTGAGGTCGTCCTGCGCGACGGCGCCGAGGATGCCGACCACCATCGTCGCGAGCGCCGCCCACATCAGCACGTCGTCCACCCGCCCCTCGGGGAACAGCAGGGACTGCGTGCGGATGATCGCGTACACGCCGACCTTGGTGAGCAGGCCGGCGAACACGGCCGTGACCGGCGCGGGCGCGGTCGGGTACGAGTCGGGCAGCCACGCCGACAGCGGGAAGATCGCCGCCTTGATCCCGAACGCCAGCAGCAGCATCACCTGCAGCACCAGGCGCACGCCGGGGTCGATCTCGGGCAGCCGCTCGGCGAGCTGCGCCAGGTTCACCGTGCCGGTCGCGGCGTAGATCATCGCGATCGCCACCAGGAACAGCAGTGACGAGAGCAGCGCGACGACCACGTAGATGCTGCCCGCGCGGATCCGCTCCCCCGTGCCGCCGAGCGTGAGCAGCACGTAGGACGCCGCGAGCAGGATCTCGAAGCCGACGTAGATGTTGAACAGGTCGCCGGACAGGAACGCGTTCGCGACGCCCGCCGCCAGGATCAGGTACGTGGGGTGGTAGATCGATACGGGCGCGGCCTCGTCGCCGTCGGCCTCGCCCTGCGCCAGCGAGTACAGCTGGACGCACAGCGTGACCGCCGCCGAGACGGTCAGCATCAGCGCCGACAGCCGGTCCGCGACCAGGTCGATGCCGACGGGCGCCGCCCACCCGCCGATGTCGACGACGAGCGGCCCGTCGTCGGCGAGCACGAGCAGGCTCGCCGCGACCACCAGCACGATGCTGAGCGCGGCGACGCTGATGATCCGCTGCAGCCGGGGCCGGCGGTACAGCGCGAGCGCGAGCCCCGCGCCGAACAGCGGCACGACGACGGGCAGCGGCACCAGCCAGGTGAACTCGCTCATCGGCCCGCCTGCCCCTGCTCGCCGGCGCCCGCGGGCACCGGGCCGCCGTCGTCGTCGGTCTCGTCGCGGGTCTCCGCGGCCTCCTCGTCGAGGGTGGTCGTGGTGTCCTCGGTGTCGGCGTCCTCGAACGCGCGCTCGTCGCGGGCCGCGAGGCGGGCGATGCGGCGGTCCTCGACGTCGTCCTGCACCTCGTCGTGCCGGTGCAGCTGCCAGGACCGGTAGGCCATCGCCAGCAGGAACGCCGTCATGCCGAGCGTGATGACGATCGCGGTCAGCACCATGGCCTGCGGGAGGGGGTCGCTCATCCGGCCCTCCTGCTCCAGGCCGACGATGGGCGGCCGGCCGGCGGCGCCGCCCGCGACGAGGAACAGCAGGTTCGCGCCGTTGCCGATGAGGATGACGCCCAGCAGGACGCGGGACAGGCTCCGCTCGAGCAGCAGGTACACCCCGGCGGTCACGAGGACGACGATGACGCCGACCAGCACCAGGTTCGGGCTCATGTCGATGCTCATGCCGGGCTCCCGTCGCCGTGCCGTGCCCCGGTGGTGCCGGTGGTGCCGGGCGCGTCGGAGGGCGCGCCGCCGTCCCCCACCAGGCCGGCCGCCGCGGCGTCCACCGTCACCTGCTCGCCCGGGTCCGCGTCGCCGCCCACGGCGGAGTCGACGTCCCCCTCGCCGTCCGCCTCGGCCTGCCGGTCGATCTCGGCCCCGAGGCTGCGCAGGATGTCGAGGACCAGCCCGACGACCACCAGGTAGACGCCGACGTCGAAGAACAGGGACGTGACGAGGTGCAGGTCGCCGATCAGCGGCAGGTGGATGTCGATGATCCAGGACTGCAGCACCGTGCCGCCGAAGATCAGCGCGCCCAGGCCCACGCCGGCCGAGAGGAACAGGCCGCTGCCGAGCAGCAGACCGGGCTGCACGGGCGCCGCCTCGCCGAGCTCGTACCGGCCGCCCGCGAGGTAGCGGACGATCAGCGCGATGCCCGTGACCAGGCCCGCGGCGAACCCGCCGCCGGGGGCGTTGTGCCCGGAGAACAGCAGGAACAGCGAGTACACGATCATCGTGTGGAACAGCAGGCGGACGACCACCTCGAAGACGACGGACCGCCGCCGGGGCGCCAGGGTCCGCCCGGCCCGCAGCCACTCGCCCGAGCGGTACGAGGGACGCTCCTGCGCCGGGCGGCGCACCGCGGCCATCGGGTCCTCGCCGCCGCCCCACACCTGGCGCTGCTCCGGGGCGTCGCCGGCGCGGAAGATCGCCCCGCCGCGGCGCCGGAGGAACACCAGCGAGGCCACGCCCGTCGCCGCCACCAGCAGCACCGAGATCTCGCCCATCGTGTCCCACGCGCGGATGTCGACGAGGGTCACGTTGACGATGTTCTTGCCGCCGCCGAACGCGTACGCCTCCTCGGCGAAGTCGACCGACACGGGCTCGTGCACGCGGGCGCCGGGCACGACGAGCGCCAGCGCGCCGACGGTCAGCCCCACGGCGAGCCCGATCCCGAGCCGCACCCAGCGGGAGCCGACCAGCGGGCGGTCGGAGAAGTACGGCGGCAGGCGGCGCATCACCAGCACGAACACCACCAGCGTGACGGTCTCCACCAGCACCTGGGTGAGCGCCAGGTCCGGGGCGCCGTGCAGCAGGAACAGGGCGGCGACGCCGTACCCGGAGACGCCCAGCAGGATGACGGCCTTGAGCCGGCGCCGGGCGCGCGCGACCAGCACCGCGGCGACGGCGACGAACAGCCCGACGACGAGCTGCGCGGGGCCGTCCCAGGGGCGGGTCTGCGCGGGCAGCCGTGTGGAGGCGACCAGCGGCACCGCGACCGCCACGACGAACACCACGAGGATCCCGCCCAGGTAGAACGGCAGCGAGCCGCGCTGGGTGAAGGCGGTGACGTCGGCGGCGACGTCGTCCAGGCGGCGCATGAGCCGGCGGTACACCCGGTCGGCCTCCGGCACGTGCGGCACCGCGGCCTGGGCGATCTCGACCGGGCGGCGCGCGAGGAACAGCAGCACGCCGGTGACCAGCACCGCCACGGTGATCCCGAGCGCCGGGGTGACGCCGGCCCAGAGCACCAGGTGCCCGGGCTCGCCGGTCGGGTACGCGTCGGCCTGCGGGGCGAGCAGCTCCTCGCCGAGGCCCGGCAGCAGCGCCACCGCGAGCCCGAGGACGGCGAGCAGCAGGGCGGGCCACACGAGCAGCAGGGAGGGGCGGCCGACCGGGGCGGGCTCGGCGCGGTCGTCGTCCGGGTGGGCGGAGTGGTCGACCGGCTCCTTCGCGTCCTTCCCGTCCTTGCCCGCGTCGCGCGCGGCGGACAGGGCGCGGACGGCGGCCGGGGACAGCACCGGCTTGGTCGCGAACGCGCCCCACCACAGCCGCAGGCCGTACGCGACGGTGAGGGCGGAGCCGACCGCGACGGCGGCCAGGACCACGAGGCTGAGGGTGTCGCCGCCGTGCAGGAACGCCTCGAGCGCCGCCTCCTTCGCCACGTACCCGGCGAACGGCGGCGCGCCGATCATCGAGAGCGTCGCCAGCCCGCCGGCCAGCGCGGTGACGGGCAGCGCGCGGCCCACCCCGGACAGGCGGCGCAGGTCGCGCGTGCCGGTCGCCGCGTCGACCACGCCGACCACGAGGAACAGCGCGGCCTTGAACATCGCGTGCGCGCCGACGAGCGCCAGGCCCGCCAGTGCGGTCGCGCGGGTGCCGAACCCGATGAGCAGCACGATCAGCCCGAGCTGGCTGACCGTCCCGAACGCGAGGATCAGCTTGAGGTCGTGCTGCCGCAGCGCGCGGTACCCCCCGAGCAGCAGCGTCCCGCAGCCGAGCACCACGACGATCCAGCGCCAGGCGGGCAGGTCCGAGTAGGCGGGGGCGAACCGCGCGACCAGGTAGACGCCCGCCTTCACCATCGCCGCGGCGTGCAGGTAGGCGCTCACCGGCGTCGGCGCGGCCATCGCCGCGGGCAGCCAGAAGTGCAGCGGGATCAGCGCCGACTTGCTGATCGCCCCCACCAGCACGCAGACCACGCCGGCCGTCACCAGGCCGCCGTGCGGCGGATCGGCGATCAGCGCGGACAGCCGGTACGTCCCGGCGGCCTCGCCGAGCATGACGAGGCCCAGCAGCATCGTCAGGCCACCGGCCGTCGTGACGACGATCGCCTGCATGGCCGCCCGGCGGCTCGCCTTGCGGTCGTGGTAGTGCCCGATGAGCAGGTAGGAGAAGACCGTCGTCAGCTCCCAGAACACGAACAGCAGCAGGGTGTCGTCGGCGGTGACGAGCCCGAGCATCGCCCCGGCGAACGCGACCAGCACCCCGCTGAACCGGCCCAGGCCGCTGGCGTGCTCCTTGAAGTACGCGGAGCAGTACACGAGGACCACCGCGCCGACGCCCCCGACCAGCAGCGTCATGAGCCAGGACAGCGTGTCGAGCCGGAACGCGAGGTCGAGGCCCAGGCCCGGGATCCACTGGACGACCTGCGTGGGTCCGTCGCCGTCCATCACCGCGCCGGTGAGCGACAGCGCCCACACCGCGGCGGACAGCGGCGCCAGCGCGAGCACCCAGAACGCCTTCCGGCCGATCCACGCGACGAGCGCGGGCGCGACGAGGGCTGCGACGAGGTGCACCGCGAGGAGCTGCAGCACGTCCGCTCCGTCCTGTCGTGGGCGGGTGGTCGGTCGGTCAGGCCCACCGGCCCGGGCCCGCGCCGCGGGGGCGGCGGACGCACCGGCGGCCGGCGGTGGTGTGGTGTTGTCAGCGGGCGTCGAGAGGCAGGTACAGCGACGCACGGCGACGCGCTGCGCGCAAGCGAGCAGGTGCCGACCGTGGTCGAGGGATTACCTGCACTCTATCAACTGATGGCCCGGCGGCCCGGGTGAGGTGCGCCACCGGGGCGCGGCGGGCGGTCCCGCGGGGACACCGACCAGGACCTCCGGGCACCGGGGCCCACGGGCGGGCGGTTAGCGTGGGCGGGTGGACGCGCTCCGGATCACCTGCCTCGCCGTGGTCGTGGCCGCCACCGTCGTCGGGGTCGCGGTGTTCGCCCGAGGGGCGCTCCGCCTGACCCGCACCATCCGGATGGGCCGCCCCGCTCCGGGCCGCCTCGCACCCGTCGGCCGGCGGACCCGGCAGGTGGTGCGCGAGATGCTCGGGCACGGCCGGTTCCAGCACACCCCGGTCGTGAAGGTCGCCCACTGGACCGTCATGGTGTCCTTCCCGGTGCTGTTCTTCACCCTCGTCACCGGGTACGCGCAGGTGGTCGGGCCCCGGGCAACGCTGCCGCTGCTCGGGCACCTGGCACCGTGGGAGTGGCTGACCGAGGGCATCGCGTGGCTGTCGCTCGCCGGCATCCTCGCGCTGATCGCGGTCCGCGTCCGTACGACCCCCCGGGGCCTCCCGCCCACCCCGGCCCGCGCGATCGCCGCCGGGGGCGCCGGGCGGGGCGACGGCACCGGACCGGCCGCCACGGAGCCCGCGCGACGCTCCCGGTTCTTCGGGTCGCACACCGGCCAGGCCGTGGTCGTCGAGGCGACCGTCCTGCTGGTCGTGCTGGCCGTGCTCCTGCTGCGCGGCCTCGAGCACGAGCTCGCGGTGCGCGACGGCTCCGCGCTGGCGAGCGCCTGGCACTTCCCGACCACCGCGTGGATCGGCGGGCTCTGGTCGGGCGCCACCACCTCCGCGGTCGAGGCGGCGGTCGTCGTGTGCGCGACCGTGAAGATCGTCGTCTCGATGACCTGGTTCGTCGTCGTGGGCCTGCAGCCGACGATGGGCGTCGCGTGGCACCGGTTCCTCGCGGTGCTCAACGTCTACGCGCGCCGCACCCCGGACGGCGCCCCCGCGCTCGGCCCGCTGCCGCCCGTGCGGGTCGGTGACCGCGACCTGGACGTCGCGGCCCTCGAGGACCTGCCCGACGACGCGCGGCTCGGCGTGCGCGCGGTCGAGGACCTCACCTGGAAGGGCCTGCTGGACGTCACCACGTGCACCGAGTGCGGCCGCTGCCAGGACCAGTGCCCGGCGTGGGCGACCGGCAAGCCGCTGTCCCCCAAGCTCGTCACGCTCGCACTGCGCGACCACGCCGCGGCGACCGCCCCCTACCTGCGCGCCGCCCGCGCGGGGCAGGACGTCGAGCCCGGGCACGTCGACGTCGACCTCGTGGCCTCCGGGATCATCGACGCCGACGCGCTGTGGGCGTGCACCACGTGCGGCGCGTGCGTCCAGCAGTGCCCCGTCGACATCGAGCACGTCGACACCATCGTCGACATCCGCCGCTACCAGACCCTCATGGAGTCGGCGTTCCCCGCCGAGCTCGGGGGGACGTTCACGAAGCTCGAGCGGCGCGGCAACCCATGGGGGCTCCCCGCCCGCCAGCGGCTGGACTGGGCCAAGGACCTGGACTTCGACGTGCCCGTCGTCGGGGCGGACGTCGGGTCGGCGGCCGAGGTCGACTACCTGTTCTGGGTCGGCTGCGCCGGCGCGTACGAGGAGAAGGCCCGCCGCACCACCCGCGCCGTCGCGGAGCTGCTGCACACGGCCGGCGTGTCCTTCGCGGTGCTCGGGGACGGCGAGGGCTGCACCGGCGACCCGGCCCGGCGCGCGGGCAACGAGGTGCTCTACCAGATGCTCGCGTCCGCGAACGTGGAGACCCTCGCCGCCGCGCAGGCCCGCGCCGTGGTCGTGACGTGCGCGCACTGCTTCAACACCCTGTCCCGGGAGTACCCGCAACTCGGCGGCCGGTACGACGTGGTGCACCACACCGAGCTGCTGAACCGGCTCGTCGCGGAGGGCCGGCTCACCCCCGTCGACCGTTCCCCGGGCACGGACGCCCAGCGGGTGACCTACCACGACCCCTGCTACCTCGGCCGGCACAACGAGGTGTACGAGCCGCCGCGCGAGCTGCTCGCCGCGATCCCCGGCGTCGAGGCCGTCGAGATGCCCCGCACGCGGGAGCGCTCCTTCTGCTGCGGCGCCGGCGGGGCGCGGATGTGGATGGAGGAGTCGATCGGCACGCGCATCGGCACGGCGCGCGCCGCCGAGGCCGTGGCGACCGGGGCGGACGTGGTGGCGACGGCGTGCCCCTACTGCACGGTGATGCTGACGGACGGGGTGGCCGCCGCGGCGTCGGCCCCGGACGCCTCGCGCGCGACCGGGGACGGCGTGGACCGCGCCGGGGTCGGCGTCCCGGAGGTCACCGACATCGCGCTGCTGCTGCTCGACCGGGTGCGCGCGGCGGGCTGACGGACCGGACCCGCGCCCGGCGGGCTCACTGACCCACCCGCGCCCAGTACGGGATGGTGGCGGGCGGCAGCGGTTCGCGTGTCGCGCCGGGGCCACGGGTGTGCCGGCTGCTGTCGCCGGGCGACTCCAGCAGGTCGGCGGCCACCCACCCGCCCGCGCCGCAGGCCACCACGTAGAGCACGCCGGCGACGCCGACGCGCCACCGCCGCTGGGTGCGTCAGTCGGGCCCGCGGTGGGCGGGGTCACGGTGGCTCGAGGGGGCATCGGCGCTCCGGCGCGTGCGGCGGGGACGGGGGCGGGGACGGGGCGGCCCGCCCCGGGAAGGGTGTGTCCCGGGGCGGGCCCGTGGCGGGCGGGGCCACCTCGGTGTGGGGCACGCACCCGCCGCCATCGTGGCGCGGGGTCCGCGGCGCCGGTGCGGCTGCGGGCGGCCTGCGTAGGAGGGCGCGCGCTCGAAGGCGCGCTCCGGGCGCGCACGTTGAGTGCTGGGCGTCGGTGCGCTGGGTAGGTGCTGGACGCGGGCCCGCGCAGCCGGGCCCCGCGGCCCTCAGCTCGCGGTCGCCCGCCGCAGGGTCACGAACGACACGACCGCCGCGGCCACCGCCACGACCGCGCCGACGGCCGCCGCGTGCTGCGTCCCCGCGTCGAACGCCAGCCGAGCCGACTCGAGCAGCGCGTCCCCGGTGGTCGCGTCCAGCCCGTCGGCGACGGACACCGCGCCGCCGAGCGTCTCCCCGGCGGCCTCCGCCTGCTCCGCGGTGAGCGTGCCCGGCAGGCCGACCCGCGCCCGGTAGGTGGCGTTCAGCACCGACCCGAGCAGCGCCACGCCGAGCGTCGTCCCCAGCTCGTAGGCGGTCTCGGAGATCGCCGACGCCGCACCGGCCTTCTCCGGCGGGACGGCGGTGGTGATCTGGTCGTTGGTCAGCGTCTCCGCCAGGCCCACGCCGACCCCCATGACGACGAACGTCACGGCGACGGTGACGGGCGTGGGGACGTCCCCGACGAGCGTGAGGACGCCGTAGCCGACCGCGGCGAGCAGGAAGCTCGACCCGATCAGCGTCCCCGGGCGCACGTACCGCACCAGCCGCACGGCCAGCAGGCCCGCGAGCACCGACGCCGCCAGCCCGGGCACCAGCACGAGCCCGGCGTCCATCGGGCTGAGGCCCGCGGCCAGCTGCAGGAACTGCGAGACGACGACCAGCAGCCCGGAGAACCCGAGCACCGACAGCAGGTTCGCCGCGACCGCGCCCGAGAACGTCGGCCGGGCGAACAGCGTGACGTCGAGCATGGGCGACGCGAGCCGGCGCTGCCGGCGCACGAACGCCCAGCCCGCCGCGAGGCCCACCAGCACCCCGGCGACGGTCGAACCGGTCACGCCGTGCTCGCCCACCGCGATCACCGCGTGCACCAGGGGCAGCATCGTCGCGAGCGACAGCACGATGCTCCACGGGTCCAGCGGGCCGGGTGCCGGGTCCTTCGACTCCGGCACCAGCAGCAGCGCGAGGGGCAGCAGCACCAGGAGCACCGGCACGTTCAGCAGGAACACCGACCCCCACCAGAAGTGGGTCAGCAGCGCGCCGCCGACGACCGGCCCCAGCGCGGCGCCTCCCGCGAAGGCGGACGCCCAGATCGCGATGGCCAGCCGGCGCTGCCCGCGCTCGAGGAACACGTTCCGGATGAGCGACAGGGTGGACGGCATGAGGGTCGCGCCGAACACGCCGAGCAGGGCGCGGGACGCGATGAGCATCGCGGGGCTCGCGGACCACGCCGCGAGGAGCGACACCAGCGCGAAGCCGGTGGCCCCGACCAGCAGCAGCCGGCGCCGGCCGACCCGGTCGCCGAGGCTGCCCATCGGCACCAGCAGGCCCGCGAGCATCAGGGGGTACGCGTCGACGATCCACAACAGCTCGGAGCCCGACGCCCCGAGGGCGGCCGTGATCGAGGGCAGCGCGAAGCTGAGGACGGTGTTGTCGACCGAGATGAGCAGCACGGGCAGCATCAGCACGACGAGCACCGCCCAGGGGCGGACGGGGCGCCCGCGGTGCGTCAGCGGGGCGGGCGTGCTGGTGCGGGCGGAGGGGCCGGTGGTGGCCGGGGCGGACATGGTGGTGACCTCGTTCGTCGGGGCGGGACGACGGTTACTGTACCGTCTGGACGGTATAGCGTCACGGCCGGTACGGTCATTCCCATGTCCGCGACCCGCGACCGCCTGCTCGACGCGTTCGAGGGCCTGCTGATCGCCCACGGACCGCGCGCCGCCACGCTGGACGCGGTCGCCGCAGCGGCCCAGGTGTCGAAGGGCGGCCTGCTCTACCACTTCCCCAGCAAGGCGGCCCTGGTGCAGGGGCAGCGCGAGCGCCTCGCGCTACTGGGCGAGGCCGACGTCGCCGCGATGCGCACGGCACCCGAGGGCGCGGCGGAGTACTACCTGCGCGGGTCGACGGAGTCCGGCGGCCCGCTGGACCGCGCGCTGATCGCGGCCGTCCGGCTCGCCGAGGAGTCCGACGACGACGCCACGGCGGTGCTCGACGAGCTCCGCGGCCGCTGGTACGAGGCGCTGCTCGCGGAGCTCGAGGACCCCGCGGTGGCCCACGTCGTCCAGCTCGTCGGGGACGGGATGTACTACAACGCGGTCACCGGGGTCCGGGACGACACGGCGCTGGCCGACGCCCGCGCGGTGCTCGCCCGCCTGCGCGACCGCTGAGGCCCACGGGCGCGGCACGAGCCCTGCGGCAGCACGACGAGAGCCCCGCGGCAGGTGCCGCGGGGCTCTCGGAGGTCATGGCGCCCGGCGCGTCAGATGCGCACGCGCCGGGGGTTGCTCACCGACGTCCAGGCGATCTCCTCGCGCTGCGCGTCCGCCGCCTGCTGGTCCTTGGTCGTGTGCTCCATGACTCGCCCCCCTCGATCCGGATCCGTTCACCCATCCTGCTGGGCGAATTGCCCGGTTGCACCCCCTGCGGGTGAACAGCACGTAAAACATGGCGAGGATCACTCGCCCGGGGCCCGGCCCGCCGGGCGGACGCGTCAGACGGCGGCGGCCACCGGCAGCGCGTGCAGCGCACCGACGAGCGGCGCCAGCTCGGGCGCGGCCTCCGCCTGCGCGAGGGCGTCCGCGAGCGCCGCGTCGTGCGTCGGCCGGGCGGCGCGGAGCAGGGCCTCGCCGGCCGGGGTCAGCTCGGTGTAGATGCCGCGCCGGTCGTCCTGGCACAGGATGCGGGTCAGCAGCCCGCGGTCCTCCAGCCGCGTCACCAGCCTGGTCGTGGCGCTGGCACTGAGCGCGGCGGCCCGGGCGAGCTGCTGCATCCGCATGTGCCAGCCGTCCTGGCGCGAGAGCGCGTCGAGCACGGTGAACTCCACGACGGACAGCTCGTGACCGGACTGCAGCGCGCGCTCGAGCGCCCCGTCGATCAGCCCGTGCAGCGCCGCGAGCGTGCGCCAGCCCTGCGCGCGCACCTGCACGGCGTCGTCGGCGATCCCCATGAGTGCCTCCTCGTCCGGGAACCATCGTAGCGCGCTTGCGCCGATAGGACGCGCGTGCAAGCATCTTCGTTGCGTCCGCAACTAGTGCAGACGCGGGATGTTGCACCAGCTGCACCAGCACGGAGGATCGGATGCCACTCGCCCTGCTCGCCCTCGCCGTCGGCGGCTTCGGGATCGGGCTCACGGAGTTCGTCATCATGGGCCTGCTGCCCGAGGTGGCGGCGGACTTCGGGGTCACGGAGCCGGTCGCCGGCTACCTCATCTCCGGCTACGCGATCGCCGTGGCCGTCGGCGCGGTCGGCCTGACCGCCGCGGTCACCCGGTTCGACCGCAAGCGGGTGCTCGTCGGGCTCATGGTCCTGTTCATCGCGGGGAACCTGCTGTCCGCACTGGCCCCCACCTACGGCGTCATGATGGGCGGCCGCATCCTGGCCGCCCTGTGCCACGGCGCGTTCTTCGGGATCGGCGCGGTCGTCGCGGCGGGCCTGGTCGCGCCGGAGCGGCGCGCGGGTGCCGTCGCCACCATGTTCGCGGGCCTGACGACCGCGAACGTGCTGGGCGTGCCGTTCGGCACGCTGCTCGGCCAGGAGCTCGGGTGGCGGTCGACGTTCTGGGCGATCACGGCGATCGGCGTCGTGGCGCTCGTCGGCATCCTCGTGCTGGTCCCGGCCGCCTCCGCCCAGGAGGGCGCCCCCGCGACGAGCGTGCGCGACGAGCTCGCGGCGTTCCGGGAGCCGCAGGTCTGGTGGTCCGTGGTCATCACCGTGCTCGGCTACGGCGGCATGTTCGGCGGGTTCACGTACATCGCGTTCACGCTGACCGACGTCTCCGGCTCCGCCTCCTCCACCGTCCCGTGGCTGCTGGTCGTGTTCGGCGTCGGCATGTTCGCCGGCAACCTCCTCGGCGGACGCGGCGCCGACCGGGCGCTCACCCCGACCCTGGTCGGCGTGCTCGCCGCGCTCACGCTCGTGCTGGTCGGGTTCGCCCTCACGGCGGGCAGCCGGCCCCTCACCGTCGTCTGGCTCGTGCTGATGGGGGCGTTCGGCTTCGCCACCGTCCCGGGTCTGCAGATGCGGATCATGCGGCACGCCGCCGGTGCGCCCACCCTCGCGTCCGGCGCCAACATCGCCGCGTTCAACGTCGGCAACGCGCTCGGCGCCTGGATCGGCGGCCTGACGATCGGGGCCGGCCTGGGCTACACCTCACCGCTCTGGGCCGGCGCGGTCATCACCGTGCTCGGCGTCGTGGCGCTGCTCGTGGCGTCCGGGTTCGAGCGTCGCGCCGCCGCGTCGCCCGCCGTCCCGTCCACCCCCGAGCCGGCCGTCGCCGCCTCCTGACCGCCGGGACCACCGTCCCGCACGGGGGTGCCGCGGGGCGTGGCATCCCGCGCGCGACGCCCCGCCCGTCGTCCCCAGGGACACCGCGGGGCTCGATCCCGACGGACGGGGCGTGCCACGATGGCCGGGCAGCCGACCCGTCAGGTGGTGACATGACGACGACCTCCGTGCCCGCGACAGCCTCGTCCGCGAGCCCCGCAGCACCCGCCCCCACCCCGTACGCCGAGCCGCCCGCCGCCGTCCTGGCGCAGCTGCGCTCGGACCCGAGCGGCCTCAGTGCCGCCGACGCGGAGCGCCGGCTCGCCGACGTGGGGCCCAACCGGCTGCCCGCGCCGTCCCGGCCGAGCGCCCTGCGCCGGCTCCTCGGGCACTTCGACGACATCCTCATCTACATCCTGCTGGCGTCGGCGGTGCTCAAGGCGATCCTCGGCGACTGGATCGACTTCACCGTGATCCTCGCGGTGGCCGTGATCAACGCGGCCGTGGGGTTCCTCCAGGAGGGCCAGGCCGAGCGCGCGCTCGACGGCATCCGCACGATGCTCTCGCTCGACGCCCAGGTGCGGCGCGACGGGGAGTGGCGGGTCGTCGACGCCGAGACCCTGGTGCCGGGAGACGTCGTCCGGGTCCGCTCGGGCGACCGCGTCCCCGCCGACCTCCGCCTGATCGAGGCGACGAACCTCCAGGTCGAGGAGGCCGCGCTCACCGGCGAGTCGGTCCCCGCGGCCAAGCACGTCGACGCGGTCGGCACCGACGCCGGGCTGGGCGACCGGGCCTCGATGCTCTACTCGAGCACGATCGTCGCGGTGGGCACCGGCGTGGGCGTGGTCACCGCGACCGGCTCCGGCACGGAGATCGGGCGCATCCAGTCGATGATCGCCGAGGTCGACCACCTCGACACCCCGCTGTCCCGGCAGCTCGCGCGGTTCGGCCGGACGCTGTCCCTCGGCATCCTCGCGATGGCGGCGTTCATGCTGGTGGTCGGCCGGGTCATCCACCAGTGGGACATCCCCGACCTCGTCTCGGCCGCCATCGGGTTCGCGGTGGCGGCGGTCCCCGAGGGCCTGCCCGCCCTGGTGACCGTCACGCTCGCGCTCGGGGTGCAGCAGATGGCCCGGCGCAACGCGATCACGCGCAAGCTCACCGCGGTCGAGGCCCTCGGCTCGGTGACGACGATCTGCTCCGACAAGACGGGCACGCTCACCAAGAACGAGATGACCACCCGGACCGTGGTGACCGCCGCCGCGACGTACCAGGTGGAGGGCCTCGGCTACGCGCCGGAGGGCCGCATCACGCTCGACGGCGCCGCCGCCCCGCTCGACGCGCACCCTGACCTCCGGGCACTCGTCACGGCCGCGGCCGCCGCGAACGACGCGCGGATCGTGCAGGAGAACGGGCAGTGGAAGGTCGTCGGGCAGCCCACGGAGGGGGCGATCGCCACCCTCGCGCTCAAGGCCGGCGCGGACGTCTCCGGGGTGGAGCGGCTGGCCGAGCTGCCGTTCGAGTCCGCGACGAAGTTCATGGCGACGCTCGACCGCGTGCCCGGCTCGGGCACGCGGGTCCGCACGGTCGGCGCGCCCGACCGGCTCCTGGACCGGTGCAGCCACCAGCGGGGAGCGGACGGCCGTGCCGAACCCCTGGACCGCGCCCGCTGGGAGGGCGTCATCGACCTGCTCGGCGGCCAGGGCCTGCGCACGCTCGCGGCAGCGGAGCGGCCCGCCGCCGACGACGCCACGTCGCTCGACGCGGCGGACGTCGAGGAGGGCCTCGTCTTCCTGGGCGTCTTCGGCATCGTCGACCCCCCGCGGCCGGAGGCCGTGCAGGCCATCGCGGACTGCCACCGCGCGGGCATCCGCGTGAAGATGATCACCGGCGACCACGCCGGCACCGCGACGGCCATCGCCCGCGAGCTCGGCATCGTCGCGGCGGACGGCGACGTGCACGCCCTCACCGGGGCCGAGCTGGAGGCGATGACCCAGGAGCAGCTGCGCACGCGCGTCCGGGACGTCGACGTCTACGCGCGCACCAGCCCCGAGCACAAGATCCGCATCGTCCGCGCCCTGCAGTCGCACGGCGAGGTCGTGGCGATGACCGGGGACGGCGTGAACGACGCACCCGCGCTCACCCGCGCGGACGTCGGCATCGCCATGGGCATCAAGGGCACCGAGGCGACCAAGGAGTCCGCCGAGATCGTCCTGGCCGACGACAACTTCGCGACCATCGAGCGGGCCGTGGAGGAGGGGCGGCGGATCTACGACAACATCCGCAAGTCCGTCGTGTTCCTGCTGCCCACCAACGGGGCCCAGTCTCTGGTCATCCTGGTGGCGGTGCTGTTCGGGCTCACGCTGCCGCTGGCGCCCGTCCAGATCCTGTGGGTCAACCTCGTCACCGCCGTGACGCTGTCGCTCGCGCTGGCGTACGAGCCGGCCGAGCCCGGCGTCATGTCGCGTCCGCCGCGCAAGCCGGGGGGCTCGGTGCTCTCGCGCGAGTCGCTCGAGCACGTCGTCGTCGCGTCGCTGCTCATCGGCGGCGCGACGCTCGGGGTGTTCGCGATCGAGCGGGCGCGCGGCACCGCCACGGACGTCGCCCAGACCACGGCGGTCACGATGCTCGCCCTCGGGCAGCTCGCCTACCTGTTCAACTGCCGGTTCCTCGGCGAGTCGAGCCTCACGCCGCGGGTCTTCCGCGGGAACCGCGTCGTGTGGATCGCGTCCGGCGCGCTCGTCGTGCTGCAGCTCGTGTTCACGTACGTGCCGTTCATGCACTCCTGGTTCGACTCGGCGCCCATCGGGCCGCGCGAGTGGGCGCTGACGCTCGGGTTCGCGATCATCGTGTTCCTGCTGATGGAGGCGATGAAGGCGGTCACCCGCGCGCAGGACGCCCGTCGGCTCTCGCGCGACGCCGCCGCCGCAGGCCCCGGCGCGGTCGCCGTCGAGGAGGCCGGTGCGCGCCTGCCGGAGCTGGTCCGGTCCGTGGAGCACGGCGACGAGGTCACGCTGACCCGCGACGGCAAGCCGGTCGCGCGGATCGTGCCGGCGCGGGCCGCCCCGGCGCGGCGCACCAGCGGCCGCCGCGGCCCGGCGGTCGCGCCCTCCGCGACCACCACCGCGATCCAGCTCACGCCGCCGCCGGCGGACGCGACCGCGGACGCCGCCCCGGCGCACCGTCTGGCGGGGGACGCCCCCGGGGCCGCGGCCGCCGCGGCGGAGGCCCCCGCTGCCGACGTCGTGCCCGAGGCCCCCGCGGCCGAGGCCCCCGCGGCCGACGTCTCCACGCCCGACGCCGCTCCCGCGCAGCCGGAGGTCACCGGTGCGCGCGCAGCGGGCGGACGACCGACGGGGTCCACCGACGCGACGATCGTCCTGGAACCCGTCGACCCGGACGGCACCCCCGCGCCCGGCACGCCGACCCGGCGACGCGAGCGCCGGAGCGCGACGGCGGCGACGGAGCAGCTCGGCCAGGTGGACCCGGACGGGCGGACGACGGACGGCTGACCGCGGCTCAGCCGCCCGCCGCGTCCTCCCGCAGGGCGGGCGCGAGCGTGAGCGCCGCCTGGACCAGCGCCAGGTGGCTCAGCGCCTGCGGCAGGTTGCCGAGGAAGTCTCCCGTCCTGGCGTCCACCATCTCCGGCCACACGCCCACGTCGTTCGCGAGACCCAGGAGCTCGTCCATCCACTCCCGCGCCTCGTCGGTGCGGCCGACCAGCGCGAGCGCGGACACCCCCCAGAACGCGCACGCGACGAACGCCCCCTCCTCGTCCTGCATGCCGGAGTACCGGTGCAGCAGCGGCCCGTCACCGAGCTCGGCCCGCAGCGCGTCGACCGTCCGGCTCATGAGTGCTTCGTAGAGCCTGGTGGGGGCGGGCGTCGGGTCGGCGCTCCCACGAGTCTGCGTCAGATCTCCAATGGTGTTCGCTGCGGTCTCACGGACAGCAGGCAATGTGCACCTTGACCTGCCGCTTCTTCGCCATGGGATCGGCCGGGTGGCCCGCGAGGGTTTGCGGGCACGCGAGGTGACGGTGTCAAAACTCCAGCGGTCAGGGGTTGCGGAGGCGTTCGGCCGCGATGATCGCGTCGCGGCGGCGAGCGGCAGCGACGCGAGGAGAATGCGGGAGCAGGTCGACGCTGCCCGGGTTCTCGGCGATCTTCTCCATCTCCGCGATGGACACGAGCGCGCAGACCAGCGCGAACGCGACCGAGACGCGGGCGCGGCCCATCATCAAGATGGAGTCGCGCTTGAAGCCGCCGATGTCGCGGCGTTTCACCGAAGCGTTCGGGCGTTCGTTCGCGGATCGGTTGACCATCATGTGCTCGGCGTGCTCGAACGAGCCGCGCAGAAACTGGTCGATGTTCTTCATGTACGTGGTAGGCACGACGACGCGTGAGTACGTCGTCCGGCACACGACGGGGAGCTCGTCGTGCGGGGTGTCGACCGGTGGGGCGTCGTACGCGAACGGGCGTCGGCCGGTCGGGTCGGCGGAATCGGGGACCAACGGGCAGTCGCACGTCTTCGCCGCGCCGGGACAGATGACCGGGTAGGCGACCTTCCCTTCGAGTTCGTGACCCGGAGGGTAGATGTAGGGGACGCCGTTCGTCGGCATGATGAACGGGGTGATCTCGTCGACCACGTCCTGGCGGTGGCGAAGCTCTTCGGGAGTGGCGTTGTCGATGTCGATCGGTTCGAGGAACCGGTGGGGTAGGTGCCTGCGGGCGGCCGCGCAGCACAGCTTCCCGCCGATGAGGAAGGCACCCTCGGGGAGTGCGTAGCCACGCTTCGGGGGCTTCTGCTTGTTCGGGGCGACGCACAGATACCTGAGCGACAGCATCGCCGGGGCGAACTTGACCTTCGTGGAGTAGCCCATGTCGGTGTAGATGCGAGCGGGACGGTTGTTCTGCGGGCCGAATCCGTTGGCGATGTGCATCTTGATCGCGGCGACGGCGGCTTCCACGTCGGTCTCGCCGCGCGCCTCGCGGGCTCTGAACCCGGTGATGACGTTCGGGACGCGCCTCTCATGGGGCATTGACGCCATCTGGGTCATCACGAACATGTGCACCCACAGAGAGAAGTGGTTGCTCTTGTCGAATCGCCATGCCGAGTCCGGGTCCGCCGAACCCATCTTGTCCATGCGGGTGCCGGTGCCGGTCGTGATAGCCCACGCGTCCTGCCAGGTTTCGTCGAGCTGGACATGCCCGCGGTAGTGCTTCGGGCGGGCGCCCTCGCAGCCGGCAGCGATGATCAGCGTGTGAGCGTGGACCAGGCTCTCCTCACGGGCGGCGAGCTCGGCCTTGCGGTCCGCGGACAGGCCCGCGAGGCGGCGCATCCGGACGGCGTTCTTCTCGTGGACCATCCGGGGGTGCGGCGACGAGTCAATGGGAATGAACATCTCGTCGTAACGCCGGGAGATCCGGTCGTACTCGTTGGACCGGAACCCCAGGTTCGACATGCGGGCGCGGGCGGTGTCGCTGAGCTGGCCGGTCATGCCCACGTCGTCGAGCTGTTCGGGGGTCATGTGCCAGATGACGTGCAGGATGTTCGTCAGGGTGACCTGGCGGTCCTCGACGAGGCACATGATCTCGGCGGCGAGCATCGCCCTGATCGTGTACGTGCGGACCGGGCGACGTCCCGGCCCGGGTTCCCCTGGACGGCGCTTGGGGTGCAGAAGCGCGACCCGCTCGTCGAGGTACAGGTCCAACTTCGAGCGGTTCAGGACGATCAGGGCGAGGCGGAAGGCGTTCTCGTGCCAAGACTCGGAGATCCAGTCCGCGAGGCGTTTGGGCATCAGGGCGTCCCTTCGGAACCGGGCACCGGCCTGTTGCGGGCGAGGATGTGGATCTGCTCGTCCAGCCCGGGACGGGTTGCGTGCCTGGCGAGGTCGGTGAGGGCGGTGGAACCGGGAGACATCTGCCAGGACTCCACGAACGCCATCACGTCAGTGGACTCCAGGCCGCGGATGAACCAGTTGTCGGCGGCCCGCTGGATCCGGAACCGGCCGAGGGACGGATCGGCCTGGAACAGCTCAGTGACGAGGTCCTCCCAGGGGGCTTCACCGTTGCGGGTCGGGCACACGAGTCGATGGTCCGGCCCGACGCTCTGCGCTCTCTGCAGGAGCCGGTCCGCGGTGTCACCCGTCACGGGACGGTCGACGGACGGCAGACGGCTGTTTGCGCCGACGAAGTGGATGACGGCACCCTCGACTGTGGGCGTCACGTCACGGCCGAAGGTGTGACGAACCTGGTTGGCGCGGGCGCCGGCACCGTAGGTCAGGTCGAGCAGGGCGAGCGCGTTCGTGCGTGCAGGCTCAGGCAGGCCGCGAGCGGTGACGTACTGGCGGGCCGCTTCGGAGTCGGTGTGCGGCTCGCCCCTCGGTGGCTTCTTGAACCTCGTCGTCTTCGCCCATCCCGGGACCCCCGCGGCGTGAGCGAGGTGCCGGACCGCGGAGGAGATCCGGCTGAGGGTGCGCTCGGAGTACGTGATGTCGTGCGTCACGACGAAGTGGTTCACGGCGCGCGGGTCGAACAGCTCCCGCGGACGCAACGGCAGGCTCAGTCGCAGCGGTCGGGCGAGGTACGACAGCAAGAACGACAGGATCCGCTTCACGGAGTCCGCTGACATCGACGTGCGCAGGAACAACGGCAGGAGCAGCTGGCGGAACTGGTCGAGCTGTTCCGCTGTCACCCTGGTCGACTGGAAGTGCATCACGACGAACACGACCTGCTTGTCGCGGGTGTCGGCTTCGGCCCACTCCTGCACTTTCGCCTCCGCGCGGACATGCGCGTCCTCGTGTGCGTGGTCTCGGTGCCGGTCGTACGGCGCGCTGTGGCTGCGCGATTTCCCCCGGGCCATCACGCACCACCTGACGCGTGCTGACCCGCAGCCAAGGCGACCGGGGCTGCGGTTGCGGGGCGCTTCTCGCTTCGCGCGGACGTAGCGTCCACGCTCAGGATGGGGCGCACAGTCAGCTCACCGCGTCGATGTCAGGGGTCGTCAGCCAGCCTCGGCCGGAGACGCGGACGAGCTCGCGCACGAGGTTGTTCATGTGGACGAGCTCGGCGCTCGGGCAGTCCCGCACGACGTCGGCCCGCTCGTCGTTGATGTGGCCCGTCATGGACACGAACGTGAGCTCGGCCGGGCTCAGCCCCCACAGCATCGCCAGGACACCGCTGCTGGTCAGCCGGAGCCGGAAGCCGCCCCAGCGCATCCCCGGGTGGCAGGCCGCGAGGTTGTGCATGTGGACCGCGACGATCAGCGCGCCCACGGTGTACGGGTTGGTCCGCAGCAGGAACGACGCGGTCAGGTCGTTGCGGATCGCCCTGGTCAGCGCGCGGGTGGTCGCCACGACCTTGGGCGACAAGATCGCGTCGGTGAACAGGGCCTGGTGGTTGTCGGTGAACGAGACGTTCGACATGGTGTTCTCCTTGACGGTGGCCGATCCCGGTGCCCGAGGTCGACGTGTGTCGAGGAGTGCTGCTGGGCCGTAGTGGCCGACCGTTCCGGCCTAGCGCGAGCCCTTCCCCGCCTGGTGCGGCGGTCGCGGTGGTGGGCGCCGGCTCACGAGCGGGCCGGACGTCGCATCGGCGAGGAAGGGCGGGTGCGTGCAGCGCCGCCGCCCACGCCGGATGTTCCCGGCGCAGGAGTGTGCCTGTCGGTGGGGTGCTGCAAGATGGCCCATGCGTCACTCCGTGGCCTTCTAGGTGGCTCTGTGACGTGGCGAGGCCGTCTGAGACGGTTCGCCGCCGGTCTCGCCGTGCCCCGGCGAGACCGGCCCTCACCACGTTTCTTCGGCTAGCAGCATGCCCATGATGCTCCCTGGCCCCCACTGGGGCAAGCATGCTCCCGTTCCCCGCGCGTCGGACGACGTGGTGCGTTGTCGATCAACTACTACATCGTGTCTATACATGGGATCGATGACACGACAGGGAAAGCGACCGCGCAGTCTGCCTCGATCGAGGCTCGGCCCCGATTGGGGCCACTCGCGCGAGTCGCCCCCGTAGCCCGAACCCCGATCGGGGCACGCCCTTGCGCGGACGGCACCCGCCCCGTCGAGGTCACGACATCCGTGCTGGTCCGCTGCTATACAGGGCGTCATGAGCAGCACGAGCCGGGACCCCGAGGATCCACCGCTGCTGCGCCCGCGCGACTACTTCGCGCACGGTGACTGGCCTGACGGCGAACGACTTCCGGGCAGTCCCATCGGCGCCCGGTACGCCGCGGACGCCGCAATCCGCATCCGCGCGTGGGCGACCGAGCACGGGACCCTGTCCAACGGCATCGGGCTGCTGGCCGTCAAGACGGGCGTCCCCCGCGGGACCCTGCGCCACGTCGTCGCCGGGGACCGTTGGCCCGGGCTGAACACGATCGCGACCATCGAGTGGACGCTGGGGTACCCAATCACCGGCCTGCTCGTGGCCTACGGGCGCGAGAAGACCTCAGAAGAGAACAGGAACCTCCGCCATCCCCTGCAACGTCGTCCAAGAAGCCCGGTGTCCGACGAGGACCCCGCCGGCGACTGACCCGGCGCACCGCTGGTGCGGGCGCGCTGATGCAACGAACGTCTCGTGGACGCGCCCCCTGGCGCGCGCCGAGCGACGCTGGGAGCTCTAGCCGCGGCGCCGATGGTGCCGCTCGTCGACGCGGAAGGGACATGCATGACCGACGACAAGCTCTGGGGACGGTTCTGGCTGCCCGAGGGGCAGGACCAGTCGGTCGGCGGGTGGCTCGACCTGTCGGGGAGGTGGCCGCGGTTGGAGCTCGCCGATCCGCTCACCGGCGACCGGCTCACTCCGACCGGCGATGGTGGATGGAAGCGGGACGTCACCGCCGGGTCCGATCGTATCCCCGTCGTACACGGCATGCTGCGCGCCGCACCGAACCGGATCACGCTCATCGACGCACACACCGTGAGCCGGCAGCGCAACTGGGGCAGCGGGGTCCCGGACCCGGGCACTCAGGCACTCAGAGCCGACCATGCGGTCCGGGGACTGTGGTCGGGCGGCGCCGAGCAGACGTTCACGATCGTCGAGATCCGACTGAACCACCTCGACGAATGGGCTGAGTTGCCAGGTCTGAGCCTTGAGATCGAGGACAAGCCGAACGGCCGGGTGTCGATCGCCCACGAGCCGCAGGACGTGACACCTGTCGCTGTCCGCGACCCCGCAGGGACGCTCACGTTGACGTCGCGGAACCCGCTGCCGAACTTGACCTTCCGCGGAGCGCGTCTGGACCGCGGAGCGTACGTGCGCTGGGAGGCCGATTCCGGCGACCCCGGCCTGACTGTCGACCAGATCCTTGCTCGCCTGGTGGGCCCGATGGTCCATGCCGTCTCGACCGCGATGGATGCACGCTGCCTTCCCGAGTCGGTGCGCGTAGCACGCGCGGACACTCCGCTGGCTGATCTGCACTTCGCCACGCGGGTCGATCCGGAGCCGGAACGAGCACGTGTCGCCATCGGGTCTGATCTGCTCACCCGCACGCACTTTGGTCTGACGCACCTGGCCACCTGGTTGGAGCGGGCACCGGTCCTCAACCCGATCCCGGCGGTCCTTCTGCAGTCGTTCAGCGATCCGGACCGTCCGATCGAGAGCCAGGTGCTGGATCTGGCGACCGCCGCCGAGGGTCTGCATCGCCGCCTGCACCCCTCGGACCGGCGCATGTCGCGCCGCCAGGCCGACCGCGCCCGCAAGCTCGCGCGCGACGCTGTCGACGCCGATCTTCGCGACCTGGTCAACGAGGCGCTCACGCACCTGGGCGATTGGTCGTTCCGTGACCGGCTGCAGAGCCTGGTGTCGACCGCGCGGGCCGTGCCCGTCGACGTCGTCGGCAACGCCGACGAGTGGGTGGATGAGGTCGCCAAGGCCAGGAACGGGTTCGCGCACCAGCTGACGGCATCCAGCACCCGTCCGATCGAGGACGAGATCCGTCACTACGCCCGGCTGCGGGATTCGCTGCGCTGGTTGCTGTCGCTCGTCTTGCTCCTGGACGCCGGTGTCGTGCCGGCTGTGCTTGGCGAGCGGCTCGCACAGCACGAGCGTTTCCGCCGCCTTCGTCGCCGCGCCAGCTGATCGAAGCGCCGCGGCTAGCGCGTGCCGTTTCGGATCGCCCGCCGCCCCCGCGCTCGGCCGATCCGGATCATTCTCCGTCGCGTCTTGGTGACGTCCCGTACATCTGCGATCCTCGGTCCGACGCCTGGACCAACCAAGAGCAGGAGCTGCACGGTGCCTCTATATCGGACCGTGACGGCACCGTTAGCGAACTCTCCGGTCGTCACGAACATGGCCGGAGAGCCAGACCTGTGGACGATCCTTACGTCCGTGGCACCCTTTGTCGTCTCACTCGTGGCCCTCACTGGTGTTGTGTGGTCCTCGATGCACTCGGCCCGGACAACACTGAGAGCGGAGGACAAGCGAGCCGCAGCGAGCATCGTCGCCGAGGACCGGCGCGCTGCTGCTGCGCTCGACGCCGAAGATCGCCGGCACCGCAACGCGATCGACGTGGAGGTGCGACGCAGCACTCTGGCGTCTCGGCACACCTTCTACACCGAGACCGAGCGGGCGAGGAAGGCACTGTCCGGCGAGGTGTTCGAGTTCTCCGATCTGGTCGAAATCGACGAGTTCTGGTTCGAGCGCGCGCAGCAGCGCCTGGACGTCCTGGACGAGGCCGTCGACGAGCTGTCGCGCGTCCGCGACCGGCATCGCTGTACGGCTCGAAGGCGATGAGCAACGCCTGCTCGGACGTGTGGTGCCAATCCGTCCTGGTAGCGCATGCGGCGTCCTCGCCGCGAGCGCGCCGAGCGCTCGGTTCTCGCGGCGCATCGGCATCGCCGGCACAGTTCCGTGCCGGGGACGACGCAGTTCCACACCCGGATGGTCCGACGGTGGCATCCTGCAAGGATGCGCGGATTTAGGTTGGGGCTTGTGGTGGCGGCGGCCATCGTTGGCGTCGTTTCCGCGGTAGGGCGGAACTGGTGGACAGTGACCGGCATGGCGTGCGTGATCATCGCGCAGGTTCTCACCGAGCGCGACGTCCGCCGCAGGGCTGCCAACGGCGAGGTGGGGCCGCCGGAGTAGACGGCACCGAGGTCGACAGCAACCGTCGGGTCGCGTGGACCGACCCAGCGTGCCGGACCGGCGAAAGCCTCACGACTGATGCCCCGTGCGTCGGCACAGGGCCCTGAGATGCGTAGCGACCGCCATCAGTGTCAGCGCGCAGCGCTGACATCACTGATACCCGGCTGGCCCGCCCGTCCTGGCGATCGTCGCGACGGTCGCGGTGGTCACGACCGGTCGAGGTCAGCGATCACCCGGGCCACCACCCGGCCGTCCGGGCGCCGGGTAAGGTCGGCTCGAATAGTGAGGCATGCGTGGTCGCTCCGCCCTCGCCGTACGCAACGGAGCGGGAGAATCCCTTGCGTCGCGCCCCGGCGCCGTGGACAGTGGACGCCTCGGATCCGGGAGGTGACGGGCCATGGTCTCCACGAGCGACCAGTCAGGCTCGCGCATCCTCGTGCGCGGAACGTCATCCCTCGCGACCGAGTTGCGACACCTGCCCGTCCCCGCCCGCCGCGCGCTCGGCGTCAGCCCCGAGATGCTGGTTGTGCTCGACGCGGTGGTTGCGGTCGCTCGCCTGCTCACCGACGACGACGACTCTCGGTCCTGGTTCGAGAAGCTGGACAGCCTCGGTGATGAGATCGGCGAGGCGTTCGAGCATCTCGACACCGTCACGGTCGACATTCAACGCCTCGTCGACGACATGCAGAAGATCGCGAAGAGGTTCTCCGGGAACTCACCCCAGCTCTTGGGCTTTGTCGAGCGGCTGGTCGGGAGCGGCGCCTACCGGCGGTTGAAGGCGGCGCTCGGAGAGGACGGTGCTGTGCTGGCGATTGGTGCGCGGCGCGCTGTCCGGGCTGTGATGCCGTTCGCGCTCGCGCTCGACGACGCAGTCGCGTTTCTGTCCCCGGGTCAGGTCGCCGCGATCGTTGGGGACTCTGGACTGGGGCAGTCGACGCTTCGGCTCGCGGTAACGCTCGACAGTGCCATCGACCAACTCACGCACATCGGCGTGCCGTTGGCGTCCGCGACGACCCGCGCCGAGGAGACGCAGGCCCTCGTGGCCGATATCGCGGCGGGGCTCGACGACGTGGTCGAGAAGCTTCATCAGGTTCTCGACGGGCGATCCACCGAGGTCTTGGAGGAGTTCAGTCGACACCTGCAGCGCAAGATCCGCGGCGCCCGCGACGCGGTCGCGCTGTCCGC
This sequence comes from Cellulomonas endometrii, assembly GCF_949769265.1. NCBI lineage: Bacteria > Bacillati > Actinomycetota > Actinomycetes > Micrococcales > Cellulomonadaceae > Cellulomonas > Cellulomonas endometrii. The sequence continues at coordinate 130,331 of NZ_CATKPC010000002.1, read as the reverse complement.
GGACGGCGCGTCCCAGGCCGCGAACTCGCTCATTGAGTTCATCGACCGGCTCCTACGTGACGCCTTCACCAGCGAGGAAGTGCTCGACTGGTTGCAACGCAACGAATTGCTCGACGACACCACAACCTATGAGAAGAATGGCGTCGTGTACGCGTCCAAGCGCGGGCACGCGCTGTGCTTCGCGCGCGGCGGACGCGACTTCCAGGACAAGGAGCTGCTGTCTCAGCTTGCGGCCAGCGGCCTCGTCGCCGTCCGCACCCAGATGCAGCGGATCAAGCACAGCGACGAGGGCACCCCCGAGGAGCTCGCCGCAGTGCAGGAGGCACTGCGGGCAGTGGAAGGGTTCATGGTGTTCTCGGTGCGGGTGGGGTGGGTGTCGCTGGACAGGGACCAGCTGGACGCCTTGCGGAAGCGCCTCGGCGACGTCCCCCGCGACGCGGTGGAAGTTCAGCGCACGGCCTGACGGCATCACTGCGGGGCACTCCTCTCGCCTCGGCCCGCTCGATTATCTGCCTGGGCATCACGGCTAGCCGAGGGACACCCCACGCGTCTAGCGTGGTGACGACGTCACGACGAGGTGAACGGGGGCAGTCATGAAGGCACTCAGGTGTGTGTTCGGTCATCACGCGTGGCGCGCGCAGCGCAACCCCGACCAAGGCGGACCGGAAGCGATCACCGAGGTCTGCATCCGGTGCGGCAAGGACCGCGCGGTGTACGAACCTGCGTCCGGGACGGGGATCTCGACGGCGCTCATGCGCGGGCCCAGCTAGCTCCCCTCCGCCGACGGGCGACCTAGCGGTCCTTGAGGTCGGCGAGCGTGTCGCGTCGCGGTATCGCGAGCCAAGCGGTGCTGACGACGATGCTCGACGCTGCTGCCACTGCGAGCCCTGATGCGGCCGCGCGGAGCGCCACCTCAGTGACGTGGTCAGTGGCCGCCAGGGCGAGAAGGACGCCACTCCACGCAGTCAGTGCTCCAAGTGCCAAGATTGCGAGCCACTCTGCGCCGCGCATCGCCAGCCGGTCGGTGGACGTCGCCCCTAGCGTCTTGTATAGCCCGTCCTCACCGCGCCGGAACCAGCTCACGATCAGCCAGGCGAGCGCCGCCGCGACACCACCGAGATATGGCAGCGTCTGAGTCGTGCGGTTCTCGTACTCACGGGAATAGTCCCGGCTGAATTGGCCGCCCACGAGACGCTCGGACACCACGACGGGCCTGTCCCCGACGACAGCCAGTACCGCGGGCAGCGACGACCGCACGGGGTCCACACTGCCTGGCGCGGCACGGACGTAGCATCGGTCGACCTCGCCCGAAGACGGGCGCGGGACCAAGACGACGTAGGCGTACTCATCTCCCAGGATGCCGGTCGGCACTTCGTCGCTCACCGAGACCGTCCCCACCGGCGACGGATCGCTCGCCTCGCCAGTCGCCGCGGCTTGCTCGTCGCTGCCTGACGAGATGACCTCAGGCGGCAAGAGCGTCATGACGGGCCCGACGCCGATGTCCGCACGTACACGGGGGGACACAACGGCTCCACCCGGTGTTGCCCTTAAGAACGCGTACACCCCCGAGGTGACGGAGGCGACAGCCAACCGCGCCCCAGGTGCGGCTGCCGTTCCTGCGCCTCCGGCGTGCCGTGTGACACCGAACGCTGCCTCAACGCCAGGCATCGCGGACAAGCTGTCGCAGCTGTGAGCGTCGAGAGACGCTCCCTCCGCGCTAGCGATGAGTACCGTGCCGCCTGAGGCGACCCACTCGGCTTCGTCCTTGACGATCGCCGACACAGCGACAGCGTCGAGCATCGCTGGCACACCAAGCCCCGCGGCCACGACGGTGACCAGTGCGACTCCGACGACGCCGCTGGCCGTCAGCGATCGCAAGCCCTCGCGCGCGGCCTCCCTGCGCCTCCACCCCGTGATCACAGCTCAAGGCGTCCGTCATTGAGTCGCAGCGATCGATCACAGAGTGACGCGACCTCCTCGTCGTGGGTCACGATCACCAATCCACGATCACGAGTCGAGGCGAGCATGGTCTCGACCACGTCCAACGTCGTCGACCGATCGAGTTGTCCAGTCGGCTCGTCCGCCAAGACGAACGGGTACACCCCCACGAGCGCGCGAGCCAAGACGACTCGTTGGAGTTCGCCTCCCGACAACGACCGTGCTGCCCGACCCTCAAGGTGCCCGAGCCCGACCTGCAGGAGCTGCTCGCGCGCCAGCCGAAGCGCCGTTTCCCACGGAACGCCGTCATGCAGCGCGCCCAAAGCGACGTTCTCAAGTGCTGATCTGCGGGGCAGTGCGTTGACAGTCTGAAGCACGAACGCGACGTGACCAGTCGGAGGGACGCGACCTCCGACGTCATCGACCACCCCAGCGAACCCGGTCGAGGGCGTCACTAGTCCTCCGAGCATCGCCAGCAATGTCGTCTTTCCCGACCCCGAAGGCCCCGTCACAGCCACGGACTCACCCCTACGGATGCTCAGGTCCACGTCGTCCACGACGCGTCGTTGCCCGTACGTGCGGCCGAGGCGCTCAGCTACGAGCTGCACGTCAAGTCTCCGCGGGTCTGTGCCGGGTTCACCAAGACCTGGGTGACGGGAGCGTCGGGCGGCAGGTAGATCGAGCCAGCTGCGCTGCCGACCGGTTGGATAACGACAGCCGGCGCTGTGGCATCGGGATACACGCAGGTGCGCCCGCTGCTGTCGGTGACGACTGCGCTTGCCGGGACGACGGTGACCTCCGCGGGTTCCGCGCTGGTCAGCTCGCCGGCGCCTTCGTCGGAGCCGAGCGCCCGAATGAGGGCAGCGGCTGCTTCCGGGTCCGTGACCACACCGGCGCCCGCAGTGTAGGGAACGGACACCTCGCCCACCCGGATGACGTAACTTCCGGGTTCGAGGGCGGTGCTCGGCTCGTCTACGGCGACTCCCTCGAGCAGCGCCGGACCAAGCGCAATCGCCTGACCAGGGGTGACGACGTCTCCTACTTTCACCGCGACACTCGCTACTTCGAAGCGATCCGCGCCGATCCAGACGACTGCGGCCGGGTCGAAGGTGTCACCGCGTCGACCGTGCGCCACGTTCCACGCCTTGACCGCGCGTGCGGTGGACGCGCCGTACTTGCCGTCCGCCGGCGCACGCAGGTACCCGGTGTTCGCCAGGAACGTCTGGAGGCGCGTCACGTCTTCACCTTCGGCGCCTGGCGCCAAAGCACGGTGCGGCGGCGCAGCGCCTGACATCGCAACGATGGGCAGGTCATCGACTGTGGCGAGCACAGCACCCGGCTCAAGCACAGAGCCAGGTGTGATTGGTAGGGACGTAACGGTGCCGGAGACTGCGAAGACGGCCTGTGGTCCGTCGACGCGACGCGCAGCGAGCCCCACAACCGCGGACTCGGTGCGTGTCTGGACGGCCACCTGAGCCACCACGGCTTCGACCGGGGCATCGGAGGCCAGTGGACTGCTGGAGTTGCGGAGCACGACGACCGTCGCCGCGGCAGCTGCGATCAGGGTGCATGTCAGCGCCCAGACCACGATCCAGCTGCCGTAGCGACGGTCGCGTGCTCGCGCCATCAGGAGCCTTCGACCGTGTGGTAGACGACCACGGGGTTGTTCGCAGTGGTGTAGGACGACCCGGTCCCACCGACCCAGTTGGTCCAGTAGTTGGTGCCGCTCCAGACCGGGTCGTAGTAGTGCCGGATCCTGAGGTAGCTGCACGTGGTGCCCACCTCGTCGACCCGAGCGGAGTAGTCACTGATCGTGCGGCTCAGCCAGTCGCAGCTGGCGGCGCTTGCTGTGCCGGCAGGCACGGCGAGCGCCATGAGCAGCCCTGCTGCCGCGCTCGCTCCCGCGATCGTGAGCTTGCTCTTCCTCGTTCTCATGTCTTCTCAACCTCTCATCCGTTGAAGCCTGAGTCGGCGACGCAGTGAGGTCCGCCTCTCTGGAGGACCGCGCCGGTGTGCAGCTCCAGGACGGCTCGCGGTGCCTCGTCGTCGACGTCCTCACCGTTGTCCCTGAGGCAGGCCACGACGGCCTCCCGGAACGGCTCGAACCGCTCGTCGATGACCTCCTGCACCACCGGGGTAGCCCGGTACAGCCCTTCTATGAACTGCGAGTGCGCGCTGATGCACGCCTGGGAGATCGCGTCCGTCTCGTCATCGGTCCGACCTTCCGAGGAAGCGGCGTACGAGTAGTTGATCTCCGGATAGCCGCTCGACTCGGTGACTCTGTCGCCGATGACGTCGATTCCCGCCGCGCGCAAGCACTCGACCGTCCGTCCGACCGCCGCCTCGTACTGCTGGAACGTGACGTCCCCGCTCTCGAGAACCGCGAGCTGGTCGTCGGAGGCGCCCTGCTCGCGAGCGACATCAACGGTGTCGTCGACGACCTCTTCCCAGGTGGGCACGGTCATCCCGGTCGAGCCACCGTCGGAGGAGTCGTTCGAGCACGCTGCAGCGAGCAACGCGACGGCGACGATTCCGATTGTGAACCCGGCTCGCCGCCGACCGCTCATGACGCCTGGGTCGAGTGCTTGATGTAGACCGGGGTGTCCGGCGTGTAGTACGGGACGAGCATGGACGTTCCACCGGACCAGGAGGTCCAGTAGTTGTTCGTGCTCCACACCGGGTCGTAGTAGTGCCGAACAGCTACAGCCTGGCAGTCGCCGAGCCCTTGCACCCACGCGGCGTCGCCGGCGGTCTTCCCGCTGCGGACGTTGCAGGCGACAGCGGACGCCGAGGACACCCCGACGAGTCCGACGCCGGCTGCCAACGCGAGCGTCGCAGCAACCGAGGCGAACTTCCTCTTCTTGCTCATCTTTGAACCCCCTGGTCACGGGCATCCCCGTTGATGCCCAAGGCACACGTTAGCGACGCGGACAGCTGGTGTCCGGCGTTTCGATCACCAGTCACAGACGACTTCGTCAGGTGAGCCTCGGGTGGTCCCCGGGGGCGTGCATCTCGCAGACACGTTCCGGCGTTGCGGTGTGCGACGAACATGGTGAGCGCCACGACCGATCACGACCCGGTCCTCTGTGGTGCTGCCGCCGTCCGTAGGTCGCTAGGCCAACAGCTGAGAAGCACCCAGACCCATGCCCGCAACCTCCGCCTGACGAGTTGTGCCCCGCCATCGTGACCGACACCGTGCGCCCGCGCCTGCCGTTTCGGTGATCGAACCCGTGCGGGCGTCGAAGCAGATCGAGGACTCGGGGTCACGCGCTCGTGTGAGCTCGGCGAGATCGACCTTGGAGGACAACGCGCGGCCCTAGGGTGCACACATGTATGGACGGAGCGACGCCGAGTGGGAGCAGCTGGTCGCAGCGGGCACCGAGTTCCTGGACGAGTGTGTCCGATCGGGTCGCACCACCTCGTACACGGAACTGACCAACAAGCTCGTCGAGCGCACGGGCACGCGCGCCTTCGACTTCTCCTTGGAGAAGGACCGACGCGCGGTGGGGTACCTCCTCGGGCAGATCGTCACGCGTGACTTCCCGACGAGGCGCTTCATGCTCTCCGCCGTCGTGAGGTACTCCGACAGCAACGACGCGGGCCCGGGGTTCTACAAGCTCGCTCAGCAGATGGGCCTGCTCAAGCCGAACACCGACCGCCTGGCTTTCTGGACCGAGCAGCTGCGTGGTCTCGGCGTGCGCTGACGATCTGACACATCACGTACAGCCCCATTCGAGACTGCCTCGTTAGTCGCGCCCTCTCGTGCCCCGTGTGGGTGCGGCCGTGGAAGATGAGTTCGTGATCCCCTGGGAGCAGATGAGCGGTGACGAGGTTGAGCGGCTCATCGCGGCGCTGATTTCGGTCGGCCACCCAAGAGCGAACCGAATCACCCCGTCTCGCGGTGACCGCGGCATGGACGTCGTGGACTGGTGCGACGACGGCTCGCTGGTCGTGTACCAAGTGAAGCGGTATACAGGGCCGCTGCGGCCCGGACAGGTACGGGACATCGAGTCCTCCCTGCACACCATGCTCGACAAGGTCGCAGCCGAGCGGCCGGTGAGTCGGTGGCACCTGGTCATGCCGTGGAGTCCTACACCAGAGCGGGTCGATTGGCTCGACGGGTTGCGGCGCGAGCTGGACCCGATCGACCTGCGCTGGGACGACCGAGCGCGTCTGGACGCCTGGGCCGCGAGCCAGCCCCAGATCCTGGACTTCTTCGTAGCCGGCCGCGGCTCGCCGCGAGACGACCTGCTCGTCGAGGCACTGCGCTCGAAGCTCCCCGACCCAGACGCGCTCGAGGGAAGCAGCCTGCTCGGCGTCGCGGAGGCGCACCTTCGGTACCTGAATCGCGTACTGGACCGGATCGACCCGTTCTACCGGTACGACATTCGACACTTCTTCGGGCCCGACGCGCAGACCGACGCGCGACACGTCGCGACGGCAGGGGCGTCCGATGCCGTCGCTACGCGTTTCGTCACCCTCGAGGACGGCACAGTGCGTTCTGTGTCGATCCGACCGAAGACTGCTCTCGCTCAGGAGGTGTCTCCCCTGACGATCGAAGCCGAGATCCGGCTGGCGCCTGAGAACCGCGATGCTGTCCAGGCGTTCCACGACTTTGGAACCCCCGTCGAGCGCGTGCCCGCGAGAATCGTCTCGGCCGGCCCTCCCGGCTTCGCGGTCGAAGCCGTCGAGGGCTTCATCACGCTGACCCCGACTGTGGAGGTTGCTGACCTGCCCGACACGGAGATCGCCCTCGTGGGAGAGGACGGCGCCGACGTCGTCGCAGTCGAGCTCGGACGCTTGGAACGCACAAGAAGCCCGGACGGGCGTGGTGCACGCATGGTGGCGCGGTCGCGCGATGAAGCGTTTCTCTTCACGGTGACGGTCCGTGACCGTGGGCCCCAGGCGGAGATCAACGTCACTTGGTCTCTCACCCCGGCACAGCTCGTCGGTCTGGCCCCGCACGTCGCGCTCCGCGCTGCGCGTGCAGCAGTCGCGTTCAACGGGCGGGGCACCTTCACCTGGCGGCAAGCCGCAGGCGGGTCGTCCATCGCATCCGTGCCTAACGAGGTGGCAGACCAGACGCGAGGTCACGTCAATCTCGTCGAGTACCTCGAAGCGCTCCTGGACGTGCAGCGGGTAGTCAGCGACCGTCTGGTTGTGCCCGACCTGACGACCGAACCGGATGAAGCCCGGGATAGCGTGTTGAGCGCCGCGCGGCTGTTGCGGGGCGAGACGCTTTTCACGTCGCTGTCTCCTCCCGTTGAAGTGCTTGAGGCGGAGTGGACGGCGACCCCCGGTGCGGGAGTGCGATCCGACATGGACTTCTCCTGCCACGTAGGCGGACGGCGCGTGATCCTGCCCGGTAAGGTCGAGTTCGAAACGGCGACCACGCGGCTTTCCGGCGCGGCTGCGGCCCCGGGTTCCGTGACACTGGAACCGGAGGTCGGGTACTACGCGCTGCGGCTGGCAGGGCCACCCTCTGGCCTAGGCGACCGGGACTGACCCTTTCCAGACCGCGCATATCCGCCGGACGTCAGTGCTTACTCGTTCGCCGACCTTGGTCGACTAGGTCGTAACCTGCGGTCAGGACGGTCAGAGTGTGATCGCCAAGATGATCGTCTCAGGGTGGCTCGTCCATGCGGGCTCCTCAGTCGTCTAGCGGGCACGGGCCCGAATACGGTTCGAAGGAGTGGCAGTCGACCACCAGTTCCGAGCTCCACTCAGCGCGCTGCGCGGTACTGATCGAGCACAGCACCCGGGATGCGACCGCGCGCGGGAAGGTCGATACTCCGCGAGGCCGCCCACTCTCGTACCGCCGCAGGCTCGTAGTCCCGCCCGTTTCCACGCGTACGGTTCCCAGCGCGGCTCGGGGCTCGACCGCCGACCTTGCGGGCGTGCCCGACGAACCGAGCGGCGGCGTCTCGGAGCTCGCGGGCGTGCTCAGCATTGAGGTCGATCTCGTAGTTGACGCCGTCCAGACCAAACACGACGGTCTCGTCGGCGGAGGAGCCGTCAACGTCGTCGATGAGCGTGATCTGCGTCTTTTGAGCCATGTGCGTGAGTCCAATGCGCGTCGGCGGTAGAAGCGACCACATCTTGCCATCGCGTCGTCCACTGGGTGCGCTGGATCTTGGCGACACTCCGCGTCTACCTTGAAGTACGCGGTGCGGCCGGAGCGGCCCGTGTCGTCGCCGATCGATCAGCAGGCGAAATCCGGGCACTCTTACCGCCCCGCCAACACGTGAGCGCACGGGTGGGGCCGGCCGAGGGTTACAGGTCCGACTTCGGAGGAAGGTGAAGGATGTTGCGAGGGCTCAACCGTTCCTGTTTGCGTCGCCACTGACGCCGCCACACAAGAGTTCCGATCACAGCGAGCCCGAGCGCCAGGGGCGGGTTGCCCCATCCCGGGTCGTCTTCCCCGGCCACGGTGGCTTGGATCGCTTGGACGGACAGGGGGATCACGCTTGCCCAGCAGAAGACCGTCGCGGCCTTCCACCAGTTCCTCTTCCACCAGAGCTTCGCTGGTGACGGGCCGACAGGAGTGGCCGGCGAGGGCCGCTGCCCCGCCTGGAGGTGATGAACCGCGGCCGGGCTGTGGGGCGTCAGAGCGCCCGTGGGGTCGTACGTGAACAGCGCCACGTCCATCTCAGCGGCGTACTCGAGCGCACGGTTCGAATAGCTCGACGCGGTGAAGAAGAACAGCGCCAGGTGCTGATCGCGCCCGCGCGCGCCGACGAGCCGCTGGAGGTCAGACCGTCCGGTCTGCGCACCACGGAACTTGACCTGCGCGATCGCCCGCTGTGAGCGAACGTCGATTCCACCGTCCGGACCGACCGGTGTTTCTCTGGCGTCAGGGAAGCCCATGGCGCGCAGCGCGGCGGCGGCCATCTGCTCAGCCTCACGGTCGGACGCTACGTACTGCCCTGGGCTCCACGGCTTCGCCTGCACGAACGAACGGTCTCACGAGACGGTGACACGCCGGAGCAGAAGGGCAGGTCGTCGTTCGTGGGCTTGGTCTAGGCACGATGTGACAGTGTGAGTTCGTCCGTGAACCCCCCGGCGAAAGCCCGACAAGGGAGAAGAGCGAGTGGCACTGAGCACCGACCTGCTGAAGTCCGAGGCGGACCTGCGCGCTGCGGTCGAGGAGTACTTGAAGACCAACGAGAGCGTGACCGCGTCCTTCACGGCGACGCGACCCGACCGGCTAGAGACGTACGAGGACCAGGACGTCGAGGTGACGGTCGAGGACCTCGAGCTCGACATCGAGGAAGACGATGAGGACGCGACCGTGTCCTACACCGCCGAGCTCCAGGTCCGCCGGACGCTCGCCGGACAGGACCACCGCGGAGATTCCGTCGAGTACGAGGCGGAGACGATCACCGGACGCGTCTCTGGCACCGTGATCGTCCAGGTCAGCCCGGTGTCGATTGACCGCATCGACGCCCCGTTCTACGAGACGTCTTAGCGGCAGCGAGCCCTCTTCGGGGGCGCAGCTGCCGAAGATGAGCGGTTCAGACTCGCGCGTCAGTCAGGCGCGACTTGCTCGTCGTAGATGACGCCACCCGGAAGTAGGTCACCACGCCGGAGGTGGGCGGCGACCTCAGCGATGCCGCGCGTGTAGCCGTTGCCCCACTCGCCGGGGGCAACTGCCGTGTGCTCGTAGTCCTCTCGCCAGCGGTCGATCCACTTCGCGATCAGCAGGTGGCTGCGGTACTGGTCACCGTGCTCCTTGAGCAGCGCGGCAAAGTTGACCTCCTCCGCGTCGGAGATGCGGGAGCGGTCGAAGGCCAGGAGTTCGTCGTCGTCCATGCTGTTACTCCTTCCTCGTACTGTGCACCGGTTCCCGTCTCGGGGCGCCAGCACTTCTCAGTTCACTGTGGTGCGCGGGTCGCGCATCAGGATGCGTACAGGGAACCCAGCAGGGCGACGATCACGACCGCGATCGCCGTAGCTGAGAAGTAGTGCGCTTGGAACTTCTCCCCGTCACGGCGTCCCGCGAGCACCGTCTGAGTCGAGTAGCCGAGGTACCCCGCGGTGACGACCGCGACGGTCGCGACCGTTCGCGCGACACCGGACTCGTACAACGAGAACCACAGGATCACTCCCACGAGCGCTGCGGGTGTGCCCGTCAGGAACGTCAGGTAGACGGCGCTGCTGCCTTTCGCCCCGAACGATCCGCACGCGAGAAGGAACGCCAGCATCATCGTCGCCGCTAGGACGACCGCCCAAGACATCGAGAGCGGATCGCCCGCGGTGCTGCGAGCGATCGCGTAGTCCAGCAGGTAGAAGACCATCGTCAACGTGACGAACGTGGCCAACGTCAAGAAGACGACGTTCGTGAGCTGGTGCGCGTGCCGCAGCGAGTACCCGGTGAGCGCCTCCTCCACCGAGCCGCCGGTCGCAGGGAGCCCATCGCTCGTAGCGCCGGCCACGACGGTCGACTGCTGCCAGGAGATGAACGCCCGCACGACCAGCCAGGCAAGCGGGAGAGCGATCGTAGACACGTACGCAGGCCGCGGCTCCTCCAGGTAGCCGCTGAGTCCAGGTGTCGACAACGCGGCCCAGACCGTCGCGCCGACGGCTGCAGCGCCGACCACGTTCGTCGTCAGATGCCCACGAAACCGGCTTGGGACGCCCGGTTGCCTACCCGTAGAGAAGATCCGTTGGCCGTCCGGAACTCGTCGTGACTCCCACAACCCCAGCAGTGGCGACAGCACAGCCAAGAACAGGATCGGCAAGACCAACCAGATCACCGGGATGTCGCGAGGAAGAACCGGAAAGTCGAACCCCGAGGCGGTCAACGCTCCCAACGCGACGACCACCGTAAGGACAGTGCCGACCTGCTTGGGGTGGATCGCCGGGGCGAGCGCGATGTCGTAGATCACGAGTAGCGCCGAGATGATGAAGACGACGATTCTGGCGAGCTCCACCGTGATCTCCCGTCGGGCGTTGAAGCGCCGGATGGCGTGCTGTGTCGCAGCGTAGGGGCCACCTTCCGCCCGTGGGGCCCGTTCGCGAGGCGGATCCGCCCGTAGACTCCGCAGATGCACACGGGCCGGGATGGCAAGCGTTCCCCGGTGCGTCGTCGGACCCTTCAGGTTGTCGTGGTCGTTCTTGTCGCGATCACGTCGCTGCTGCTCGCCGACGTCGTCAGCGGGCTTGTCTACCGAACGTCAACGGCCGCGTCCGCCGTCGTGACCCAGGCCCGCTCCGGCCGCGCCGACGAACTTCTCGTGGTCTTCGGTGGGTACGCGTCGGACTGCCTCTCGATCAGTCGCGCCTTCGAGCCAGAGCTCGACGACCGCAACGCGATGGTCGTGCTGTGCTACGCCGAGCGCGGGGTCGACGACGACGACGTGTTCCGGACCGTAATGCAGCATGTCGAGGATCTGCAGCCCGAGAGCATCAGGGTTCTCGGTGGTTCGCTCGGAGGACTCGTCGCTGTTCGCTTCCTCGAGCGCTACCGCGACAGCCCCCAAGCGGCAGATCTTGGACCCGTCGTCCTAGTGCTTGACACGGCACCCAGCAGTTCACAGACGGTTCGTCGGCCTCAGTGGCTGTTCGCGGTTGCCCGCTGGTACCGCGGAGGCGTCATCTCATCGGCCGTCTGGCACCTGCTCAGCGGGCTCGGTGAGCGCCCGGACGCGGAGCCCGACGCTGCGACAGACGTCATACGGCGCGGCGAGCAGGCGAACGCATCGGTCGGCATGCCCGCGCTGACAAGTCAGGCGGCGTACCTGGCGTCCTTCTCCTCATCAGAGCTCGCCGACGTCGGCGATGTGGTCACCAGCGTCACCTACCTGCGGGCGGAACACGCGCACCGAGACCCCCTGATCGACGTTCACGACGCCACTGACGAGTGGTCGCACGCTCTCCCAGGAACGAAGGTCGTCGACCTTCCCGAACGTAACGGCGCCTGGCACGTCCCCTGGACGTACCGACCGCACGAAACGCTCGAAGCCGTGCTGGCCGCCTAAGACCAGGCCGGTGCACCGCCTTCACGGGCTCGCCGAGACGGGTACCGTTGGAGCGAGCCCCCCCGTCAAGGTCTCCCCGCTGCTCAGGCAGCGGCTCGGCGCCCCCTCCGGCGAGTCACCCGTGGTCGTTGGCGTCCACGCTTCACCCCGATGCCAGGCCCGACGGGCTGATGCAAGCAAGGTGCGGTGGTAGTGTGGGCCGCGAGTTACTGAACCGATGACGGCTCTCTGCGAAGCAGGGCACGTCCGACATCAGGTTGAGAGAGTTCGTCCGTCAAGGGAAAGTCCGGCCGCCCCAGCTCGCGGGGTCACCGGGAGGCCCCGACCCGTTGAGGTCTATTTCGGATGAGTTCGAGAGCCGGTTACTCCTCGTACGGTCATCCTTCACTGGTTGACCCCTGCCCGGAAGCCGAGGAGACGACGTGGCTGAGACGACGGACACGAACCCCGAGGACGCGCGAGCGTCAGCGTTCGAGTTGCTCGAACGAGCGCTCGGGGAACTGGCGTCCAGGAACAGGCTGAGCACCGCTGCAGCCGTCCGGTCGGAGATGAACCACCTCAGTGCAGACGGTTTCTCTCTCAGCCCGCTGCACTTCGATCGCTTTCGTGACTTCCTAGACGCGGCAGAGGCTGCCGGCCGGGTGAATCTCGCCCGACCGGCGGCCGGCCTCGGCTCGGACACGATGGTCTCGCTTCCCGGACGTCCGATCGTGGCACCGACGACGCCGACGACCAAGGGCGAGCCGCTGCCGAAGGTTCTGTGGCAAGCGTTCGTACGCTGGGACGCGCGCCTCCGCCGGGTCGCGGACGCACAGACGGGCGAAGTCTCCATCTTCCCGACGGAGCCCGTTCCGTTCGAGCCGGAGCACGTCACGTCACTGCGGGCTGCTGCGGACGCGGACCCGGTTCGCTACGTCGCGATCGAGCCGGCGGACATCGGCCAGCAGCTGGAGTGGGCGAAGTCCTTCGTCGCCGAGGTCGACCTGTCGGACGAAGATCGCGCGGTCCTGGAGCAGACGTTCAGCAGCAGCTTGCCCCTCAAGTCTTTCACGACCGCGATCCGCGGACTTGAGTCGCAGAATCAGAAGTGGCATGCGTACCGTTTGGCGAAGGTGCGTGGGTACGTCGATGCTTGGTCGAAGAGGACGGGGATCTCGCCGTCATCGGCTTCAACTCCGGTTGCCGCCTCTTCTGCCTCCGCTCACGCCAGTTACGCCGGCGCGCCGACGAGTCCAGTTCAGGACGCATCCGTTCGGGCCCGGCTGCTTCGTGCGATCGGGTCAATGACCCTCGAGGAGCTCCTCGAACTGCGCCTTCCGGCTCGTCTCCTCCTCGATGAACGGTGATGACTTCGATGTCCGACGCATCGTGCGCGGGCTCCGTCGAATCACCCCAGTAAGCGGGAGCAGCGACGACCCCTTCGGGCTCGGCAAGAAGTTGAAGACTCCTTCCCTTGCCGTAAAGCCGGCGTACTACTTCCCTCGGGGCATCGCCGCAAACGCCGGCCTAGTTCGATCGGCCCAGCATCCGGTCATGGGACTCCACGAGGACTTCCGGATCGCAGCGTACGGCGCACTGTTCGCGCGACCTCATCTCATGTGTCGGATGCCCGACCCGGGACAGAACGCCTTCGAAGAGATCGATGATCGATACGACTCTGCTCTAAAGTACGAACAACTTGCAGTAGCGGTCGTGGTCCAGCCCGAGGACCCGCGAAACATCGAAGCCCCGGACGTGTCGGCCGCTCCTCAGGCCGGTAGCGGGAAGATCACGGTTGTCAGCGACGGCATACAGCCCGTACGCACGTTCGCCGACGTCACCTGGGTCGACACGACCGATGCCTTTGCTGAGCACCTCGCACGCCTATGGCGCGAGTGCGGGGCACCGCCGCGTACCGGCGTCCAGCGTCTCGTTGTCGTGTCTGAGACACCGGCCGCGTTTACCCGCGACGAAGGCGCTCGAATGACCGACGAAGCCCGCGTCTACGGGTTCGACTTGGAGGTCATCGCGTCGTCTCGAGTCGGCGAATACCGCCGACGACTTCGAAGCAATCCTCCCGGGCATTTGCTCCTCGACAAGCGGAGCATGCACGCGACCGAGGGGCTCTCTGCCGACTTTCGCAAGACCGCAAGCCCCGATCGTGAGCTCATGTTCGAGGTGGGCACAGACGAGGTCGCTGCGGTGCTTCGAGCGATCCGATGCGCCGCGGCACTGGGCCCCGGCCTTGTCTCCACGCACACGCGCCCGAACCCGCGCAGAGCCCCGGAACTCCACCGCAACGGCCGCGCATGGCTACATCCCCGGTTCGGGAAGTTCGTTGAGGAGGCGCCGGGCGTCGTCCTCACGAGAGACCTCGACAAGCATGCCGAATCAACGTTCAAGCAGTACAGCATTGACACGGACGGACTGAACTGGGTCGCCGACCTCGACGAGAACCGAGAAGTGATAAACAAGCACAAGAGCCCGGTCGGCAAATTCGTTCCTTGGGATCAGCTCGGCAGCCTCTGAGCAGGTCACGATCGAGATCCTGCGAAGGCGCAGCTGCGAGACTGAACGGCATCCCCCACGGCTCGAGCAGCGCGCCCACGATCCCTTGACCTAGCGCCTGTCGTCACGGCAACCGGTCAGCCCGGCGCTGTCTGAGTCGCGCGACCCAGTGAGCACTCCAGGCCGGCAGTTTCGGCCCGCGGTTGCATCCGATCGTGTTCCGGGACCGAGGACGGCGGGTCTGGCTCCGCCCCTCTCGGTGCTGGCAGTTCAGACTCCCAGCGGTCGCTCGGGTTGCGAGAATCGCTGTGTTCGGCTTCGATTGCCCGACACGTGAAGGGGAGTATCCCCGATCGCGCCGTCGTCATCACGGCTCTCCGGCGAGAGCTCGGCGGCCGGGCCTTCGGGTCGGGAGAGACCTTCGGTATCTGAACCGGAGGTGTCTCATGCACGTGCCCATCTGGGTATGGCTCGCCGTCCTTGGCGTGATCCTCGCGATGCTGTCCGTGGACTTGTTCGCCCATCGGCGTGCGCACGTCATCGGCGTGCGCGAGGCGGCGGCATGGTCGACGGTGTGGGTCGCACTGGGCGTGGCGTTCGGGGCCGTTGTGTGGGCCTTGTACGGCGCCGAGCACGGCCAGCAGTACTTCGCCGGCTACCTCATTGAGAAGTCGCTCGCTGTCGACAACGTGTTCGTCTGGGCGATCATCTTCACCTACTTCGCCGTGCCCCGAGAGCTGCAGCACCGGGTTCTGTTCCTCGGGGTACTGGGAGCCTTGGTGCTCCGCGGAGTGTTCATCGCGGCGGGCTCGGTCCTCATCGCGAGCTTCTCATGGGTGCTGTACCTGTTCGCGGTCCTACTGCTGTACACCGGATACCGGATGCTGCGTCAGCGCGACCAGCACATCGACCCCCAGCAGTCGCGGGTCCTGCGGGCGTTCCGCCGCCGCGTACCCATGACCGACGCATTCCACGGCCAGCGCCTGTGGGTCCGTAAGGACGGCGTGCTCCTCGCGACCCCGTTGCTGGCGGTGCTTGTGCTGATCGAGGTGACAGACGTGGTGTTCGCAGTCGACTCGATCCCCGCGATCTTCGCCGTGACTGAGGAGCCCTTCCTGGTCTTCACCGCCAACGCGTTCGCGATTCTCGGTCTGCGGGCGATGTACTTCCTGCTAGCTGACCTGGTGCACCGCTTCGTCTATCTAAAGACCGGGCTCGCGCTGGTGCTGATCTGGGTGGGCGTCAAGATGACCCTCAAGGTGGACCTGTACTACATCCCCACCACGATCTCCTTGGCCGTCATCATCACGATCCTCGCCGTCTCGGTCGTAGCCAGCTTGCGTGCGACACGTGGCAGGGAGCGGCACACGTTCGGCGGCGCCGTCGTGGCGCCCTTCCGGATCGCGTCTCCGGATGAAATCGCAGCACTCGACCCGAGGTGGCGGCGTGGACGACGACGCCGGGGCACCGCGTCCGAGCAGGACGACCACGGGCGTGCCGCAGGTCGGGGGTCCCGATGAGCATTGAGATCCAGTGGCTTGTCGAGGACCACACCCAGCCCGGGCCGGCGGCAGTCGCGTTCGCACCAGGTTTGACGGAGACCACCTTGCTGGAAGCTGCCGTGAACGTCGCGGACGTGCTGGCCCGTCCGCTGCTGGTGGTAGTGCTCCTCCCGCGCCTAGGTTTCACGACCGACCCTGTCGTCGTGCGAGCGCACCGGCGCAGACATGTTGAGTTCACCGAAGCAGCGCTGGAAGCAGCGTTGTGGGCCATCGCTCTCCCCGTACGCCCTCGTGTGTCGCTCGACGTAGTCGCCTCGCCCTGGAAAGGCCGACGTCACGCCAACCGGTTCCGTGGTCTTCGAACTCCGCGGGAGACGTGCGGTCGGGTCCGGAAGGCGGTGCACAGCGCCGATGCGGTCCTTCTTGTGGGAGCCGTCGGCCGTGGCGAGCTACCGAACGGAGGAGGCCCTGTCCCGGCGGCGCTCCTGGGTTGAGCTAGCGGGCGAGCTGACGCACGTCCGCATCCGCCCGCGTGCGGTCGGCAGCTAGCGCGTGTGCGCTCCCCCGTGCTCCCGAAACCAGCCCGGACGACCTACACGTGGAACCGCCCGACGAGCGTCTTCAGGTCCGCAGACATCTGGGCCAGCGACGCGACCGCTTGCTGGGTCTCGGCCACGCCTTGTGTCGTGCTCACGGCGGCGTCCGCGACGCCCGCGATGTTCGCGGCGATGTCCCCGGAACCGGTGGCAGCGTCGGTGACGCTTCGGTTCATCTCCCCGGTGGTCGAGGTCTGCTCTTCGACGGCGCTGGAGATGGTCATCTGGAAGTCGTTGATCTGCGTGATGATCCGGCTGATTTCGTCGATGGCGTCGACCGCGCCGCTGGAGTCGCTCTGAATGGACTCCACTCGGCGTGCGATGTCCTCGGTGGCCTTGGCGGTCTCCTGCGCCAGTTCCTTGACCTCGCCGGCGACGACCGCGAAGCCCTTGCCGGCCTCGCCCGCCCGGGCGGCCTCGATCGTCGCGTTCAGCGCCAGCAGGTTGGTCTGCTCCGCGATGGACGTGATGAGCTTGACGACGTTGCCGATCTCCTTGGAGGAGTCCCCCAACCGCGACATGGTCGCGGTCGTCGCCTGGACCGACGTGACGGCCTTGTCGGCGACGTCGGCGGCACGGGACGCGTTCTGCGCGATCTCCTGGATCGAGGCGCCCATCTGCTCGGAGCCGGCCGCTACGGTCTGGACGTTGCGGGACACCTGCTCGGCAGCAGCCGCCACGACTCCGGCTTGTGCGGCCGTCTCCTCCGACGCGGCGGCGATCTGACTACTGCTGGCCGTCATCTGCTCCGCAGCCGATGCCAACGCGCCAGAGGACGCGTCGATCGTGGAGATCACTTCGTGTAGGTCTGCGACCGCCGCATCCAGGGCCTGACCCATACGCCCCACTTCGTCCCGCGACTCAAGATTGGAACGCACCGTCAAGTTGCCGCGCTCGATCGCTTCGGCGACCGCTCGGACCTTCGTCAGCCCCTGCACGATATGCCGGGCAACCACGATCCCAACACCCACGGCCACAGCGGTACCGACGACAAGCAGCAGGAGCACCTGGGTGCGGTTGCTGGTGTATCGGCTGCGAGCCGTCGCTGCGGCCTCCGACGCTGCGGCCTCTTCACCGTCGACCAGTGCCACGACGCTCTCGTTCATCGCGTCGATGAACGCCTGGCCCTCGCCGTCCCGCACCGCGATGTACGTCGAGGTGTCACCGCCATGACTGGCGGGAAGAAGCTTCGTGTCCCGGACCTTCGCATAGCCGTCCAACGCGGCCGCAAAGCTCTCGAGCGACGCGCGCTGGGTCGCGTCGAGCGGGAGCGCGGCATACGAAGCCACCGCATCTCGTGCCTCGGTCTCGCTCACAGCGATCTTCTCTTCGGCCTCGTCCTTCGCCGCCTCGTCAACGGCGATCATGTGGTTCGCGAGGTTGAACCGCATCTCGACGGTCGCCCGGCGAATCGTCGCCGCGTACTCCAGGCCCTTGAAGTTGTCGGTGTACATCGCGGTAGTCGCGGTGTTCGTTTCTGCCAGTGCGTTGATGCCGAGGATGCCCACGAACGCGCCAACCGCGGACGACACGAGAACAGCCGACACGATGCGGGTGCTCACCCCTCGGTCTCTGATCCACGACATCGGTGAGCGACGTGCTGGTCGTGCGGAGCTCATCTGAGGGCCTTTCTGACGTTGCGTGGGCAGGCCCTTTCCCTGCCCCGCCGTGCCCATCGCCGCCGATGCGTGCGTTTCAATGGGTCCTACGTCCCGCGGAGTGCGGTCGCCCCACGAGGCCCCACTCCACGCCTGGCGCACGGTTGTGGCGCCCGTCGCCCGATACATCAGCCGATTGGCGCACGCGAGACTGGGTCGATGGCTGCCAGCGTGCTCCCATGGGACTCAATTTCACGGCGATCGACTTCGAGACCGCGAACAGCTACCGCTCGTCGGCGTGCTCGGTCGCCATGGTCAAGGTTCGCGACAGCGCCGTCATCGACACGTTCACCCGGCTCATTCAGCCCGCGCAAGGCGTCGACTCGTTCACGAACACCTGGGTGCATGGCATCGGCCCCGACGAGGTACTCGGCGCACCGATGTGGCGGGACGTCCTGCCGGAGGTCGTCGAGTTCGCCGGCACGGACGTGCTAGTGGCGCACAACGCCTCGTTCGACAGCTCGGTCTTCATGCGGTCGACGGAGGCGTTCGGGTACTCCGTCAGCGGTCTGGAATTCGTATGCACGTTGCGGCTGGCGCGCACAATGCTCGCTCTCGGCTCGTATTCGCTGCCTTTCGTCGTCGACGAGCTCGGGCTTCCCCCGTTCACGCACCATGACGCGGCCGCGGACGCGCGGGCCGCGGCTCTCGTGGCGGTCGCCCTCGCAGAGCGCGCGGGCGTCCACGACCTGCTGTCACTGGCGTCCCTCGTCGCTGTAAACGCCCGTTCCCGAGGGGCGTCCGGTGCTGCGATTGCGTCTGCCGCTGACTGGCAGGCGGTCGCCGCGGACGGGTCCCTCAGCGCGGAGTCGGTGTGCTTCACAGGCAATCTGCGGACGATGCCGCGGGCGACCGCACATCGGCTCGTCGAGTCACTGGGTGGGATGGCTCAGGACTCGGTGACGAAGGCGACGACCATTCTGGTCTCGGGAGACCTCGACCCGCGCGTGTTCGCACCGGGGGCGACGATGACCGGCAAGCTGACGAAGGCATTCGCTTCGGCAGCGAAGGGCCGCCCGATCCGGGTCATGACCGAGGCCGAGTTCCTCGAGCTTGTTGACATCACCCCCGACGAGGTTGCTTCCGTCAAGAGCAACGCCGTGTCCGCGCTCGCACAGAGCCGGTGACGCTGGCGGCCAGCTCAGCGGCGAACGACATCGATCGAGCGGCACGTGGCCGGTTTCGCCGGACGTCGCCGAACTGGATGTCACCGGTAGGACGCCGGGCTCGCCTAGCCGCTCTGGTCCGCCTTGGGCGTCTTGGCGCTCGGGCCTGCGTCCGTTCTCCGACGGTTCGTCCTGCGCGCAGAGGCAGCGTCCGTAACCATCCCTGAGGTCCTGACCGCTGTCGAGTTCGCGCCGGCGCTCTTAGTGATGATGGCCTCGCTACGGACCCTTCGATTGTTCGCCGGCACAGTGCTGAGCGTCTCGGGCACCCTTCTCACACTCGACCCCGGGATCGGTCAAGGACGCTACCGGCAGGACGTGTTGAAGGCGATCGAGCAGAACCGACAGTCAGGCACCGCGCTCTGCCAGCGCGTCTACTTACGTCGCCGTCGTTTCTCTGCTCGACGGCTCTTGCATGCATCACCGTGGCGTTGAGACGCAGTCGTGGCCGCGCCCGCGTCAGGCACTGAACCGCGAGGCGGGCTCAAGGCACGGCGCGCCAGCGAGCGATCTCGAGAAGCCCGGGAGGGGCCACGGGAGTTCTCCCGCCTGTGCGCCCACCCTTCATCACTCCGCCAGGCTCGGTCAACGGGGTCCTGACCGGCACCTTCACCACTCCCAAGGTGGTGTCGTGCACCTAGACGATCTTATCGCCTGGCTGTAAGTTCCGGTAAGAGCGTTACAGAGGGGTGGACCTACGCCGTCCTGCACGGCGAGGTGTACCCATCTGACGACGTCTTATGGAGATTCCATAAGGGCCTGTAAGACCGACTAACTCGTGTACGCTCGCGAACGTGGACCCGCGCAACAACCCGTACACGCCCGGAGCGGGCACGACGCCGCCCGCTCTCGAAGGGCGTGCCGAGCAGCTCGAGCGATTCGAGATCCTGCTGGACCGACTCGCGGCAGGTCGCCAAGAACGCTCCCAGCTCGTCACTGGGCTGCGAGGCGTCGGCAAGACCGTCCTCCTCAATCGCTTCGAAGCGATCGCCAAGGACCGCGCCTGGGTGACCCTCGAGCACGAGGTCGACACCAGGACGAGCCTCGCCCCGCTGATGGGTCGCCTGTGTCGGCGCGCCTTGTACACCATCGACCGCCCCGCTCGCTGGGGTGAGCGCGCTCGACGGGCCGCGCAGGTCCTCAAGGCGTTCACGCTCACGTTCGACCCCGACGGCAACGTCACGCTCGGGTCATCGGACCTGGAGCCCGCGGAAGGCTACGGCGACTCCGGGGCCCTCGCAGAAGACCTCACTGACGTGATTGTCACCCTCGGCGAGGCTGCAAGAGAGCGCCGCACAGGTGTGGTGTTCCTTCTCGATGAGGTCCAGTACCTCACGAAGCCCGACTTCGAAGCGGTAATCCTCGCGCTCCACAAGGCTCAACAGAAGAACCTGCCGGTCACGATGGTCGGAGCAGGACTGCCTCAAATGCCGAAACTCGCCGGTGAAGCGAAGTCCTACGCGGAGCGACTGTTCAACTTCCCGAGGATCGGTGCGCTGGACCGGGACGCTGCGAGCGAGGCGCTGATCCGGCCCGCCAGCGAGCTCAGCGTGGAGTTTACATCCGGCGCCGAAGAACTCGCGTGGGAGTTCACCGAAGGCTACCCCTACTTTATCCAGGAGGTGGGGCGCGCCGCATGGGACGAAGCCGAGGGCGATTCGGTAATCTCAGCCGACGACATGACTCGAGCACTGCCGCTCGTCGAAGCGCAACTCGATGAGAGCTTTTTCCGTGTACGCGTCGAACGGACAACAGAACTCGAACTCGCGTACCTGAGAGCCATGGCGGAACTGGGACCTGGGCCTCAGCGGTCAGGAGAAGTTGCAACGACGCTCGGATACGAGAAGTCCGAGGAACTTGGTCCCACGCGGTCGAACCTGATCGCGAAGGGCCTGATCTACACCCCGTCCCACGGCGTGGCCGAGTTCACCGTTCCCCAGTTCGACAAGTACCTGAGGCGCCGGATGCCGCTTGAGAAGCGGAGCCCAAAGCGCCGGACACCGGCGAAGCGCCGAGCGTGACTGCCTAGGCGCGCGCAATAGCAACGGGATGGCGTAGGTGGCGTAGAACGCGGCGGCGCGGCCAAGAAGCGCAGCGCCGCACGAAGCAGGACACTGGTATCGCTTGAGAGCCTAGCCACGCCCAAGCCGCTCGAGCGGCGTTCGTCCACCGACACCGGCGTCGACACCCGGTTCGTCACCTCAGGAGCCGCGTGCATGTTCGTCGGCGGTACCGCCCGCTCGGATTCGTCAGGCGTGCATGGGCGCCAAGCTCACGCCCTCAGAATGGCGTCGCTCACCCAGCCGGCTTCCGACAGCTGACGCTGCAGGGCACTGGCGTCCTCGGTGCGGAACACGCGTGCCAGGTCGTACACGCTCACTCGTCCACGGGCGTACGCGCTCAGCGCCCCACTGAGATAGATGGGCGGCGGAAGCACCTCACCCGTTGCGCTGCCCTCGTTCGGATCCTGCCATTCCCCGACGAGGTCCACCGCACGCCCGCGCGACATGCGAGCCAAACTCGGGCGAACTACGTCGCTGAGAAGGTCGCAAACTCGGTTGCGGGCTGCCTCCCAGCTGATGCCGAAGGTCCGGGCGACGTCCACCGCAAGCCCCGCGTCGGCCTCTAGGCCGGTGTGCTCGCGCTCGCCTGCCATGCGCCGTACGGCTCGTTCGGGCGCCAACAGCTCGGCCGCGAAGCAGCTGCACCGCAGTTCCATCCACCGCTGGTTACCGACTGGCGCCTCGGCGGACTCAAACCGCATCAGTCCGTCGTCGGTGTCGCCAAACAAGTAGTGGCCGAGCTCGTGCGCCATCGTAAACCGCTGCGCTGCAGGCGGCTGACCAGTGGTGTTCACGAGCGTGAACCCTCGCACCGGCGCGTCTTTGGACTCATCGCATTCCGCGTCACCGACGCGGACCAGAAGGCCACGGATGTGGGCCGGCAACGGCTCAAGAGCGACCGACAGCCCGAAGTCCCTTTCGCACAGCAGCTGGACGTCCTCGATCGGCTCATCACCCAGGTCAAGTGAGTCGCGCACGGAGCGGGCGAGCGCGTAGCCCTTGTCCTTCTCAAGACCGGAGCGCGGCACGGACCACCATCGACGCACCTGGTGCGAGGGCGTGATGTCCGCCCAGCGTGCGCTGAGGTCCAGGAGCTCGGCCGCCCGGGACGTCGCCATCGAGTGCTCGACCGGCAGGTCCTTGTTCAGCAGGCGCGCAGCAGCGACAGAGACGACCGGCTCAGCGCGCTTCACGCCGAGCAGCTCGTCGACGCTGAGAGCAAGGGCGCGGCACAGAGCACCGATCTCCGCAGTCGAGAGCTTCTTCCGCTCACCGGTCTCGATCCGGTGCACCTGCAACTTGTGCAGGCCCGTTCGATAGGCCAGGTCCTGCTGCGTCCAGCCGCGTTCCTCACGGGAGCGGCGGACGACGTCACCGACGTGGTGCTCGCTCATCCTCACCTTCCACCGTTTCGGATTCTGAAATCCTATCGTACCGGTGGAGCGTGACCTTGAGGTGTGGCGACCGAGGAACTTCAGCGAGTCGTCATGCGCCAGGAGGCGTCCGCGGGGAACGGACCCGCGATGCCCGAGACCTTGTCCATCTGGTTGATCAGGTCCCAGGCGCTGCGCGGGTCGATCTCCCCGGACTGGACGAGGACCTCCATGATCTGCGCGGCGTTCAGCCAGGCGACGCCGCACTCGCTGGCAGCACGCTGAGCTCCCCCGTCGTTTGTCAGGACGATCGCAACAGGACGCTGCGACCGCGCCCACACGATCGATGCGGCCTCACCGGCGTGGTGTCCGTCATTGCCCTCGGCGTCAGCCGAGCCGCTGTCGCTGTACTTGCGCACGAGCTCCTGCACCTCGAGGACCTCGTCGATGAAGTCCCCGGAGAGCTCGCGCACCGTCATCGTGCCATCGGTGATCTCCTTGCGGAGCCGTCGGCAAGCCTGCCGGACCTCGGCGTGGATGTGCGCATGCCCGGCCGCGAGCACCTTGTCCGCGTTCCGGTTGATCTCGAAGACGACGTCCCGAAGCACCAGCAGGTCACGGGGCGCGATGTACGCCGAGAGTAGGTCGAACCGGTCGACCGACTTGAACGCGATCCCGACTCCGGTGTCGACGCAGTTGTCGCGCCCGAACGGCGCGACACCGGTGAGCGTCGGGGCGCGCTTCGCGCGACGCGCCTCGATCTCCGCGGGCGTAGGGACGCGCGGGAGCCCCTTCACCGGCTCGTAGGCCGGCTTTCGAGACGGCGGCTCCGCCACGGTGCCCCCTCCTGGTCGTTGATCGCGGGTTAGGCGTCAGCTTCGGTGTTCGCCTGCGGGTGCTCGTTGGCGTAGTCATCGAGAAGATCGACCACTTGGTAGAAGAACGCGCGTTCTTCGCCCCGCAGCGTGAGTGGATCGACGCTCACGGTGAGCGTCATCGTGCCGCCGGTCGCGAGGGTGACGGTCTTCTCCGAGCGGCTCGACATCGCGACCGGGCCGATCGCCTCTACCACGACGGGGACCTTCGGGCGCTTGCGCGTCGGGGATCGGCGTGCGCGCGGTGCGCCGGACGAACCGGGGCCCCCGCGCGTCTGCGGGAAGTGGCTGCTCAGTTCGACACCGGCGGTGCGAGCCGCGTGGAGGAAGAACGCGATCGCCTTCCGCATCGTGTCTGAGGAGGTGATCTGGAACTCGTCGCGGAACACGTCACGGAGCTGGGCCTCGGTACCGCTGACCTCCGAGACCTTCAGTGGCTCGGAGTAGAAGCGCCGGACCAGGTCAGCCAGGGCAAGCCTGCGCAGTTCGATGTCGGACTCGGTGAGCAGGGCCAGATCCCGCGTGACGGCTCCCCGCTCGTCGGTCAGCCCGAACGCCTTCAAGGCTCCGACGAGGTTCGCCTGGTCGGTGCCCGACTTCGAGCTCATCAGGGAGCGATCGATCTGCGGCGGCAGCGGCTTCTCGGAGAGGTCCCCCAGGAAGTTCCAGAACGTCTGAAACGGCATATAGGGCGGCTTGAACGTGGTGCTCGGGTCGGACTCGCTCACGAGTGCCTCCAACGGCCTGCGTCCGGATCCAGCTTCGTCGACCTGAACAGCATGCCACAGTGTCTTGCCATAGTGGTATCTCCGATGGAGTTCGTGTCAGGCACGAACTGGCAACGACGGAGTTCACGGTCGGCACGAACCAGACCCCTGACGGTGATCACACTGAGGCCCCGATACAGGCCGCCGCCCGCCTTGCGGATGGCCGGGAGCTCTGGTGCGCGAGCCTCTACACCTGCGCGACGGTCCGAACTGCCGCGGTGACGCTGCATTTCGGGGCGGGTCTCCCGGGGAGCGCGCGCAGGCGCGACGCCCAAGCGCCGCAGCGGCTGCCTCCCGTTCGGCGTGACGGTGCATCGCCGAGGGGCTCCCGCAAGACCAGCGTCTGCCGGTACGAACGCGACCGCCTGCCGCAAGGCGCGCCATGCGCGTCGAATCAGATTCCGCCTGACGGCAGCGAGTCGTACGCCCATACTGCCCAGCGGTGGCCGTACGTGCCCGAGGACGGGTGCGTCGGCTGTCGACTGCTATCCACAGAGGCGCGGTCGCGCTACCAACGCGAGCGGAAGCGCGGACTACGAGTCGTGCTGGGATCCTGACCGTCCCACGAGCGGCATGGTTCAAGCGCTGAACGCCGTGGGGGCCTCGGCGATCCGCCCCGTGCGCACATCCACTCGGCGAACCGCGAACTCGGCTAGAGCTGCGCCGGCCGCGGGACGCCGTTCTGTGCCCCGTCGCTTCGTGCATGTCCACGGCCTGCGTCGGTGACTTCCGTCCGGACACGCTCAGATGATCGACTGCTCACCGAGGGCCTTGCTCGACGTCGAGCGGGTGGCAACCTTCTTAGATCGCAGAACGGAACGCGGCCGCAGCCACATGACCTCGATGGCCGGCTTCCAGTCGTCGGGCTTCCCGTCCGCGAGCTTCTTCAGGTGCGGGAGCCCGACGACCCACGTCACGCAGTGGCCCGGCTCGATGACCACGGGCAGTCGGGCGTTGTCGCCATAGTCAGGATCGGCGGTCATCTCCGGAGGCATCCGGGTTGTGCCCGGTAGCGGAACCTGCTGACCCGCGGGGTTGTCGATCACCACGGCGGTGATCGTCACGGCTGAGCCTCCGACGTTCACAACCGAAACGGACAGCCCTCGCGACCGCCACTCTCCGGCCTGTCTTTGATGGGCGACGACCGCCTCGATGTGGACGCGGGGACGCCGGCGAAGGGGTTCGATCACCGCCACGGCGACTGCGAGTAGGAACCCGAGCACGCCAAGCAGGTCGGGGACGCTCAAAGCCAAGTCAGGAAGGTCAAGGTTCACGTCCACGAACTCAGCGTCTCAGACCGTCACGCCGCCCCGAAGCCGGGGCCAACCCTCGCAGCCCTGCGCGCCTGCGCCGCCTGTGTCGGCACGGTGGAGGGTGCGCTGCTGAGCTTGGACTGTGCTGCAGCACCTCCGCGGCTGCGGAGCCGCCGCTGATGCTGTGGCAGGTCGGCTGCGCCCAGGGATGCTCGGGGTACTCGTAGCGTTCCTCGCCGGCGGCATCCAGTGAGTTGCCCGGTACCCGCGAACCCAGGGGTTGAGCCACCATGGGGTGTCCGTTGCACCGATGGGCAGGCCGGCCAAACGCCTGGCACCTGAGTCCTTGGTCGGGGCACTGAAGCAGCTAGGGCCGGTGATCGTGCTCATCCGGTCGCCACGAGGACAGAGATCCGCCAGATCACCGTCGCGGCGTCACGCATCGTCGGGGATATCTAGGGAACGCACCTCGACCACCGGGGTCGTGCGTCGGACGGTGGCGTGAGCGCGGGGGTCGAGCGGCTCCAGGGCGAGGTACATGTCCTCGCCAACGACGATTCCGTCGGTCATGGTGGAGCCGTCCAGGTGCAACACGCCGCCCAGCCGCAGGGCATGGTCGTCGCGGCGCAGCGCCCCGAGCGGGAACCCCGCCGTGCTTGGGTCAGTGGTCTTGGTCAGCCGGCTTACGGTGACGTCGTGGAGGTCGCGCGAGTCGATCAGGTGTCGCGCGCCCGAGCTGGTGGTGACGACCCATCGCCTGGGGATGCGCATCGGGTCAATCGGCGTCGGCATCGTCGTCGGCTTCGTAGTCGGTTGCCGCGCTCGGGTGGACGGTGGGGTGCATCGGGGGTCGCAGGCCGCAGAGGACGTCTTGGGCGAACCCGGCGGAGTCGAACTGCCCGGTGCGCCAGTGCGCCCAGCAGGAGGCGGCCGCCGACACGTACCGTTCGTGCTGGGTCGCCCACCAGTTCCACGCCACGATCACCGCGACCCTCGCGTCAGCATCGGTGAGGACCACGGGCCTCCAGACCGTCAGGTCGCGCGCTATCAACGCGTACTGGGTCAGGACTCGGTCGGCGGGCAGGACGTGCTCGTCGGACTCCCACCCCAGGATGCGGGTGGGGTCAGGGTTCAGGCTCATCGCGGTCACCCTCCTCGGTGTCGTCATCGGGTGCGGTGTCGGGTCGGTGGAGGACCGTGATGATGTCGGTGGCGTACCCGGCGACGTCGAACACCCCGGTTCGCCACGCGGTCCAAAACGCGACGGAGGCGGCAGCGAGCTTCTCGCGCAGTGCGACGTACGAGGACCACGTCGTCAGGACCGCGACCCGCACCCCCTGGTCGACCAGCACAACTCGTGCACCGCGTGCGATCTCGTCCAGCAGGTCGGGCATCCGGTCGCCGGCCTGGTCGACGGGGACCTGGATCTCCTGCGCGCCCACCGGCTCCCCGTCGTCCGGCTCGTACGGCTCCGGATCGTCGCTGACGTCGTCTTCGGCGATGTCAGGTCGCGGGTGCCGGTCGAGGTACTCGCGGGCCGCGGCATCGACTGCTACGTCCAGGCCACGGGCCAGGACCTCGAGGCCGACTTCCCGGCCGAGGTCCACTGCCCCAACGAGGAATCGCGCGTCCCCGGTGAGCGTGACCGCCACCGGCGCACCCGGGTCCTGCTCGATCGTCCGCGGTGGCTGCATCAAGCCGATCTCGAACATCCTGTCGATCTGAGCCTGGTAGACCTCGTTCAAGTCCTCGCCGGCGGCTCGAAACTGGATGACCGCGCCAGCGGCGAGCTCGACCCGGGTCGGCAGGGCCCACAGCCACGGACGGCGGGCGCCGGTCACGGCCGGTCGTCCTGCGGGAAGGCCGGCAGCCCGGCGAGCTCCTCGGCTTCGACGTAGTCGATCGACGTCACAAGTCGCTGGACCCAGAACCCGTAATCGGCCCCACCGGGGTCCCAGTCGAACAGGTACTGGTGGCGGTCGCCCACCCTGATGACACCGAAGTCCCCGCGGAACAGTGACGTGACCTGGATCAGCGGTACCCACCGGTTATCACCGGGTCCCGGCGACGAGTGCGGTCCGGTGCACCTCAGCAGCAGGGAGCTGTCCGCATCGACGTAGTACACGGTCCGGCTCGTCGAGCGCGCGGCCCACACTCCCGTCGCGTCGGTGAGGACGAGCTCGTCCACGTGCGGGCACATCACGAGACGCTCCGCGACCGGAGCGGGGGGACGTGCACATCCCACGGTTCAGGGGTGGGGTCACCGTGCAACACTGCGCGGGCCTCGATCTCGGGCGTCTTGCCCGTGGAGTACTCGAGCATCGCCCGGACGGCATCCTCGTACCCCTGCCGCCATCCGCGACGGAACTCCAGTCGCGCCCGTTCGGCGGTGGTGGCGGCGACGATGACGACCGCGAGGAGGCTCAGCGTCACACCGATGGGTTCACCCGTCAGTACCGCGCTGAGCGCACCAGCAAGCGCTGCGGCGATCACGACCACGGTAGGCGTCCACCACCACGCCTGGGCGCGGGCGTCGCGCAGACGGCTACGTCGGGCGTGTCGCGTGGTGTCCATGAGATGCGCCACCCGTGGTAGGGGATCGCTGACTTCGCCGATCAATAGACGATGAGACTCACAGTACGCTCACAGCGGACGAAGTCAACACGGTTCGGTAGCCGCTACGGCTCGGTCCGACGCGTTCTCGCACCGCCAGCGTCAAGGCGCACACGCGGCGTGCATCGCTCAGGTGACGCGCCTCATAGTCATCTCAGGTAGCCTCATGAAGGCTCACACTGCTGCTCGTGCGTGGCGCCACGACAGGGACAGCGCCGGTGTCCTCGGTGGCGTTGGGACCGCGTGACGGGAGGCCGCGCGCGTTTGCACTCGGACCGCACCGTTCTCACCCGCTGAGGAACTTGAGCACACCGGGCTCGCGCCGATGAGAGGGATCGTGATCTCTCCCCCGGGCGTCCGGGCGCGTCCCGCTGCGGTGACGCTCGCGGTAGCACTCGTTCTCGCGGGCCTGGCTACGACGCTTCCTCCCGCGCGCGACGCCGTGTCCATCGTGACATCTGTGACCGCGGCGGCGCTCGTCCTCCTTGCGGTCAAGTGGCATCGCCCCCAGAAGCAAGACCTGGCTCGCTGTGGCGCTGATGTTGGCACTGTGGGCGGGCGGCAACGTCGCACAGCATCACGGCCTATGGGGCCAAGCAGCGTGCGTGATCCTGGTGAGTGCCGGGCAAGCCGTCGCAGTGGCCATCGTGATCGCCCTCATCCGTTCGGGTTCACGCTCGTCGGTACGAGACCGAGAAGCATGGCTGGACTTCGTGATCATCGGCACCGTCCTGGTGATCTTGGCCGCACAGCTCGTCGCTGCTGCGGGGGCCGAACGGCGCACGCTATCCGCGTTGATCATTCCGTCGGTCGACGTCGCGGTTCTCGGGATGTTGCTGCGGTGGATGTTGACGCGCCGCGGCCTTCCAAGCAGCGCCTACCTCCTCCTCGCCGCGACCGGTCTCACGCTGGTCTATGACCTCTTGGCGGCGGTGGACGGGCGGCGGCTAGCCGCGGCGGGTGACCCGGCCCAGGCGCTAGGAACGCTGGCAACGATGTTGTTCGCCGTCGCGGCTCTTGAACCGTCCATGGTCGCAGCGTTCGACCCGCGCACCTATGTACACCGGCGTCCCGCTTCCGTGTCGCTTCTCGGCATGATGCCGTTGGTCGGTGCCCCGGTCGTCCTGTGGTGGATCGCTTCAAGCAACGGCTCGCCCGGTCTTCCGACTTGGGTGCTGCTCGCTTCGGGTTCGACGGTCGCGGGGCTGTGCCTGCTCCGGGCTGTGCGCGCGCTGCACGGCAGCGAGTACCTCGCCGACCATGACCCCTTGACCGGGCTAGCGAACCGACGCGCGCTGGCACGGATGTACGGGACCACCACGTGCGAACGCGACTGCAGTTTGCTCCTGGTGGACATCGACGAGTTCAAGCAGATCAACGACACCCACGGTCACCGTGTCGGTGACGAGCTACTTCTCGCGATCCGCGACCGGCTTTCTCAACCACGAGGAGGCGTCCGCTTAGTCGCGCGCATGGGCGGCGACGAGTTCGTCGTCCTCGCGGACTCGGAACACGCCGACAACCTCGCTTCCGAGATCGTCCGGGCCGTACGTGAACCTGTGGTCATCGAAGGTCTTGAACTGCAGGTGAGCGCGAGCATCGGCATCACCGACGCGCCCGTGGGCAGTGACCTCGATGAGGGACTGACGCGCGCCGACGTCGCCATGTACGCAGCGAAAGCTCAAGGCCGGGACACCACAGCACGCTTCCACCCGTACATGCGCGCCCAGGTCGCACATCGCTTCACCCTCACCTCACAGCTACGAGCCCTGCTCGGGGTGGACGCCCAAGACGTCGGCCACCTCGTCCTGCACTACCAACCCGTCGTGAATCTGCGAACCGGGGAGGTTGTGTCCGCGGAGGCGCTCGTGCGCTGGAGCCATCCCGAGCTCGGACTTCTCGCGCCGGCCAAGTTCCTCAACATCGTTCACGACAACGGGCTGGACCGGCATCTCGACGCCGCGGTACTACGGCACGTCGTCGACCAGCTCGAGTCTTGGCAACACCGTGGCGTTGACCTCGTCCCCGTCAGCGTCAACCTGACCAGCGCCAGCCTGGCCGACCCAGAGCTCGCGCCCACCATCCTGAGCTTGCTGCACGATGCCGACATCGACCCGGGTCACCTTCGTCTGGAGATCACCGAACACGAAGAGCTTCCAAGCGACGGTCCCGCCGCATCAACGCTCGCGGCGCTGCACGAAGCGGGCATCGACCTGCTGTTGGACGACTACGGCGTCGGGTACACCTCGTTGGACTACCTTCACCGGTTCCCCATCCAGGTCCTAAAGCTGGATCGATCCGTCACCAGCAACGAGGACACCCCGCGTGCTCTCATCGCAGGCATCACCGCATTGGCTCGCACCCTGAACCTCATCGTGTTGGCCGAGGGGATCGAAACGCTCGAGCAGCGGGACATGATGGTCGCGCAAGGCGTCAGCTACGGACAGGGCTACCTGTTCGCCAGACCTCTTCCGCCCCATGACTTCGCTGGCTTGCTGCGCACCAGGGACCGCGTCATGCCGCTCGTCGAGTCGCCGGCTGCGCTCACCGAGAACGCGTAGCCGGGCCGGCACTTTCCCGAACAGCCGTTCCGGCGCGCCCTGTCTACGATGCGAACGTGCCGACGAACGACGTACCCGAGCCGGAACGCGCCAGCGACATCGCAGTCATGATCATCGACGACCACGAGGTCGTCCGCCGGGGCATCGTCGAGGTCGTCGAGCGCGCCGACGGCATGCGCGTCGTCGCCGAAGCGGGATCGGTCACCGATGGGTTTCGTCGCTCCGGACTCGTCCACCCCGATGTGCTGCTCGTCGACCTGCAGCTTCCCGACGGCACTGGCATCGACCTGATCAAGCAGCTCAAGACGAGCCTGCCCGATGCGCGGTGCATCATCCTGACGTCGTTCGACGACGATGACGCCCTCGCCGCAGCTCTGGAGGCCGGCGCCGCCGCGTACCTACTCAAGAACGTCCGCGGTGCGGAGATCGCCGACGTCATCCGGGCCGTCGCAGCCGGGCGAACGCTGCTGGATGAAAGGACCATCACCCGTCGGCGCGCGGCGCACGAGGACCCGACGGAAGGGCTGACCCCGAGCGAGGCGAAAGTGCTCGACCTCATCGCCGACGGCCTGTCCAACCGGGAGATCGGGGACCATCTCGGCATCGCCGAGAAGACGGTCAAGAACCACATCACTTCGATCCTCGGCAAGATGGGCCTGCAGCGGCGTACCCAGGTTGCCGCCTGGGTGGCCGCTCGCCGTGCGAGCGGTTGGCGAGCGTCCACCTCGTAACGCTCAACACGCGGCTCCGATGCAGTGTCTCGAACCCTCAGTCTCGCTCGATGATCACGTCCAGACCGGTGTCCGGGTGATAGCGCCACGACGCAGTGAGCCCGTCCCAGGAGTCGGTCTGCCTGCCGTCAAGCGCCGTCGTGGTGTCCATCAACGTCACCGTCGCAGTAGGAGTTTCAAGCGCACCAAGGACGCACGCGACATCCGCGGCGTCGAGCAGTCCGCTGGCCGGAGTCTCGCCGGCCATGTCCAGCGTCAGCGTTCGACCACCGTCGCTGACCGAGCCGGCCGAGCACGCGTCACGCGCGTCCTGAAGACGGGTGTCTCGGAAGATCGCGTTTCCTGCTTCGACAACTGCGACGACAACGACCACCGCGGCGAAGATCGCCAACGCGAGCTTCCAGCCCCGTAGCTTCGGGCGTGCACGCACGGCTGCGACCGTGGCGGCAGTCCCTGGTACGGGATGCCACTGACCGGTTTCCTGGTCGTACCGCTGCGTGCCGTCGGGGCTCACAATCACGGGCTGCACCTCGTCGCCGTGGGCGGGATTCGCCGGCTGCGTCGCCGGCCGCTCCTGTGGCGAAGACCCGGACGCGTTCGGTTCCGGCCTGTCAGGGTCGCCAGGGAAGATCATGCCCAGTCCTCGTGCGCTCTCGTCGATACAAGAGCAGGTCTGCCCTCTTCACCAGCATCGACAGGTGCAGGCACTGACATGAGCATCACTGGAGCCCTCACCCGATCTGCCTAGCCATGCCACGGCGAGCCGAAGCTGCCGCGGAAAGTCGAAGTGGCCCGCAGCCGCCACACGCGGCCGGTCAGCGGCTTCGCCAGTAGCGCACACCCTCGGCGGCACCCAGCCACGCCGCCACGCCCATGGCAACCACCCCAGCACCGAGCGCCGCCTTGCTGTCGTACGCCACCCCAACGACGAGGACCGTGACTCCAAGGAGTTCCAGCACCACGAACGCGAGCATGCCAGCGCCGAACTCACGCCGTCCGCGCCTCTCGTTGAGGGTGGCCACCTCGGCAGCGTCGCACACGCAGGGACGTGACGCCAGGTCCGGCCGTGCGTTGCGCTGCGGTCACTCTGATCAGCAAGTCCTGCCGTGTGGTGCGCTCTAGAGGTGGTCCTTCCCCGGCGCCCACCACAGCTGTAGCTCCCTGTGGCTTCGGACCGTGTATGACCCAAAGGCGAGACAGTCCAGGACGTGAAGGGCCCTCGGTGACAACCTCACGGTCACCGAGGGCTCTTCGGTCGGACCGCTGCGTCACCCGCTCACGGCCTCATTCGAATGGTGGCGGGGGGACCATCGCGCTACCTCCTCCCGGGCAGCAGCGCGTGAGTAGGCTGACCCCGAACGCGCCCACGTTCACTCGGAGCCCGTCACCCAGCTCGTCTGGTTGACGGGCTTCGTGCTGTCCTGATGCAAGGCTGACACGGGCAACTAACATCGCGGTAGTTCACCGTCCACATGGCCTGTGGAAGACGCTGTGGAAGGCTGTGGACGCACGCCTCTTCGCGCACACAGGATGGCTTGGCTGTGGACAGGGTTGTCCACACGCGGGTCTTCGAGCCTCTCAGCAGGCCCTGCCCTGTCGGCCGCTGTGGAGAGACGAAGTTAGGCCCCGTTTCACGCCTCGGACACCCGTCCCTGCGGACTTTGGGCATCGGAAAACGCCCGCGGAGAGGAACGGCACCTTGCCATGGCTTCCCGCGCGCCGCATCACAGCGCGCGCCTCAACAGCGCCGGACGGGTCCGCTGGACGGTCCGGACGAAGACCTCGAACCGGGTGGTCAGCCAGCGCGCGCTGCGGCAGGGGGGAGCCACGGCACGCAGCTCCTCGACGAGGGCGTACAGGCGGTCCGTCCGGTTCACCGCGCGATCATGCCCGCTCCGCGCCACGTCCTGCCCTCGACGTCTGGCTACGCTCGGGCTCGTGAAGCTGCTGCTGACGTCCTCGGGCCTGGCCGACCAGCTCTCGTGCGACGCCCTCGCCGCGCTGTCGGGGCGCCCGCTCGTGGACCAGCGGGTCGCCGTGGTCCCCACGGCGGCGAACGTGGTCGAGGGCGACAAGGGCTGGCTGCTCGCGAACTACGTCGACGTGCAGCGGGCCGGGTTCGCGGCGCTCGACATCGTCGACGTGTCCGCGCTGGAACCGGCGGTGTGGCGTCCACGGCTGTGGTCCGCGGACGTGCTCGTCGTGACGGGCGGGGACACCACGCACCTGCTGCGGTGGCTCCGGCGCAGCGGCCTGGCCGATGACCTCCCCGCCCTCCTGCGGGACCGGGTGTACGTCGGCATCAGCGCGGGCAGCATGGTGACGGGCCCACACGTGCGCCTGTCGCAGTCGATCCAGGTGGAGCCCGACGACAGCCGCGGCCTCGGCCTGGTCGACTTCCTCATCGTGCCGCACCTCGACTCGCCCTGGTTCCCGGCCCCGGCCGACGGTGCCGTGCGGGCGGCCGTCGCCGGGCTCGCGCAGCGGACGTTCGCGCTCGCCGACGGTGCAGCGGTCGTGGTCAGCGGCGCCGACGTGCGCGTCGTGGGGACGGGACGCCACCTCGACCTGATGGGCGGGCGGGTCGGCGGGCGCTAGCCGGGCGACGCACACCCGCTAGCGGCCGACTCGCTCGGCGATCAGCTGCTCCGTGATCGCCTGCGGGTGCCGGCGCGTCCCGGGTCGTTCGCGGGCTGAGCAGGCTTGGCCTTCCTGCGACCGGGCGCGTACGAACCGGCAGGTAGCGGCGCCGTAGCGCGCCTCGGTCGGGAGGTTGAGATCAGCCCCGACCCAGAGCGCGGATCTGCGACGCGCAGCCCCCTCGAGGTCGCCTCCAGCGCGCCGGTAAACCACAGCTGCCGTCCCCAGAAGGCGCGGAAAGGGCCGGCTCGACCGTCCGGACAGGAACCCCGAACCGCGTGCCAGCCAGCGCGCGCTCCGGTGACGCGGAACCACCCTCCTCGATGAGGCCGTATACGAGGTCTGCCCGGTTCGCCGCGCAATCGTGCCCGCCACGCCGGACTGGCTTGGGGATGGGCTCAGCTCGCTCGCGGCGAGAACCGCGGGGGGTCAACCACGCGCCCTCCTACCCGCTCGATAATCTCCCCTGCCAACTCGTCGGCCTTCTTGTTGCGCCGCTGAGACGCCGAACGCAGCATCGCCAAGGCGGTATCCGAATCGCACCCGATCTCCGCCATGAAGATGCCCAGGGCCTGCCCGATGATGCACCACGACCGGGCCGCTGCTTCCAGGTCGCTCAACTGCTGCCGCAGCGCCGCGTTCTCAGCAGCGAGCGCCGCGAGTTGCGACTCGATGTCGCGGGATCCCGTGTCGTTCACCTACGTACCCCGTCTATCGGCCCCGCGTCGAGTCACCGATCCGTCGTCCCACTCGATCACAGCCTCGGACCATCGGCTGGTCCTGTGGGGCCAACGAGTGTCGCTTGCTTCCGCCGGCCCCGGTGACCGTCGAGCGACGGGCAGAGCCGTCGGGAACCAGTCCTCGATTCACCGTCGTTGCTCCTCGGGTCGGTGCCCCCGCGTCGACCACGAGGCCCCGGTGCCGCAACGCCGTCGACCGCCGGTCACGGAGTCGTGAATCAAGACGCGCCAGCCGCGAGCGAGCAGATCGGCGCGGCCCCCGTGCCGGGAGGAGGACGAGGGCCGCGCCGTCGCGGCGGAACCGATCACTTCCGACCGGCGCCGCCGTCTGTGCCCTCGGTGTCTACCTCCTCGTGGCGGACCTCCTCGGTGACCTGAGTCTGGTCGGTGACGGTGTCCTTGGCGAGCCGGACACGCTCGACCGGAACGGTCTCCTTCGCGACGACCGGCCGCTCCTCGGTCAACACGACCTCATGCTCAGACTCGGTCAGGTCTGGCCCAGCGAGGGCGTCGTCCCGATTGGCGTCGGTGATGGGCTCGCGCTCCAGGCGAACCTCCTCGCGGGTGACCGGCACAGTGACCGTTTCCTGCTCGGTGACGATGTACTTCCGCAGCCGCGCACGTCCCGCCTCGCGCCGCTCCGTGCCCACGTGCAGACGCTCCTCGGACACCGTCATAGCGTCGTCGCCCGTGTCCACGTCCGCACCGGCGTCGTTCGTCGTTCCGGCCGTGGTGGTGTCGACGCCGGACGACAGGCCGTAGTGCCGGTACAGCTCTCCTTCTTCCTGCTCCGACAGGTGGCCATCCGCGTCCACGCGAGGAGCGTCCTTGACCTGCGCCTTGGTGTAGGCCACTCGCAACGTCTTGCCGTCGGCAGTCGCGCCCTGAAGCGGCACGAACGACTCTGAGGTGCCGAACAGGCCGGTGTTCACGGTGACCCAGTCCGGTTCACCCGTCACGTCGTCCAGGTACACCTGGCCGGCCTTGCCGATCTTGTCGCCGTTGCTGTCGACGACCGTCCCGCCGCTGATCGTCTGGATCTGTTCCTGAGTCAGCATCGCGTGCTCCGCTCCGCGGACGGTCGTCGATGACCCGATGCTTGGGCGCGTGATCGCCGTCCTGCATACCCATTGAAAGTGTGCCTTGTACATACTGCAACCCGATCGAGCGCCT
Source organism: Cellulomonas endometrii (assembly GCF_949769265.1). Classification (NCBI taxonomy): domain Bacteria; kingdom Bacillati; phylum Actinomycetota; class Actinomycetes; order Micrococcales; family Cellulomonadaceae; genus Cellulomonas; species Cellulomonas endometrii. The sequence continues at coordinate 94,215 of NZ_CATKPC010000002.1, read as the reverse complement.
GAGTGACCACCCCGTCGCTAGCGGGACGCGGCCTCGGCGCGCGAGCACCTCGTCCGCGACGTCATGACGCATGCCTTATGCATACAAGGGTGCAGCCGATGAGGTGCACGACGCCTCATCCTCGGGCGCGTACGGCTCATGACGATGGAGACCCCGATGACGACCCTCGAAGCGGAGTGCACCACCCGCGTCGGCGCCACGAGCGAGCCGCTGAGCGCACGCGAGAAGGTCGTTCTGACTGAGCTCGGCGTCCACGCGACCCTCGAAGAAGTCGCACGTTGCCTGTTCGTCACGAGGAACACCGTCAAGACACAGGTCCGCGCGATCTACCGCAAGCTCGGTGTCTCCACCCGCGCCGAGCTGCGCGCCTGGATGGAAGCCCACCCTTGGTTCGAGAACACCGCTTCTCACCATGTGCACCGGTGAAACGTCGCCCCTTGACGGTGGGCTGCTGATGCGTGGTGCAGGCAACCGTGCAGGGCCGAACGTCGATCGGAGCGTCTCGTAGCTCCCGCGGGCGGGGCGAGACCGTCAATCCTCTCCGCGGCTGACCGCGCTTGCCCGCCCTCACGGGACGGGGCGTAGCAGCGACCGTACGAGCACACCGTGCGCTCGTTGCCACGAGCCGGCGGCAGGGGACCTGTCGCCGGCTCGGGGAATCGAAGCGTACGGCGGCCTCGCGCTCGGCGCTCGTCAGCGAACGTCGCCGTGACGATCGGCTCCTCGGGCACGCGATCACCGGTCGCGGGGTTGAGGCCACGCACGTCACTCGGGTGAGCGTCGCCGGGCGGTGTCCGTGGTTCCCTCCGGGGCGACGTAGAACCTGTCGCGACCGGCCTGCTTCGCGCGGTACAACGCTATGTCGGCGGCCGCCAACGCACTCCCCGGGGGTGTGTGCTCCGTAATGGAAGCGACGCCCGCGGAAAACGTCACTCCGGTGCGTTCTTCGGTCCACTCCGTTCTCAGAGCTCGCAGCATAGTCATCGCTTGCGACGAGTCCGTGCGCGGCAGGATCAGCACAAACTCTTCCCCTCCGTACCGCGCGGCGTAGTCACGACGCCGCAGCTGCTGTTCGAGAAGATGAGCGAAGCGCTCAAGTACGACATCGCCAGCGGCATGGCCTTCGGTATCGTTCACGCACTTGAAGTGGTCCAGGTCGGTGATTACCAGGCAGTCCCCGGCGCCCGTTCGAGCGAGCCGCTCATCCAGGCCACGCCGGTTGCCCAACGACGTGAGCGGGTCGGTTCGAGCGTCATAGCGAAGGCGACGTTGCAGGTCGCGCTGATACGTCATGGTCAGCGCGAGGATCTGCGCGATCGAGTACCAGGTGATTCCGTAGATGGACAGGCGAACCGCTGCGTTGCTGTCCAGCATCGGGAACATGGCGATGTAGGCAGCCCATGCTGCGGGGAGGACGACAAGAGCCGCTCGCCCGGTGTGGAACAGGCCGATGTACACGAAACACAGCGGGATCAGCCCCACGAACGCGACGGTGATGCCGCGGGTGGTGAGGCCAAGAGTCGCGAGCGCGCCTAGGGCGAGGACGGGGAAGACCAACGTCGCGGCGGGCGCCCGGTGCCACGGGATCTTGAAGCTCGCGACGACGAGGAAGAGCATCACCAGCGACGTGCCGCCTAGTGCGCGCACCTCGTGAGCGTCGGCGTCAAGGACGAGGGAGCCGACGACTGCGACGGTGCCGCAGAAGCCAAGAAGGAGACGTCCGACCGTCGCGGCGTTTCCGCCCGCCCGGATCCATGCCGGGACGCGTGTCGTCAGGCGCACCACAGCCGGCGGGACGCTCAGGTCATCACCCCGCGAGGGCAACCGGTCGCGATCGGAAACAAGGGTCACGTCGTAACCATCGGCTAGAGAGGTCAGTGGCGAAACCTCAAACCCGCCGTCTGTCCGAGAGTTCGCCCACACCGGCGCTCAGCTCGCCGTACGTCGCCTAGGACGAGCGCAGGTCGCGCGCTTCCCGTTCAAGGTCGTACGAACCGGTGATCGCGGCATCGACGCGACGCGCATCCCACGTGATCGCCGGGTCCGGCTCCAGGTAGGACAGGATCGTGGCGACCAGAGCGTAGGACTCGCTCGACCACGCCGATCGCACGGACGACCCGAACGCCTGCATCATGACGGCGGGACGGGGATTGATGATTGCGGCGCGCGCGACCAGCCCCGTCATCAAGGCACCCGTCGCTTCAGCCATGAGCTCGAACCCCGGCTCGGGGTCCAGCCACGGCACGAGTCGGTACCCCATGAGCTGGGGCAGTCGCGAGTAGACACGCGCGCGACGTTCAGTGAACGCCCGTTCGGACGCCGCGAGCTCGCTCGCCACGAGCGCGCGCAAGTCGGCGTCGGGGAGACCCGCGCATGTCGCGCGCAGGGCCAGGTGGTCACGCCACGCCGTGGACGTCACGAGTCTTCGAAAGTCGCTCTCGGTGGAGACTCGCAGACTCTCCACGACCAGTGTCCGCCAACCCGTCGAGGTCGCGAGCTCGTCGTGGTGGTCGCTGACCATGCCACGGATCGCGGCGATGTCCTCGTCGGTCTCCGGCTCAAGCCGGACGCCGCGCACGATGCGCACCAGTACCTGCTTGATGAACTCGCTCTTGTTCGGCCATCGCCGGTACGCGGTGGCCCGGGACACCCGCGACTCCACGATCGCTTCCTCGAGGGAGATCCCTTCCAGGCCGACGGCTAGCCCGCGTGTGTGGATCAGGCGGACCGCGGCGTCGACGACACGCTCGGCCGCGTCGGCGGGACGTTGACGGGGCGGAACCATCCCCCTAGTCTGCATGAGACATCATGTCTCACAAGGGGGTTCAGGCATGCCGGCTCACGCGATCCTCGGCAGCGTCACGCTGCTGCTTTCCGTACTGTCCGCCTGCACTGCGATCGCCTACGTGGCCGTGGTCCCCGCTCGCCGAGCGCTCCGCTGGCCGCTCATCGTCCTGGCAGTGGCGAGCATGGCGCTCGTCGTAGCCACGGGCGAGGCGGGCGAAGCCCTGCTCGACGCGGTCGAAGCGGTCGGCAGCCCTAGCGAGGTCGACATGGCCACCGTCCATGCCCACCGCAGCGGCACAGTCGCGACCGCGATGTTCTTCCTCCTTGCGACCGTCCTGGCGACCGTCTGGGGGCCGCTGCATCCCACGAAACGACGGTGGAGCCTCGGGATGCGTGTCGCTGGCACCCTCACCGCCATCGTCGCCGTAGCAGTCCTCGTCAGCGCCGCAGTCGTACTCGTCGACGCGCTGCAGTCCGTGGGTGCCGGCAATCCCGCATGGAAGGTCCAGTGAGATGCACGTGCTTCTTGTGGTCGAGTCCCATTTCGGAAACACCGCCGCCATCGCGGAGACGCTCGCGTTCGCGCTGCGGAACCAGGGCGCGGACGTGGACTACGTGCCAGCTGACACGGCGCCCGCCATCACCAGTGCTGACCTCGTCTTGGTCGGTGCTCCGACCCACAGCCTGGGCCTGCCGACGCCGGCCACCCGCGCTCAAGCCGCCCAGAAGGGCGCGGTGCCGGCGCCGACTGGCGTTCGCGAGTGGATCGCAACGACGCAAGGTCTATCACCCCCGGTAGTCACTTTTGCCACCAAGACGCGCGGAGCGTTCACCGGTTCGGCAAGCAAGGCGGCCGCCAAGCTGCTCCGTCGACGAGGTGCCAGCGCGACACAGGGACCGGACTTCTTCGTTCTCGGCGTCAGCGGTCCACTGGCCGACGGAGAGGTCGAACGAGCCGCCGAGTGGGGAGTTGGGCTTCTCCGGTGACCTAACCGAGAGAGTGCGGTCCAGCGGTCGAACCGCGGCTGATGCGCACGATCGACCGCGCCTCTGCGTACCACGACAACTTCCTCGGCGGGGCACGGGCTTCCTCGGGCGGGTTTCGGGTCGCTGCGTGTCGGGGGTCCGACGCTCGTCGAGGCTGACGACAGTGTCCTCGTCTACAGGCGCTGGGGTTCGCGGAATCGGTTCGCGTGCCTCCCCCGCTGGGTTGCGGTCTCGCTTTCGATCGCACCTTGCGCGTCGGCACGGTCCAGTCCCTCGCCGGTAGTTGCTGCGCGTCCGAGCTCAGCACCGTTCCCCCACGCAGCCGCGCGCGCTGGGTGATGCGGTGGGCGGCACGCAAGCTGCACGTGCGCTAGTTGCGCGCAACCAGCAACGTCACCCGACTCGCCTCGGAGCCACGCAGATTGACGCGTCGGGCAGCGACCAGTGTCTCCGGAATGACTGGCGCCCGACGGTCGAGCCAGTCCGTCGGGACGATCGGTTCGCGATCGTCCACTGGTCACCCCGAGGTCACGGTCGTGCGGTACTCGTGCGATGTGGACGGCACATCGGTCTCCTGCACGCGCCGCCAGGTGTCGTGCAGGCGTGCGGACGCCCACGGACCCCCGTCGAGCTCCTTGATGAGAGTCCCTAGCATCGCGATCCACCAGTTGGCTTGCGAGTTCCATACGGCACGCGGCTCGTCAGACACGGAGCCGTGAACAACGGGTACCCCAGGACCCAGCCTGTGAGTCCAGTTGTCTACCTCGACGCCACACGCGTCGATCACGACCATCCCCGCGTCGATGTGCGCTGGCGCTTCGAGCAGGTCGAAGACGCACCGTTTGTGGCCACCGAGCGCCCAGTTTGCGGCATCTGACCCAACCCAGCCGTGTCCGGAGATGACGAGCAAGTCGCTGGGCCCAGCGGCCAACGCATCAGCTTTGGCACGGGTGGTGGCGAGCTTGAACTCCAAACCTTCAACGCCCTCCACGAGACGGGTCACCCGTTCGATCAGTGCCTTCGTCGTCGGACCACGGCCCGCGATCATCGACACCCTTAGGACGGCGCTCCGGTGAACGGCTTTAGTGGGTTGCACGCTCCGAGCATGCCTATCCGACTCATGGGCCGGACATCTCGTCACCCATACGGCCGTGCCGGCGCTCCGTGATGGCGTCGGACAGGGGTGCGGCCACTCAGCCAGCACGTTCTTCGGTTCGCCAGGGGACGTGGGCTCACGGACCGTTCGGTGTCGTCCGGCGTTCAGTGGATGCGTGCAGCGCGCCGGAGCCGATCCCCCCGGTGTCCCGCACGATCTCCAGGGGCTCGACGGCGTCGCCGGTGCCGTGCCGCGACCAGTACCGCGCCGTCGCGCGCACCATCTCCGGGTCCAGGTAGTCCCGGACGGCGGTCTGGGACGCGAAGCACGCCAGCATCGCGAGCTTGGTCTCGAGCTGCGCGTCGATGGTGACGAACCGGTTGGGCCGGAAGTCGACCGTCGCGGACGGGCTCTCGAAGCACGCGACGGTGCCGATGCCGCGGGTGGCGACCATCACCGCCTGGTGCACGGCGCGGTGGTCCTGGTGCCGGTCGTGCACGGTGTGCGTGTAGACCACCGTCGGCCGCACCTCGGCGACCACCCGCTCGACGATGCCGACGGTCGGCTCCGCCATCGGGATCTCCGTGTCGGTCAGGTCCTCCAGGAACAGCCGGGCGCCGATCAGCTCCGCCGACGCGAGCGCCTCACCCTGGCGGTGCTCGACGTCGCCGCCGCGCGCGCCGCGGGACAGGGTCAGCACGACCACCGTGTCCCCGGCCGCCCGGTGCTTCGCGAGCGTCCCGCCGACGCCGATCTCGACGTCGTCGGGATGCGCACCGACCGCCAGGACGACCGGCCGCGCCGCCTGCACCGCGCGGCGCCGCTCCCCGAGCCGGCGCACGACCTCCACGAGCTGCCCCGCGGGCACCGGCTTGGTGAGCAGCTCGTCCGCCCGCTGCCGCAGCGCGCCCACGGCGTAGTCGACCGACACGTGCGCGGTCATGACGACGACGCCGACGTCCGGCGCCTGCTCGCGCAGCACCCCCGCCAGCTCGAGCCCCGACATCCCGGGCATCTCGATGTCGGTGACGACGACGTCGGGGTCGAACCGCGCGAGCGTCCCGGCGATGTCCGAGGCGTCGTGCAGGACGACCACCTCGCACCCCGCCCGGCGCTCGAGGACGGTCCCGGTGTAGGTGGCGACGTCGGGGTCGTCGTCCAGCACGACGACCCGCAGCGCGGGCGTGGTCACGTGACCCCTCTCGTTGACGGCTCGAAGGTCGAGCATGCGACCGGGCTGATCATCGTGAAGCACCGAGAGCACAATGGCGAGGTGACCCGGTCGGTATCGGGCACCCAGCTCGCGGAAGGGTGACGACCTCCAGCCGGGGCTCCTCGGTGCGCGCGGAGCCCGACCGCTCGCCTTCGCCTGCAACGGCCAGAGGACCCGCAACCCCAGGACGTGCTCGCCCCGTAAAGTGACGCCGTGGTCAGCGACCGAGCACGACTTCCCGCCCTCGCGGAACTGGACCAGGCGCTGCTTCGGCTGCGCCGCTTCATCGACCGTGTCCCGCCCCGCGTGCCGGATCGTATGGCAGCCGACGGTGCGGTCCGGATCTCCACGGCGCAGACCCAAGAAGCGCCCCCGCCGGGTGCCCAGCAGATCGACCTGTCGACCGTTCTCCTCGTCGACCTCCTCGCGTCCCGGGAGACACCGGCTTCGGTGCGCGAAGTTGCCAACACGCTCCTCGTCGCGCACTCGACGGCCAGTCGCTTCGTTGAGCGCGCGGTTCGTTCTGGCGCTGTTCGCCGCGAGGGGCAGTCCGTCGACGGCCGCCTGCAGATGGCGGCACTCACCCCCGCCGGTCGCGAGCTCGCGGAGAAGGCGCGCGAGTTCCGATTCGCCCGGCTCCGAGACATCATGGATGGCTGGGACGAAGAGGACGTCGAGACGTTGGCTCGCCTGCTGGCGAAGTTCGCTTCGAACACCTGAAGCGAGTCTTACTCGACGAGCCGCACGAAAGGGTTCAGTCCAGCGGCGTGAAGAGCGCGCAACGCGTCACCCGCGGCACCCTCGACTCTCAGCTTCTCCGGGCGCACTCTGGGAATCAGCATCACCAGGAGCGCCAAACCCGCAGGGCCCAGGGACGGCGCGTGTCGTATGTCGACCACTCGCACCCCGTGGCTGGCGAGAACCTCGGCCGCATCTGTGACACTCACGCGCAGCTCGCCCGCGAAGTTGGACACCGCGACCCAGTCCACGTGGCCCTGCAGGACCTGACGCGTGGGGTCGGCAGGGTCGACATGGGACGCTGCTCGGCAACGCGCCGCGGCCCGCTCCCTCTGGCGCCATCCACCTAGTATGTAGCCTGTGCATACATCGGCGCGGCGAGCACCTGAAGGTGGCTCTCGTGCGCCGAGAGGACGGGTGTTCCTCGACTTCCAATCGACCATCGTCATGGTTGGTGCCGTCACCGACGCCGCCGTGCGGACGTTCGCCGAGGACCTGCGACTCCCGTCGGAGGCCACCGCACGGGCCATCGCACGCGAACTTCCCCGGGCGCACCGCATCGACGCGACCCAGGCGACCGCGCTCCGCCGGTCCGCGCTCGACCTGATCGCCGCGCTGAGCGTCGTGCACGTCAGCCGTGGGCATCGGCTCATCGTGAAGGCCCGGCACGAAGACGCACTCCGGGAACTCGAGGACGCCGGTCTCGCGGCGGTCGTTGACGTCCAGGTCGATTAGCGAAGTGACGGGTCACGGCAAGGACAACACGGTTCCCCCTATGCTGCGCCGAGTGGCCCGAAGGATGAAGTGATGAGCGAGCCGACCGACGTCGACACCGGCGCGCAGTCCCAGATCGATGAGCGTTCACGCGCCGTGCGCCGACTCATGACTTCGGTCGGCAACCCGGCGCTGGAGCGGCTCGCTCAGCTCGCCTCCCGTCTGCTCGCCGCACCGGCTTCGCAGGTCTCATTGCTGGGCGAGGACTTTCAGACCGTGGGCGCGGCCGGAGGCATCATCACCGGCGCTACCGGGCAGCGCACACAGATCGCGGACTCGGTCTGCCGCATCACAGCCGGGCTGGGCACGCCGCTCGTCGTGCCGGATGCGACCGTCGATCAGCGGCTTCGCGAGATCACCGCGGTGAACGACGGGCTCGTTCGTGCGTACCTCGGGGTGCCGCTGGTCGGCAAGGACGGGCGGGTCGTCGGAGCGATGTGCGTGTACGACGCGCAGGTACGTGCGTGGTCCCGTGACGACGTGCTGCTCCTTTCGGATCTCGCTGCCGCAGCCGTCTCCGAGCTCGAACTGTCCGCACTCGCCGTCGACTACGAGACCGACCGGATGCGCTGGCGCATGGCGGTCACCGCCGCTGGCGTCGGGAGCTTCGACTGGGACCTGTCGTCGGGACGTCTCAACTGGGACGAGCAGCTCCTCGAGCTGTTCGGGGTCGGGTCGCAGGACTTCGGTGGCACGATCGATGCGTTCAACTCGCTCTTGCACCCCGACGACGTCGAGCGAGTGGGAGAAGCTCTCGCCGAGGCGATCGCGACGTGCTCGTCATTCGCGGTCGAGTACCGCGTGCAGCGTCCCGACGGCGCGCTGCGGTGGGTAAGCGGCCGCGGTACGGCGCTGATCGGCCCGCACGGCGAGGCGGTCCGGGTTCTAGGTGTCGCGTACGACACGACAGCTGAGCGGCTCATCGACACTCGGATCAGCCGGGTTCTCGAGACCATGACCAATGCGTTCTACCTGATCGATCACGACTGGCGGTTCGCGTACGTCAACGCAGAAGCCGAACGCCTGCTCGGGCGCCACCGCTCCGAGCTTCTCGGCGGAGTGATCTGGGACCTGTTCCCCGCTGCGAACGACTCTGTGTTCGAGGAGAACTACCGCGAAGCGGTCCGCAGTGGCGTTCCCCGGTCGTTCGAGGCGTACTACCCGCCACCTTTGGACGGCTGGTACGAGCTACGGGCGTGGCCCGGGCCCGACGGGCTGTCGGTCTACTTCCATGACATCACCGCCCGCCGGCGAGCCGAACAGCAAGCACGTGCCACCTCGCGTCGACTCGCCGTGCTGGCGGAAGTCAGCGACGACCTTGCCACCCTGGTCACCGACGACGCGATCAGACGCCTGACGACCCATCTCGTGCCTGCGTTCGGTACATGGTGCCTGCTCACGCTCTGGACTGAACAGCGACAACTGCGTGACATCGCCAGCACCCACGCAGAGGCGTCGTTCGAGGCGCTGGTGGCGCGCTACGCCGACTTGCGCCTGGAAGCCCTCGAGCCCACCTCGTACCTGCATGAAGCACTCAACACCGGTCGCCTGGTGACGGCCCGTGATGCGACCAACGCCATCAGTGGCGTCCTGTCCGGCGAAGCCAGGAGCGTTCTACGTTCTCTTGCGCCCGAGACCGCGTACGCGATCCCGATGCGAGCGCGCGGCAAGACCATCGGCGCGATCACGCTGTTCCTCGACAAGGGCCGACCGGAGCTCGACGATGAAGACCTGACCTTGCTCACCCAGATCGCCGACCGCGCAGGAGTGGCACTCGAGAACGCCCGCTTGTACGAGGGGCAACGCGGCATGGCCGCAAGCCTGCAGCACGCTCTTCTGACGCAGCCAGTTGAACCCGACGACCTCGACGTGGTCGTTCGGTACGTGCCGGCTGCTGCGGCAGCGGAGGTAGGCGGCGACTGGTACGACGCGTTCATGCAACGCGACGGGTCGACCAACCTCGTCATCGGTGACGTCATCGGGCACGACACCCGCGCGGCGGCAGCCATGAGCCAGTTCCGCACGTTGCTGCGCGGGATCGCCTACACCACCGGCGCCAGCCCGGCGAAAGTCCTTGAAGACCTCGACGAAGCGGTGAACGCCCTCGACGTCGGTTCCATGGCCACCGCTGTCGTGCTGCGGCTCGAGCAATCGCCTGAGGAACGTCGACGCGGCGTCACGCGACTGCGCTGGTCCAACGCCGGGCACCCGCCTCCCGTGCTGATCTACCCGAACGGGACGGTGCACGAGCTCGCTGCGGGCAACCCCGACCTCCTGCTCGGCCTGCGCGCGCAGTCGCACCGTTCGGACACCGTGCGGACGGTCGCCCGAGGGGCGACGGTCCTGCTGTTCACCGATGGTCTGGTCGAGCGGCGCGGGGAGCACCTGCGCTTGGGGTACGCCCGGTTGTACCAGCACGTCGAACGTCTCGTGCCCGCAGCACAGGCCCGCGCCGCCGTTCACGGACGGTTCGACACAGCGTTTCTGGTCGACGAGCTCCTCACGGCGATGACCGAAGAGCGAGCGCCCGAGGACGACGTCGCCATGCTGGCCGTGCACCTCAGCCCACAGGACTAGCGCCTCGTGTACTGCCCTCGGGAGGTGTGGGGTGCGCACGACGGTGGGGCCGCGTTGATCGCCGGCCCCACCGTCCGTGCTACCGCTGCGGACGTGGACGAACCACGACGACCAGACTTGCTCCGAGGATGAGCAGCAGCGCCGCAATTCCGATCGGCACGCCGACCGAACTACCAGTGCGCGCCAGGGGGTCGTCCACCGGCGTCACCGCCTCCGGAGCGTCGCTCCACGCCTTCGACGAGCTCGACAGCACCTCGAACCGGTAGCCCCGTCCCTCGACGTCCACCATGGCGGTGTTGGTGACATCGGACCCGGCGGCGGCCACACCGGTCACGATCTGCACGGTCGCGGACTCCCCTGCGGCCAGAGCCTCGTCGTGGTCACACCTCACGACCTGGTCCTCGGCGTTGCAGCTGAACCCGGCACCGGACGCCGACTTGAAGGACAGGGCGCCGGGAAGGGCGTCGACGACCGCGAAACCGGCGTACGCGTCCTGCGTACCGGTCGAGGCGACCGTCACCTCCCACGTGATCGTGCTGGCGTCACGCGCGACAGCTGTCTTGCGCAGCGCGAGCTGTACGTCGTCGGCCAACACCAGACCGAAGTCCAAGGTGGCGTCCACGTCACCACCCACGAGGGCGCGTGATGTCGCCGTCCACGTCGAGGAGTCGACCGAGTCGTCGTTGCCGGCGCTGTCGAGCGTGGGCGCGAAGCCCCGCAGTGCCGTCGCGGACGCGATCCGGTCGATCGCGACGACGTACTGGCCCGGCAGCAGGTTCGTGAACGCGTACCGGCCGGCCGTGTCGGTCGTCTCCTGGCCCACGGGGTTGCCGTCGACGTCCTCGACCGTGTGGCCGTCCGGGGCGGTCAAACTGAGCACGACCCCGGCGATACCGCTCTCGGTGGTGTCCTGGATCCCGTCGCGGTCGACGTCGTACCAGACGACGTGACCGACGCTCACCGGCCGTTCGACGATACCGGCGTCCCACGTCGGGTCGATCAGCGGGGCAGTGACCGCGTCCGCAGTGACCGACGCACGCTCCCCGGACTGGCTGGCGCCGATGGTGATCTCGGCCGACGTGGCGGTGCCGCCCGCGCCGCCTGCGTCAACGATCACGTCGGAGTCGGCGTCAGCGCGCGACGCGGCTCCCACCTTCGTGAACGTGTACCGGGCGGCATCGACAGCGGCAAGCTCCACCTGGACCCGGTAGCCGCCCGGGTGGAGCAGATCGAACCGGTACCCGCCAGCGGCGTCCGTCACGGTCGTGGCGAGCACGTTCGTGCCCGTGGCGTCCAGAAGTCGGACGATGGCGTCCGGGACGCCGGGTTCGCCGACGTCCTGCACACCGTCGCGGTCGTCGTCACGCCACACGGTGTCACCGATGGCGCGCAAGGGCTCGTACCCGAAGTCGAGCGTCGTGTCCGACTCGCCACCGACCAGAACCCGCGAGTTGGTCGAGCCGTCCGAGGAGTCCGTTGCGGGGTCCCCGGTAGCACCCGCCGGAGCCGGGATGTACCCGGCGAGCGCGGGACCGGACGCAGCCGGGTCGACCGAGACGGTGTACGCACCGGGAAGCAACCCGTTGAACGAGTACGCCCCGTCGGCGCCGGTGATGACCGGCTGCACAGCGTTCCCGGCGACGTCGGTCACCGGTGCCCCGCTGGCGGTCAGGTTGACGGTCACGCCAGCCAGACCCGGCTCGTCGACGTCCTGGATACCGTCACCGTCGACATCGACCCACACGCGGTCTCCCACGGAGACGGGCCGCTCAGCCAGGCCCGCGTCGAGGCTCGGGTCAGCGAACGCCGCGTCGACGTCCGACCAGATCTGCCCGGAGAGGTCCCCTACGGGCAGCATCCGACCACCGGCACCGGGCGTGAGAGTGAACGGGGCCGTTCGGGCCACGCCGTTGGTGGCGGGGACCACGGTGTCAGAGTCGCCGAGTGAGTCCCCGACACCGGTCGTGGTGAACGTCCACCGCCCGGACAGATCATCGGGAAGGGACACCCGCACGATGTAGGTCCCGGGCTCCAACCGGTCGAACCGGTAGGCCCCCACCGCGTCCGTGGTCGTCGTGGACAGCACGGCGTCCGTCGCTGCGGAGATCAGCTCGACGGTCACGTCCTCCGCCCGGGCCTCCCCGGGGTCCTGACGCCCGTCGCGGTTTGCGTCGAACCACACGGTGTCGCCCACGGACAGCCAGCGCCACTGAACTCCCACGTCGCGGGTGGTATCGACGTAGGCAGCGGTGAGGTCCGGGTGTGCGGTGAGCCAGTCAGTCGGCATGTCGTCGACCGACACCGAGGTCGCGGATGCCGCTGCGGTCAGCGCGACGTCGGCGATGAGGACGCCGGTCGCGTCTGTCGTGGCGTCGGAGTCAACACCGTCCGCGCCCGTGTCCGTGGTCGTGAGAGTCGTGGCGTTGGCGACGCCGCCCGGGAAGGTGAACCGCAGCTGGTACGTGCCTGCGGGCAGCCCGTCGACGAGGTAGTAGCCGTCGGCGTCCGTCACAGTGCTCGCGACCCACGTCGCTGCGGCACCGGAACCGGCGAACACGTCGACGTACGCGCCGCCGACACCGTCCTCACCGCTGTCCTGGACCCCGTTGCGGTTCGCGTCGACCCACACGCGGTCACCGACCGCGACGAGCGGGTCGGCGACGTCCGGCAGATGGAAGCGGGCCCCGGCTTTCAGCGGAACGGAGGTGACGTCCACGGGCCGTCCGGCGGTGGCGTTCGCCGGCACGCGGAAGGCGAAAGAGTTCCACGCGTCAGCGCCGTCCGTGACCCCGGACAGCGGGGTGGTCATGGACCACTGCAGCCGGACCGTCTCACCGGAGCTGAACAGGTCCGTGGTGGCGAACTTCACGACGAACTTCAGTCCGGTGACCTTCGCCGCCTGAACCGCAGGGACCGTGTCACCCGGGCTCAGGGGCGTGGAGCTCCACGTCCCCGGGACCGGATCGAACGCACCGTTCGCGGGCAGTGCACCGCTGCGGTAGTCCGCAGTGGTGGTGTACACCTCGACACTCGCGCCGGCAGGAACGGTGCCGGAGAAGGTGGGAACGACCCCGTCCCACACCGGACGCCACTGGCTGCCGCGGGGAGCACCTGACGCGTCCATCGCTGCGTAGTCACCCGCCTGCGAGAGCATGTCGATCAGCTCGACGCGGTCGGTCGCGACGGTGGCGCGGCTGGTGACCTGCACCTGCCAGTTCGTGGTGCCTCCGGCCTCCGTGAGCACCGCGCACGGGTAGCGGTACCACGCCACGTCGGACGCCCCCGTGCCCCGCGGGGTGCACGCGGTCGAACCACCGGTGGTCCGGACAGCGGAACTCGCGCCCGCGGCCCGCACCCACTTCTGGGACACGTACACGTTCGCTCCGCCGATGGTCAGGCCGGTCGCGGCGACCCGGCACTCACCGGAGGTGGAGTCGTACGTGCCGGTCTGGCACGCGGTGCCGCCGTCGGTTCCGGTCGGGGCTGGCACCGGCGGGCGGGACGTGGATGTCACGCGCGCGACGTTGACCACCGAGGTGGTCGACAGGTCGGGGGCCACCCGCAACCAGATGAGGACGACGACCTGCTGACCTGCGGCGAGGCGGGTGTCGTCACCCCAGGTGAACCGCACGAGCCCGGAACTGGCGGTGACGGTCGGGGCGCCGATCGGGCTGGCGCTGCCGTCGGCGGCCTGCACCGTCCACGGGTCCTGCCCCGCAGGAGCGGTGCCGTACAGCAGGGACCCGTCCTCGGGCAGCACATCGGTCAGGACCAGACCGGTCACGTCTGCGGCAGTTGATGCCGACGCGGTGTTCGACACCGTCATCCGGTACTGCACATAGTCTCCGGGCACCCGGGACTGGGCGGCGACCTCAGCCTTCTGCACGCGCAGGGTGGCGGCGCCGGCGTGAACCGTGAACGTCACGTCCTGCGTGCTGTTCTCTCCGGGGCTGATCCCGTCACGAATCGCCGCCGCGGTGACGACGTTGCTGATGACCCCTCGGGCCGTCTCGCCGGGGTTCGCGTCGAGCTCTTCAGCGCCGTCGTACGACCAACCGGCCGCGCCCACCGCGCTGGGAAGGCCACCGGTGCGCAGCTCCTCACGGACTCGGCCAACGAACGTCACCTCGCCGAAGCCCTGCCCGGGCGCTGTGATGCGTCCACCGACGACGTTGCGGAACCGCACGCGCACACCGATGACCTGCTCGGCGCTCGCACCGTGCGACGCGGCAAGCGCCGCGATGTCCCACGTGGCACCCACGGTGTTGCGGGTGGCCCACGTCTGCCACGTCTGAGTTCCGGTGTACGCGCCCGAAGCGCCGATGTCGAGGTCCTCGTCAGCGAGCAAGACTTCCAGAACGGCCTCTTCTGCTCCGCTAGGCAGCCGCTGCAGGGTGATGGTTCGCGCCTGGACGGCGTTGAAGAACCGCGGGTCGGCGTCCGTCACGAGGAGCTCGTCGGCGTCGCTCAGACCGAAGTTCTGCGCGGACAACGTCGCGGTGACGGTCGGGTCCGTGGCGTCGCGCTGAACATCAGCCGGGTTCACCTCGAGCGCCGGGAACGCCTCGACGTCTGGTGCGTGCACCGTCACCGACGCGACCGAGCTGTCCCGGTCGACCGGGGCGGTGCCCGTGCAGCTGTCGAGGGGCACCGTGGGGTCGCCGGTCTCTCCAGCGCAGACCCGCGCGTCCTCGACGGTCACTCTGGCGGTGTCGTCGACCTGCAGGCCGTCACCGGCCACGAGGTCCTGCGGCGTGCTGCCGTCGACGCGGTTCGCCGCGAGCAGCTGGGTCGCGAGCGTCAATGTCGCGGTCCCCGAGGTCGAGATGCGCCCGGTGTACCGCACCTGCACGCCCACCACGTCGGTGAGCTGGGCCGCGGTGTACGCCTCAGCGGTGGCGCGACCGACCGCAGGGTCGGCGGTGATCTGGGATCCGTTCCACCGGAACAGCACCACGTTGGTCGCGGTGCTTCCGGCGGCGCTCAGGTCCGCGATCGTGATGTCGGTGATCGCGAACCGCGCGAAGGGGTCATCGGCGTCGAGCTGGGCGCCAGCCGTGATTCCGGCGGGCTCGGTCAGGGTGAGGGAGTCCACGCGCGTGCTGCTGGTGCTGTGCGCGGCGATGTTCACGGTTGCGGTCGGCCATTCGGCATCGGGCGCATCGGGGTTCACGGGCAGGGCGAGCTCACTCAGCTCGCTACCGGTCAGGGGCTCGCCGTTCGCCTCACGCTGCCAGGTCTTGGTGACCTGCGCGCCGAGCGATGCAGGCGTGACCCGGAACGTGGCCCATCCGGCGCCGTTCACGGGACCGCCGAGATCGGTTCGGGCGCCGGTGGCGTCGGTCCCGGACCACCCGGTGACGCGGGCGCTGTTGACGGTGCGTCCCGCTTCGTTCGTCGTGTACTGGAACGCGTCGTTCACGGGGGCGCTCGTGGTTCGTGACGTGTCGCGCAGGGCGACCTCAAGCTGCACCTCACGCACCAGGGTGTCGCTCGGGGCGACCGCACCCGGAGGAACGGCCGGCAGGGCGGCACGCCAGTCACCGGCGACAGTCGCCGCTGCTGCGGCGCGGGCCGTCTCGTCCAGAGCGGCGTACACCAGCCGGACGCCGCCGACGCGCGGTCGCAAGCTCGTACCGATCGACGCACCGGGGAACGACCCCACGTACGGGAACGCGCCGGCAGAGTTGGTGCCACCGAAGGTCACGTCGCTGCGGTTTCCTGACCGCGTGCTCCACGCCCCGGATGTGAACTCGTGGGTCGCCAGGGAATGCCATTGGCCGTCGACGACGTCGAACACCTGCACGTCGGTGACCTGATCGAAGATCAGGTAGGGGTCATACGCCTTGGAGGTCTCCCGGGTGGCGTCCGAGGTGATAGCCCGGATGCGAACCAGGTCGAACGTGTCCCAGAACGAGTTCGTTCGGCTGACCCCAGGGGTGTCGTTCGAGTCGGTGAGAGCGTTCGCGTCCGTGACGGTCATCGAACCGAACTGCTGGCCCCGGGTGCCCCAGCTGAGCGTGGCCACGCTGGCGGCGGCGGTGCCTTCGATGCCGGAGCGGTTCGACAGCTGCTTGAGCAGCGCCGCGGTTCCCGGCCCGACTCCGGTGGCGAACCCGACCGTCGTGTCGGACACGTTGACCGGGGTGCTGGTGACCAAGTTCCCTTCAACGGTCGCGGCGGAAGTCACCGTGGCGACGTTGCGCAGTGTCGCGCCGTCGGTCCACGTGGCGCCGGCACGGACCGCGAACGTGACGCGGGCGCGCAGCGTCGTTCCGTCCGGGAAGGTGCTGGAGTCGGAGTTCTTGAAGCTCAGGCGGAAACCGCGCCAGGTGTCCGCACCGTTGAGAGCGGTCAGGTCACCGGTGTAGGGCTGCCACGAGGGTGCCCCCGTGGTGTTCGTGTAGAACTCGACCGTGGTCGTCACACCGGACGGCGCGCTGATCGTCGTGGGCGCCAGGGCGTTCCACCATGCGGAGCCGTTCGTGGCGCCGGCGGTCGCGCGGGCGCTGTCCTCGACGGTCAGGGTGTCAGGCAGGTGCATAGACGCACCGGCTCGCGACGTCACCGACAAGACGGCGGTCGAGGTCGAACCCGCGGCCGTGGTCACGTACGGCTCGACGAGCTCCTTGGCGCCGTCGACTGCGACCGTCGGGACTGCGACAGCGACGGTTGCTGCGGTGACGGGCCGGTTCCCGGAACGCGCGGTGCGAGGCACGACCGCCGAGGTGTCCGCGCCGAGGCGGGTGGAGGCGACGGTGTGGTCGGCGTAGGTCTGCGCAGCCGCGACGGTCGCGGCGTGCAGCAGGTAAGGGATGGTGACCGATCCGCCCATCGGGACCACGGCGTCGTCGCTGTGGACGAGGACGGAGAAGCCGGACACCTGGGACCAGGACGACAGGCCGAACACGGCGGGGTCGGTCGGCAGGGTCGGCTGCTGGGTCGAGGAGTCCAGGTCCACCGACCGTGCGGTGCCATCGGCGACGACGGTCAGGGTGACGGTCGCGCCTGTGCCGGCGATGCCGCCGCCGAGCAGGGCGCCGCTGCCGTCAGCGGAAGCGCCGGTGCCACTGGCGGTGCGAGTGGCGCCGAACCCCGCGAACTCCAGGCCAGGACCGAACACGCGACTATCGATGGCGGGCAGGTCGGGGTTCAGCAGCGCATTCGTGGTGTCGACCGCGGGCTGGTCCGGCCGCACGCGCACGTTCAGGTCCTGCACAGCGCGCCGAGACCAGTTCGTGCCGCTGGCTGTTGCCAGCACGTAGCCGCCGCCGTACACCGTGCCGCCGTTGAGGGCCTGCAGGGTGGTGGCCGACCCGGCGTATGCGCGCGGGTCGTACACCCGGAAGGAGCGCGAGTCGCTGCTGGTCGCCGACGTCTGGGTGCCGCGGACCGCAGACGTGCTGGCGGCACCGGTGACGGTGAGGGTGTTCAGGTCCGAGGACGCGTCGAACGCCGCTGCCGGGGCATCGGTCACGTAGTCCACGGTCCCGGTTCGGGGAACGGGCGTGGACTGGCTGCTGCCGTGCTCACGGATTTCGAGGGTCACGACGCTCGTAGCGCCCGTCATGATCGTGGCGCCGCTGGCGGCGGTGTACACCAGGCGCAGACCGGTGAGCTGGGAGCGGGTTGCCGTGTCTACTGCAGCCAAGAGGTCACCTGTCGATGTGGCGCCCCCGGTGGGTGCAGCGACAGTCCCGAGGTCCACCGCGACCGGTGTCCCGGCGCCGCTCCACCGCCATCCGGTGACCTTCACCTGAGCGGCGCCGACCGGCCAGGCGGAGATCGCGGCGGCCGTCAGGTCGTTGAGCATCCCGACCGTGCCCGCCACCGGCACTGCCGACGGCGACGCCGGCCAGCTCACGGTGAGCGTGTCAGCGGGGTCCCCGCTCAGCGTGCTGGTGATGGTGGCGGTGTTCGTCGGAGAGTCGGTTCCGTCGTCCACCCCGGACAGGTACCCGGCCTTCGCCCACACCAGCGACGTCGTGGTCGCCAAGCTCACCGGGAACTCGGTGGACACCTGAACTCGCGCCGGTTCGACACCGGGCGTGGAAGGTGTGGTCGTGACCACGGCGGATCCGCTCTGCGGTCCTCCACCGGTGGGCTGCACCACGACGACGTGCGACTCCAACGTCCCGGTGATGCCCGCACCCAGGCCGACACCGCCACCGTCCAGCACGGACTGGAACGCCACGGAGAAGGCGGCCGCGTTCGCCCAGTCGGTCGTCACTGTGCTCGCGGCGGCATCGCTGTAGTAGGTGATGACAGGCGAAACGTCCAGGCCGCCGACCACGACACCCGACGCGAGTCGCAGATCGTCCAGCACGAACTGAGCGACCGCGTCCGGGCAGTCGAGCGTGTCGCTCGCGCACCGATACGACGCGGTCAGGTCCACCGTGCCGGTCGGGGTAGCCGCGGTGTACGCGCGGTCCTGGGCGTAGGCCGGGTCAGCCTCGGGCTGCGGGTTGGTCAGCGCTGCGCCGCCGCTCGCCTCGAAGCTCTCGATCACCAGTGGTGCCGACGTCGGGTCCGCCGCTGCGATGCCGGCGCTCGACGCGGTCATCAAGGGAACCGCGAGAACGAGCGTGAGCAAGCTCGCGACAGAGCGTGCGACGGAGCGCAGTGCGTTGCTCGGGCGAGCGGACATCGAAAGAGTGCGGCGCGGCACGGGCTAGCTCATTTCGCGTACAGGCGGACGGTCGCCGACATCATCGGCGGTGTATGCCCGGTACATGAGTCCGATTCGCCCCGATCCCGTCTGACTGAGGTGCTGGCACCTAGACGAACTGGGCGTTCACCCGTAGGAGTGATGGACGTCACGCGCCTTGTCTGCGGTTGCGGTCGCGGCTCGCATCCGCGACAGAGCTGCCCGTGCCGCACATCTCGACATCACCGCGAGCTCGCCTTTCATCCGATTCGACGGTGCAGAGCACGAGCCACAGCGCGAGGACGCCGAACGCGAGCACGGTGACCGCAACCCACCACGAGCCCGGCTGTCCGGGTCCACTGTCATCACGCATGGTGTATGTCTAGTGCACATACTTCGGTGGCACTCCAGCGTGCCAGCTGCCGGGCAGAGTCCCGCGACCTTCGACCACTCAACCCCGCCGGGCCCGTGTCGATCTGCCCGGGGCCACCGCCCATTCCCGCCGGACGCACTTACGCTACGGGCGCGTAGCGTAAGATGCCGTCGTGGACCTCGAGCCCCGAGCAGTGCAGCGTGTCCTACCTCCGCGTGCCCCATTCGATGTCGTCAACGCCTTCATGCGCTGGGCGCTGTCGTCACCAACCCGGTCGCGTACGTTGGGCGGGAACCTGCTCCTGCTCCATGTCACAGGCAGGACCAGCGGTCGCCTCATCACCGTCCCGGTGGCCTACCGCACGCTGCAGGATGGGCGGTTGCTCGTGCTGACGAACGCGAAGTGGCGGGTGAACCTGCGTGACCGAGATGAAGTCGAGGTCACGTTGCGGGGTGTACGGCAGGCGGCGGCCGCGGAGCTCGTCGAGGACGCCGACGAGGTCGCGATGGTCTACGCCGCCCTGATCCGGGAGGTCGGTCGCAAGCGTGCGGCTCGCCGTCTGGGGATCCGAATCAACGTGGAGCGCGAACCAAGCCACGAGGAACTCAGCGACGCAGCGCGCCGGGACGGTCTGTCCTTGGTCTACCTAGGGGCGACGGGAGGCTTGCGGTGAGCGGACCTGTTCTCGTCGTCGGTGCAGGGGGCAATCTGGGCGGTGCGGTCGTCAGGTCGTTGTCACGCCGCGGCATCCCGGTGCGGGCCGCCGGCACATCACCGCAACGGATCGCTGCCCGCCACCCGGACGCCACGCCGGTCCACCTTGACCTGCATGACCCGCGCACGTTCAGTGCCGCGGTCGCAGGTGCTGGCGCGCTGTTCCTCGTCCGGCCGCCCGCGATCGCCCGGGTCGGTCCCACTCTGAACGCGTTGCTGGATGTCGCCGCCAAGGAACGCGTCGGGCACGTCGTGTTCTCGTCCGTGACCGGAGCAGACACCAACCGTGTCGTGCCGCACCACCGTGTCGAGCAGCATTTGCAGCGGTCGGAGATGTCGTGGACGATCCTGCGGCCCGGGTTCTTCGCCCAGAACCTCGCGGACGCCTACCAGGACGACATCGCGACCGACGACCGGATCTTTCTGCCGGCCGGCACGGGGCGGGCGGCGTTCGTCGACGTACGCGACATCGGGGACGTCGCAGCGGGCATCCTGGCGGACCCGGACGCGCACCACGGCGTCGGGTACACGCTCACAGGCCCGCAGGCAATCAACTTCGACGAGGTCGCCGCGATCCTGACGCTCGAACTCGGGCGAGCCATCCGGTACGAGCCGACGTCGGCGGTGCGCTACCTGCGGCACGTGCACGATCAGGGCCGCCCGTGGGTCCAGGCCGTCGTTCAGACGCTCCTGCACACGGGTCTGAGACGGGGCGACGCCGCGACGGTCGACCCGACCATCGAACGTCTGCTCGGCCGACCCGCCCGCACGATGAGCCAGTACGTGCACGACCACCGCGGGACCTGGAACCGATCCTTGTGAGTCACAACCCCAGTAAGCGCCAGGACCCTCGGGTCGAGCGTTCACGTGCGGCAGTCCTACGGGCCTGCGTCGACCTGCTGGCGGAGCGCGGAGTTGCCGGCACCACGATGGAGGCGGTGGCGTCGCGATCCGGCGTTGCCAAGACGACCATCTACCGCCATTGGCCCGACCAAGCGTCACTGCTGCTGGCGGCGTTCTCCAGCACGTTGGTCGAGCCACCCATTCCGGACACCGGAACTTTGCACGGGGACCTGCTGCAGCTCGTCGCCGGTTTGACCGCTGCGGTGACGTCCGGGCCCGCGTCGTCCCTGATGCCTGCGCTCATCGACGCGGCTGAGCGCGACCCGGCGATCGCCGCGCTCCACCGCCGGGAAGCGGATATTCGGCACCGAGCGATCGTCTATGTGATCGAGCGTTGGGTAGGGCGGGGCGAGCTTCCACCCGACACAGACTCTGGCTTGGTCCTGGAACTACTCGCCGGCCCTGTGTTCTACCGGCGATGGGTGACCGGTGACCCGCTGGACATGGCGTACGCGACTGCGGTGGTTACCAGCGTCCTGCGTGCCTCAGCAGTCCGGGGCGACGTGCGCTTCGAGCAGGCTGCTGAGTGAACCGGGACACCGATCGCCGTGTTTCTTTCTCAGGGCGAGGGTGCTCGACGCAGCGACGGAGGTGTCGTCGTCGACGCGCTCTAGGCCGCGTTCGTGTCGGCCGATCCGATGACGGCTTCGGCCGCGTGCCGCAGTCGTACGCCGGTCCTGAAGGCATAGGCGCGCAACACCGCGAGAGCGGTGGCGGCATCCGTCTTGTACCGGGCCATCAAAATCCCGATCGCTTGATTCGTCGAGCACACGCTCGCAAAGCTGGGTTCGAGCCAGGCCGCGGACGGACGCGTCCGCAGGGCGAGCGCGAGGCAACCGACCACATCCTTGACCCGTTCGGCCGCCTCGACCGGTTCAGGACAGGGAGCGTGGATGAGGACGGTTCCGAACGGCGTGTCGTGGCCTACGAGCGGTTCCGCTCGCACCCAGGGCAGGTCCCGGATGTGCGCGAACTCGAGCGCGGCGCTCGACCAAGGGGGTGTCGCCGTGGCGGGCGTGACGAGCACGCGCCGACCGGTCGAAGCGACATGCCCTGGGCCACAGCCGAGCAGAGCCTCCGCGTCCTCGAGCGCCGCGGCAACGGCGTCCGTTGTGGCGACGACGGGTCGAGGGCGGTCGGCTGGCGCGACCAGCGACAGCGAAAGTCCCCCGGCGCCGAGTACCCGGCGAGCCGCTTCACAAAGCTGCCAGGCCGGCCCGTTGCCGAGCGGGGTGGCCGCAGACACGGACAGCAACTCCAGCAAGGTCATGTTCGAAGGCGACATGGGTGTGCCCACTCCAGGAGGCCCGGGACCGCCGGCAGCTCGACGGACCGAACCCATGTTGCCTGACCGCCGGTGCCCACGCCTCTGGGCCAAGTCGAGCCCCGCTGACACTCACGAGGAGGCGGAGACGCGCGCAATCGTCAGGCGCTGTCTCGATGGGGCAAGCGGGCGACGTCAAGGTAGAACTCCCCGACGCGACGCACGGCGGTGCTCAATTCCTCCCAGTTGAGCGGCTTGGTCACATACGCGCTGGCCTGCGAGGCATAGGCGCGGATCACGTCCTCCTCTGCCGCGGACGTCGTCAGCACAATCACAGGTATCGGTGTCAGCTCCGGATCGCTCTTGATCTGCTCCAGCACTTCTCTTCCGTTCACCTTGGGCAGGTTCAAGTCCAGGAGGATGAGATCCGGCCGGGCAGCGGTGACGTAGTCACCGCGGCGGTGCAGGAAGTCGAGCGCCAGGGAACCGTCCTCAACTGACGTGAGATTCCCGGAGACACCGTTCTCGTCGAACACCTCTTCCACCAGCAGCCGGTCGCCCGGGTCGTCCTCTACGAGGAGCACTCGCGCATTGTGAGATGTGAGCACGCCAGAGTGTGGCACGCAGGCAGCGAAATTCGACGCACGGGGGTTGTCCACTGCGTGCGCCTCACGCGAGGTCGAACGCCGGTTTGGCCACGTAGTTCATCCCCTGCGGGCGAGGACTTCCACCGCGCCCTGGGACAGGGTCGTTCCAAGCGAGGTTCTCGCAGGGGCGCACGCTTCTTCGATCGTCCGCCCGCTGCCGACGACGGAGGTGCCCATGGACCGGTACGACCTGCCCGGACGGCTGGGCGACGTACGTCGCGACGGCGAGCTGCCCGCACGGGACGACCTCGACACGGTGTTCGACGAGCTGGACTACCACGTGGCGACCGTGGCCTACCTGTGGGCGTTGCCGATCGTGTCGTACGCGCAGTGGTCGGCGCAGCACCGGGACGTGTTCGGCGCGACCGACACCGACCTCGTGGTCTACCGGTCCTACCGGGACAAGCTCGGGCTCATCACGGCGAACGCGACGACGCCGTACGTCCTGAACTTCTTCGACCTGTCCCGGACCGGCCCGCTCGTGATCGAGCTGCCCCCGGGACCGACGGCCGGCGGGGTGTCCGACTTCTGGCAGCGCGAGATCGCGGTGATGGGCGAGATGGGCCCCGATGCCGGGGCCGGAGGGCGGGCGCTCGTCCTCGCACCCGGGACCGAACCGCCGGCCGGCACCGAGGAGTACCGGGTCCTGCGATCGACCGGCGTGCACATCATGTTCGGCTTCCGCACGCTCGACCCCGACCCGGACCGGTCCCGCGCACTCGTGGAGGCGGTCCGCGTGTTCCCGTACGCGCGGCGGGACGACCCGCGGCCGACGCGGCTCGTCGCACCCGAGGGCCGTCCGTGGACCGGCGACCATCCCCGGGGCCTGGCCTACTGGCGCACCCTGCACGCGGTCTACCAGGACGAGGTCGTCGACGAGCGTGACCGCTTCTTCCTCGCCATGCTCCGGCAGTTCGGCATCGAGCGGGGCAAGCCATTCGCACCGGACGACCGCACGCGCGCGCTGCTCAAGCAGGGAGCCGTCGCCGGCGAGCTCATGGCCCAGGCCAACACCTTCGCCAAGCGGTTCCTCGGGTCCCGTCACTGGCCGGACCGTCTCTGGGACACCACCGTCGCCCTGTCGAGCTCCGCGCAACGCGGCGACGGGTACGACGAGCTGTTCGAGCGCGCGTCCTGGTTCTACGAGGCGGTGAGCTTCTCCGAGGCGATGAAGAGCCGGACGCCCGGGATGGGCCAGGCGTACCTCAGCACGTACACCGGGTCCGACGGCGAGTGGCTGTCCGGTGCGCGCACCTACACGCTGCACGTGCCGGCCGACGTCCCCGCGAAGCTCTTCTGGTCGTGCACGGTCTACGACGCCACCACCCGGTGCCTCGTCGACACGCCGTACGAGCGCGGGGACCGCGGGTCACGCGACGCGCTCGAGACGAACGACGACGGCTCGGTGGAACTCATCTTCGCGCCGGAGCCGCCCGAGGGCCGTGAGTCCAACTGGGTCCCCACGGTCCCCGGCCGGCACTGGTTCGCCTACTTCCGCTTCTACGGACCGCTGCAGCCGTACTTCGACCGCACCTGGGTGCTGGGCGACATCACGCCGCTGTTGTAGCGCGCGGCGAGTGCTGCGCTGGGTCGTGGCAGGATCGAGGTCTAGCGACCTTCGGGTCGGAGAGGCGGCCGGCATGGACCGCAACCCCCAGGACCCGGGGAACCAGATCATGATCCGCCTCGTCGACCAGCAGCTCACCGACTTCGCCATGCACGCCGCTGCGACCTTGGGATGGGAGTCGTCCTGCTCCATCACGATGGAGCTGGAGGGGCGTCCCCGCCGCACGGCGAGCAGTGACGCGTTATCCGCGGCGTGCGATGACATCGAGGTGTCGTCAGGTCTCGGCCCATGCTTGGACGCGATGCTGTCCCGTCAGGTCGTGTCCGTGGACGACATCCGGTTCGAGGAGCGATGGCCGGCGTGGACCCGCACCACGAAGGCAGCCGGGTTCCTGTCCGCGGGCGCGTTCCCCGGGCACACCCAGCACGGCGGCGCCGTCGCCGTCAACGTCTACCGCACAGACATCGGGCCCTGGCACCGCGACGACGTGGTGCGCGCCGACATGTACGCCCAGCAAGTCGCCCGCGTGCTCGACCTGTGCCAAAGCCTCGGAGACGCTCAGAGCCAGCGCGCGGAGCTGGAGAGCGCGATGCGGGCGCAGCGGTCTATCGATCATGCGATTGGCGTTGTGATGGCAACCAGCCGGTGTGATGCGGCCACCGCGCTCGAACTCCTGCGCAGCGGCGCCGCCAGCCGCAGCGTGGCCTTGTCGGACGTCGCGGCGACGGTCCTGCAGTCGCTCGTACCCCGCACCCCGGAGCCCACTGCCGGTTGACAGCCCATCGACACGACGGCGTAGTTGCGCTGTCAGATGGTGGATCGTTCTGTGCCAGGGCGGCACCTCCGGTCGGCGACACACTGAGGCACCGACCGGAGGATGTACCGGTTACACAGGACCGTTCGTGGGGTCGACGCCCGGGTCTAACCGACGGGGACAGTGGCTCGTCGCCGGGCGACCGCCTCCGCGAGAACGCCCGCACTCGGCTTCGCGTGACGTTCGCCTGTCGCACGGTCGACCGTGTGGAGGCCCAGCTGGTAGCGGTACCCGAAGATCCACTCGAAGTTGTCGAGCAGGGTCCAGTGGTAGTACCCGAGAACGGGGACACCGTCCGCCACCGCGGCGTCCAGGCTCTCGAGCGCCGCGGGCAGGAACGCAGCGCGCACGGCGTCGTCCTGGGTGGCGATGCCGTGCTCGGTGACCGCCACGGGGAGGCCGGTCGCCGCGTGCACGTACCGCACCGCCCCGCCGAGCGAGTCCGGGACCACGGGGGTGCCCATCTGGTTCACCACGCCCGACTCCGCTGCGTGGACCACCCCGGTGCGGTCGTACGCCATCTGCTCGTAGTTCTGCACGCCGATCAGGTCGTCGTCCTGCACGACGTCGAACCACCGCTCGTAGCAGTCCGCGCGCTTGCGGTCCCGCAGGGCGGCGCCCTCGTCGTCCAGCGCGACGTCGTCGATCACCGCGAGCGACAGCCCGACGGGGACGCCGGGCGCCGCGGCGCGGACGGCGTCCCGGGCGGCGGCGTGCCCCCGGGCCAGGCCGTCCTCGATCGCCCGGCGCTCCTCCGGGACCACGACGTTCGCCGCCCGGAACCGCGGGACGCCCGCGGCACGGGAGGCGGCGGCGAGGGTCTCCCGCTGGAGGTCGACCACGAACTCCGGCAGACCGCCCCACTCCAGGGTGGCGGGGAGGTTGGGCTCGTTCAGCGTGACGGCGAACGCCACGCGGTCCCCGATGCGGTGCATCACCCGGGCGCACTGGTCGGCGAACCGCGCCGGTGCGTCGGGGTGCAGCCAGCCGCCCGTGCGCGCGAACCAGTGCGGCGAGGTGAAGTGGTTCAGCGTGACGGCGGGCGCCAGCCCGCGGGCCAGGCAGCCGTCGACCATCGCGTCGTAGTGGGCAAGCCCTGCGGCGTCGACCACGCCGTCCTCCGGCTCGACGCGGGCCCACTCGACGGAGAAGCGGTACGAGGTCAGGCCCATCGCCGCGACCAGGTCAAGGTCCCGGGGCCACAGCTCCCAGCTGCGGCACGCGGCACCGCTGGGCTCGGCGAACACGGTCGGCTCGACCCGCTCGAGGAACGACGTGTCGCTCGCGTCGTCGTGCCCGTCGACCTGGTGGCCGGCTGGCAGCGCCCCAGAGGAACGTCGCGGGATAGGTGGGGCATGGTTTGCTCCTCGGGGAGGGGGACGGGGTCAGCGGGCGCCGCGGATCGGCAGGATGGCGAGCGCGCCGAGCACGGCCGCGATCGCACCGAACCCGAACAGCGCGGTGAAGTTCTGCTCGCCGGCCCCCGCGCCGATCGCGAGCAGGGCGGGTGCGACCGCGGGGACGATCGACGACGGCAGGGTGTTCGCGAGGTTCATCAGCCCGAGGTCCTTGGCTGGGTTCTCCGGGTCGGGCAGCACCTGGGTGACCAGTGCGAAGTCCACGGCGAGGTAGACGCCCTGGCCGACGCCCATCACGGTGACGGCGACGAGGAACGCGGCGAAGGACCCGGCCGTGGTCACCAGTGCGAGGCCCGCCGCGAAGACGACGGCGGCGGCCAGCACGAACGGCTTGCGTCGCCCGGTGCGGTCCGAGATCCGGGCCGCGAGCGGTGCGACCGCGAGCGAGGCACCGGTCAGCAGCAGCGTCGCAAGGAAGATGCGGCCCGCGACCTCGGCCGGGTCGATGTGCTGGACCATGATCAGGTAGAACGCCTGGTAGGCGTTGACCGCGGACACGCCGAGAAAGATGAGGATCCGGCTCGTCCACGCCCAGGCGAACGCCGGTGCACGCAGCGGGTTCACCCAGTACGTGCCGACCAGGTCGCGCGCCGCGAAGGCGGGGCGCTTCTCGGGCGCGAGCGGTGCGTCCTGCACGCCCAGGGCCAGTGCCAGGCTGCCCAGCACGCCAAGGCCCGCCGGCAGCAGGATCATCGCGGTCAGGTTCGGCTGCACGAGCTGGGCGATGAACAGGCCGAGCAGTGCGCCGATCGGCGTGCTCAGCCCGACGATGGTCGAGGACGGACCGCGCCGCTCAGCAGGGACCTGGTCGGGCACCAGGGCGGACGCCGCGACCAGCGACGTGACATAGCCCGTGCTGAGCAGCGCATGAGCTGCCACGAGCACCGGCGTCGACGCGGCCTGCACCATGAGCCCAGCGCCCGCGGCGATCAGGACCGCACCGCCCACGAGGTACGGCCGTCGCCGTCCGAACCGGCCGGTGGTCCGGTCGCTCAGCCGGCCGACCAGCGGGTAGCCGACGATCGTGAACACCGCGCCGACGGTGGCGGTGACGGACAGGATCGTCGTCGCCCTGGCGGGGTCGATCGCGGCAGCCTTGAGCGAGAGCGTCAGGATCGTGGCCGTCAGCAGAGCGGCGTTCACCGAGAACGCGCCGACCGCCAGCAACGTGTGGAACAGCGCACCCGTCCGGCCCGGGGCGGCGGGTGCCGTAGCAGCAGGCGCGGAGACGGCAGGCCCGGTGGGGACGGGAAGCGGCGCAGCCGTGGGCTGCGCTTCGAGATCGTGCACGGCGACTCCTTCGTCGACTGACAGCGCGACGGTCGGCCGCCGCGGCCGGGAGAGGCTCCCGATGACGAGGGTGCGCGGGTGGACAGACCCGGCGCTGCGCCGGTTCCATTGAGCGGAAGAAGTCCCAGCCGCGCCCAGGAGGTGGCACGTGGGAGAGCCCGAAACTGTGCACGCCGACGCGCCGCGCGGGCGGCGCCCACCTCACGGTGAGGCCGTGCTGCGGCGCGCCGTGCGCCTGCTTGAGGCGTTCGACGCCGAACACCGGCACCTGACGCTCGGGCAGATGGCGTCCCGGGCCGACCTTCCGCTGAGCACCGCGAGCCGTCTCGCGGGACAGCTGGTCGAGCTCGGACTGCTGGTCCGTGAGGGCAACGGCGCGTTCGGCGTGGGGTTGCGCCTTTGGGAACTTGCCTCTCTCGCCGAGCCGACGGTGTCACTGCGCGGAGCGATCGCGCCGCTACTCGACGACCTGGTCTCCGTGACCCGGCAGCACGTGCAGCTCGTGGTCCGTGACGGCGAAGAGGCCCTCGTCCTCGACCGCCGCGACGGTCGCGAGCCGCTGCCCATCTACTACCACCTTGGTGGGCACATCCCCTTGGTGCCGACGGCAGCCGGCATGGTGCTTCTCGCCGCGGCAGGCGCCAGCCTCATGGAGTCGATGCTTGAGCGCGGCACCTATCGCTGGCCGCTCTACGAGTGCCCGCGGCCGTCCGCAGCGGACGTGCGAGCCCAGGTCGCGGAGGTGCGGAGGACGGACATCGCAGTAGTTCGACGGCCGACGTCTCCTGTGGTGTCCGTTGGCGTGCCCGTTCGGGACCGGGACAGGCGAGTCGTAGCAGCAATCGGCATGCTCTTACCCGCGGACGGCTTGCCCGTCACTCGCGTCGAGCCGCTGCTGCGCGCGAGTGCGCTTGCCGCCGCCCGCGGCCTCTCGGCCGGCGAGCGCGACAGGCCGCCGGACTGGTCGGGAGAGTAGTCAGAGATCAGCGATAGCCGGCGGTCCAGGAGCGACCACTCTCGAGCATAGGAACGCTCGACTAAGCGGACGCCTGATGCACGCGAACCGGCAATCAGTCCCGGCTCGGACGAAGATCAGCCCTTCGAGCTCTTCGGGTCGTTGCCCGGAGCGATCGTGTCCTGCTTGCGGATGGTGCCGTCCCGCCCGCGCACCTGAAGCTCACCACCGCGGTCGTTACCAAGGATGGTGCGAGCGCGGTCGATGCCGTCCGCCTGAGTGGACGTCACGGCTGACGCACGCTTCGCTCCGGGAGCCCTAACCTCCCAGTCGCCGTCGTCCCGACGCTGCACGACCCGCTTGTTCGGCTGACCCATCGCTCACACTCCGACGCTGGTTCTGACTGTGCACGTCAAGCGTGCCATGTCCGCGTCCGGCTAGCACGGCGCAGCTTCGACTAGGGCGGCCCAGAACGGTCACCGAGATCTGCGTCCTGTGCGACGGGAACCGCACGGTGTACAAACTCGCTTCCGGATCAGGGACCGGACGGCCCTCGCACCCGGGCCGAGATCAAGCACCTCGCCAGCGCCCTTTGCTATCCCGATCTCGAATCGCAGCGACCGGTCGCCACGCTAGTACGCGCTGTTTCCATGCACGCGCAAACTGGGCTAACGACTTGTGGCGATCAGTCTCGGGTCATCACCGCCTCCGCGAGCGTGCGGCCCCATTCCCGCGCCTCGCCAAGTTGGCCCTCGACCAGCCCGCCAGACATGCCCTGCACCATGAATGACCGTGCCGGGACGGCGGAACTAGATCCGTACCGCTCGAGTAGGTGCTGAGCCGCGCGCGCTGCGGACCCTGTCATGCCCGGCCGGTCGATCCTCGTGTCGAACGCCGCCACGAGTGGTGGGCGCGCGGGCATACGCAACCCGTCGAGCCACTCCCGGATCCCGATCTGTGAGGAGACGAGGCGCGCTCGGGACTCTCTCGTAGCTGATGCGCGAGTTGCTGACGTGCTCATGCCGAACGCGTGTGTTGGTCCTCCGACGACGAGCAGTCGAACGTCAGGGTCTACGGACATGCCACCAGTCTCGGAAGCCAGCTCCCCTACTTCCACGGTGCGAACCAGCAGCGTCTCGCGCAGCCCTGCGGCGATGGCTTCAGCAACCGCCATAGTGCTGCCGAACATCGACTCGTACACAACGAGCGCCGTCATGGCTTCCACCTTTGGTACGCCAGAAGGCCCACAGTAACTTGTGGCGCTCGTACGGGCGCGACGCGGGGCCTTGCTTGGCGCCCGCTCCACCCTGTGCCGATAGCTGGCGGCCGAGGGTGCTCGGCCGGTAGCTCCGAGGTTCGATGTTCGAGTGACACGACCAGGGCGTGACACGGTCGGACCCCGCAAGACGGGAGGAACTCCTTAAGCCTGTCGGAAGGTCGTGACTCCCTGGGCGCCGTGAGGCGCGTACTGTGCCGCCGGGACGTGTCACACCCATGTAGTTCGCTACGCTGTAGGAGTCTGTGTAGACGTGACGCCTGGGAGGTGGTAGCCGTGCTCGTCAAGGACAAGGCCAAGCTCGACGCCACCGAGGTCCTGCAACTGCACGGCACTGGACGCTTCCCGGTCGACCCAGCGCGGATCGCGCGACAGATGGGCCTGTCGGTCGCCAAGACGATGCTTGCGCCGAACATCTCCGGGATGCTGCAGGTAGAGCCCGGCGCGACACCTCAAATCTACGTCGACCACGCCGACGTCATCCACAGGCAGCGGTTCACCATCGCGCACGAGCTGGGACACTTCTACGAGCGCGTTCGCCGTGGTGACACCGACTTCAACTTCATCGACCGGCGCGGCGGCCAGTACGACGTTCACGAGTTCTACGCCGATGAGTTCGCCGGCAACCTACTCATGCCCGAGGACGAGGTCCGCCGACTCTGGTCTCAGAATGACGGCCTGGCCACGATGGCAGACCACTTCGGCGTGTCACTACCCGCGATGAAGACGCGACTCAAGCGTCTGGGCATGGGGCGATGAGCGAAGACCGCTCCGACGACGAGCTCGAGGCTTTCGACGCCGCGTCTGCGGACGCCCTCGACACCGAGGTCGTCAAGGGTGCAGCGTCGGACGAGGACGTCGCCGCGGGTCTCGCTCGCGAGCGGCTGACTCGTGCCCAGCAAGAGAACACTCACCGCAGCTGGTTCGTCCGCTGGGTCATCGGTGTTGTCACCGGCACGCTGGTCGCGGGCATCGGAATCATGGTGGCGTACATCTGCTCGGAATGGTCAGAGACGGACCCGTCCGTACTGATCGCCTGGTTCTCGGCTTCGGTCGTTCAGACGATCGGGTTGGCATACGTCATCGCGAACTACCTGTTCCCGAAGGAGCGGACGGAGTCGTAGCTTCTACTCTCCGTGGAGCGAGACGCCGAGGCAGCCTCCGCTTGGGCGTGAGGTTCAGATCAGATCCACAACGTCTGCGACTCCCAGGATGTTCAGGGTCGACAGTGGAGAGCCGTTAGCGCCCACGACCTTGAGCTTGTCCGGATGGATCGCGCCGGCGAGCCCGACGAGCACCGCCACCACGGACGAGTCGATGAAGGTCGCGCGAGACATGTCGACCTCGCGCACCTTGAGCCCGGCGAGCACGCCACCGAGCTCTTCTCGGGACACGCCGAAGGTCTTGCGCAGGTCGGTGACAGTCCCCACGTCAGCTTCGCCGGCGACGGTCAAGACGCTGCCCGTGATCGAGAGTCGCCCTTGAGTTGCGTCGAAGGGCTCCGGGACGGACGTAGACGTCATCCGCTCAGTATCTGCTAGAGCCGGCACCCGCGCACTGCCGATCAGCCGACGCCCGTCGAGCGACGAGAGACGGGCACGAAGGGGTCCGGTGCCGCGGTCTAGCGTCGTGGCGAGCACGTGTCACCAGCTGATGGTGAACCAGACCGCTTTCCCTTTGGGTTGCCGGTGCCATCCCCACCTCGAGCTCAACGCCTCGACGATGTGCATGCCCTGTCCGCCGGGAAGTCCCGCCCGCCCTTGCCGAGGCACGGGCGGGCGGGTGTCCTCATCGAGGACGGTGACCGTCAGGTCCGTGCCGTCCAACCGCGCTCGGATAATGACCGAAGTTGTCGCGGACGCGTGCACGATGGCGTTGGTCACGACTTCGCTGGTGACGAGCAAAGACGAGCTCACCGCGTCGTCGGTGGCTCCCCCGCTACGAGCACAGTTCGCAACCCAGCGCCGGGCCTCCGCCACCGAGGCCGGATCCGCGGGGACAACGGTCTCAGCCGCTGACGCTGTGCCGTTCACGCTTTCACGATATGCCCGGGGCACGTCGGTCGCCGTGTCGGCACAACCCAGCGTGGGTGAAAACACGACGCAGGCTATGGCATCCGTGCTGCTCGTAGGCCAGAGGGCCCAGGACTCAGATGCGTCCGGTTCCTCAAACCGAACCCGTGCCCGAGCGGGGGCTGACCTGGGTGGGCCTGCCCTTCACGGCTGGCGTCTCACCTTCGGCGCCGTGCGCGCGTGCCACGATCGCTGGCGGGTTACTACCGTCGTCTCAAGGCGCGCCCGTCGCGATGGCCGAGGTGACGCAAAGTCTGCATGAGTGCGCCTCCACCGTGATCTGGGTGTGCGCCCGCTGTCCCTAGATCACCAGGCAAAGCCCGCGTTCTCGTCTATACAGTGGGTAGTGTGACGTGGCCGACCCACAGTCCGTCGACTCAGGCACCACGCGCTCGTAGCGTCGATCGGGTGCCCGATCTCGACCGCCCCTACGCGCAGCGTGTGGCGTTCGGCGCGAGCCTGCGTTTGATCAGGGTCAACGCTGGGTACACACAGGAACAACTTGCGCACGCGGCCGGCCTGGACCGCACGTACATCGGGAGCGTCGAGAACGGGCGCCGGAACCTCTCATTGCAAGCAATCTGGCAACTTGCGGACGCACTCCACGTGTCTCCGCGCGCTTTCTTCCCTGTCAAGGAACCGCCCGAGGTAGATTCCAGCAGTGCGTGGACGAACGAGCCCTCCTGATGTGCCGGGCTGCGCTTAGTCGATCATGCCTGTCCGGCAACCCGCGCGACCAATATGCCGACAGATCGGCAGCTTGACCACGGCGCTCACGACCCCCTCGGCACCGACCACGAGCTGCATGAACGCAGTCGGCGACTGCGTCCCGGTCCAGGTCACAGCTAGTCGCGGGAGCTCTAGGGTCTACGCATGACCCGAACCACCAGCGCATGGACCCCGCCACCGGCACCGTTCGGGGTCCCGGTCTATCACTACACAGACGCTGCGGGGCTCATCGGGATCATGACGAACCGTGAGCTCTGGGCGACGGAGGCGACCGGGCTGAACGACCTTTCTGAGTTCCAAGAAGGGCTCCGATACCTCCGCAAGTGGATGCGCCGAACCGGCGGGAAGATGACCGAGCGGATCTTGTCGATGCTCGAGGACGACGATGGCTTCTGGGCTCCGAGCAAACCCTCGGAGGTCTTCGTCCTGTCCGCGAGTCTCGACCGGGACGACGCCGCACAGTGGCGCCTGTACGGCGGCGGGCGTGCAGGCTACTCGATCGAGCTCGACCCGAGTGTTCCGCTCGGCGTCATCTCGGGCGACTCATCCCCGTCCTCTGACGATCCGGTGCTCACGTTCTTCAACATTGGTGGGGTGGCGACCGTCGCTCCATGGTGCCGCGTTGCCTACACCAAGAGCGAGAAGGAGGAGATGCTCCAGTCGTTGCTGACCTGGGCCCGGGCCGATGACGAGGCCACCGACGAGCGGATCGTTCAGATGCAGTCACACGGCGCCGCAGATCACTTCATCGAGGACGAGTCGTACGAAGCAGACGACCGGCTCCGAACCGCCATGGGCACGGCCGCGGCCCTCATTAAACCCAAGGGTTTCCGCAGTGAGCGAGAGGTTCGGGCCGTCGCGACTGCGCCGCTGCTGAGCCTCCACACCCGGTTTCGTCCAACCGAGCACGGCATCGTGCGTTACTTGCGTCTTGCGGCCTCGGACGGCACTACCGCGCTGATCAAGGACCGGACCACGGGTCGCCACCCCGATCGCACGCTGCCGGCGCGTGGCGTCACCGTGGGTCCAACGCCGTACTTCGAGTACGGCAGGGACACCGTCACCGCTCTGTGCAAGCAAGCCGGGATCGACGCGCCGCGTGTGCGCGCCTCGAAGGTGCCTCTTCGGGTGTGACCTCCGGGGGGTCACGGCGGCAGACATCGCGGTCCCGCGCAACCACATGAACCGCGTCAGTGTGCGGCGACTGCGCCGCAAGCGGCTGTGCCGACGGTCCCTGCTCATGAACCGCAACCCCGGCCCTGCCGCACACCGACCAACAGACAAGCGATCCGACACCTGCCCGACCCGCCAGCCTCGCAGCCGTCGTGTCGTCAAAGCGCTCCTAACCGCGGTGATGGTCCTCGACGCCTCCATGAGCATCGCTGCGTCTGTGTTCCCAGTCACCGCGCCCTCGACCCCTGCGACAGTCGATCTCGGCCCGGTAGTCGCGGTCGTCGTCGAGCGGTGCACACCGCTGCCGGACGCCACGCCGCGACACTGAATGCCCCGACAGCGGAACGGCGAAGTCAGATATCAGTGTCGGCAGCATCTTGTTGCGGACGCTGATATCAAGTGGCAGCGCCTTCCCGATGTGCTCATCGGCCAACGTGATGAACCTCGGAGCGCTGAAGCGCAGCTTGGCCGAACTCGTGCCGCTGACGCGCTCCGTCGTCGTCAAGGCGGACTACCCCTGCGGCGGGGCACGGCACCGTGGTGGTCACCCAGCGAGCGGAGTGCTCTCGCCACCCTGGGGGCGTGCGCAGAAGTGCCGCGGTCAGGACGAAGGGCCCCACCGACCGCGTGGTCGGTATTGGACGATCGAGGAGCACCCTGACCTGTCAGGGAGCCGGCGCTCCCCCAGCCGCGCCGCACCCGCCTTCGGAGGAACTCGCCATGACCGTCACCTTCGCGCACGTCCTGCAACCTGGCCGCATCGGCCCGCTCGAACTGGCCAACCGCGTCGCCCTCGCCCCGATGGGCACCGAGATGGGCACGCATGAAGGTCTGATCACCGAGCGGGAGATCGCGTACTACACCGAGCGCGCCCGGGGTGGCACCGGCCTGGTGATGACCGGCATCTCCGCGGTGTCGCAGGACTACGAGGTGATCAACCCCGGCCTGTGCCGCGTCGACACCGACGCCGCGCTGCCGGGCCTCACCGCGCTGGCGGAGTCGATCCACGCCGTCGGCGGGAAGATCTCGCTCCAGCTGACGGCGGGCCTGGGCCGCAACATCAACAATGTGGACCCGGATCGGCTGCCCATCTCGGCGTCCGACAACCCGCACTACGCGCACCCCGAGGTGCTGTGCCGGCCGCTCGAGGTCGAGGAGATCCAGGTCATCGTGCGTCGGCACGCCGAGGCCGCCGCCCGCGCCGTGCGAGCCGGGATGGACGCTCTCGACATCCACGGCCACACCGGCTACCTGGTCGACCAGTTCATGAGCCCGGTGTGGAACCGTCGCACCGACGAGTACGGCGGTTCCACTGAGAACCGCTGCCGGTTCGCCGTCGAGATCATCCAGGCCGTGAAGGCCGCCGCACCCGGACTCCCGGTGTCCTTCCGGCTGTCCGTCGACCACCGGTTCCCGGGCGGCCGCACGGTCGAGGAGTCGAAGAAGATCGCCCTGGTGCTCGAGGCAGCGGGACTGGACCTGCTGATCGCCGACGACGGCTCGTACGAGGCGATGGACTACGTGTTCCCGCCGTACTACCTCGGCGACGCGTGCATGGCCCCGGCCGCGAAGGCGATGAAGGAGGTGCTGTCCATCCCCGTGATGGCGGTGGGCAACCTGACCCCGGAGAACGCCGAGGCCGTCATCGCCGCGGGCGAAGCGGACTTCGCCGGCATCGGCCGGGGCCTGATCGCCGACCCCGAGTGGGCGAACAAGCTCCGCGAGGGCCGCCGCAGCGACGTGCGCCCCTGCATCCGGTGCAACGCCA
This sequence comes from Cellulomonas endometrii, assembly GCF_949769265.1. Classification (NCBI taxonomy): domain Bacteria; kingdom Bacillati; phylum Actinomycetota; class Actinomycetes; order Micrococcales; family Cellulomonadaceae; genus Cellulomonas; species Cellulomonas endometrii. The sequence goes on along the minus strand of NZ_CATKPC010000002.1, from coordinate 58,433 downwards.
TGTGCGTCGGCCATGCGTTCTTCGCCGAGGCCCTGGGCTGCGCCGTCAACCCGCAGGTCGGCTTCGAGCGCGAACGCGTTCTGACCATCGCGCCGCGGCCGAAGCACGTCGTCGTCGTCGGCGGCGGCCCCGGCGGCCTCGAGGCGGCCCGGGTCGCGGCCCTGCGCGGCCACCGCGTCGACCTGTACGAGAAGGGCAGCAACCTCGGCGGTGTGCTGTGGCCCGCCGCGACGCCGGAGTTCAAGAAGGAGCTCCGCGGCATGGTGGGCTGGTGGGAGCGGCAGTTCGTCGGCCTGCCCGTCACGGTGCACCTCGGTACCGAGATCACCGCCGCCTCCCCCGAGCTCGACGGCGCGGACCAGATCATCGTGGCGACCGGATCGCTACCGATCGTGCCGCAGTCGATCCCGGGCATCGACGCACCCGACGTCGTCGAGGTCCTCGACTTCCACCTCGGCGCCCCGGTCGGGCAGCGGGTCGTCGTCGCCGGCGGCGGCCTGTCCGGCGCAGACTCCGCGCTGGAGCTCGCGCAGGCGGGCCACGAGGTGACCATCGTCGAGATGGCGCCCGAGATCGCGCAGGACATGATCATCATCAACCGGATCACGCTGCTCCGGCAGCTCGCGCAGGCCGGCGTGCGCATCCTGACCGGTCACACCGTCACCGCGATCGACGAGAAGGGCCTGTCCGCCACCGGCCCCGACGGCCAGCAGGTGCACGTGGACGCGGACACCGTGCTGTCGGCATTCGGTGTCCGCCCGAACACCACGCTCCCTGAGGCGCTCGCAGGGCGCGCGAACGTGGTCGCGGTCGGCGACTGCGTCAAGCCGGCCAAGGTCGGCGAAGCCATCAACGCCGGCTTCCTGGCGGCGTACGCGATCTGACGTCTCATCACGCCGACGCGCGAGGCGGTGGCCCCGTCCGGGACCACCGCCTCTCGCGCGTCACGAGCTAGAGCCCGGTGGTGCTAACCCCGTACTCCGCCTGCTCAGGCGTGAACTGCTCGCCATACTCGCTCGTCAACTGCTCAAGAAGGCCCTGCCGAGAGAACGAGCTGAACTCGAGGTAGGACTGCGCCGATTCGGCCGCTTCAGCGTTCCAGTCCACTCCACCCTCGGCTTCCAGCCGCGCGACCGCGAACTCCGCGTCCTCGGGCGGAAACCCTTCGCCGTACTCGCTGGTCAGCTGGCCGATCAGGCCAGCGCGCGAGAACGCCGAGAAGCTGAGGTACGACACCGCGGACCCGTACGCGTTCTGCTGGGACACGCTGCCAATCCTCGCCGCCTCAGCGGCCGCAGCCTGAGCCGCAGCAGCTTCGGCCGCGGCCTCCTCTGCCTTGCGCTGTTCCTCGGCGACGCGCTCTTCCTCGGCCTTGCGCGCTTCCTCAGCGGCTGCAGCTTCCTCTGCTTCGCGGTCGGCCTTCTCCTCGGCGGCAACCTGCTCCGCGGTCTTCGCGTCTGCCTTCTCCGTGGTCGCTGCGACCGGAGTTGCCGGCTCCTCTGCACCTCCGCCAGCGATCCCCGCGACCACCAGCAGAAGCACCACCGCACCCGGGATGATGAACCGCTTCTTCTTGAACCAGGGCCGCGGCGGCTTCTTGCCGGCCGGGTCGGCCGGCGCTCCCATGGAACTCGAAGCGGGCGCAGTGCCGTACACCGGGTAGGGCGGCGGCGCCCCCTGAGGGTGAGCGGACGCAGGTTGATGCTGCTGCGGCCCTGGCTGGGGCGGCTGGCCTGGGAACTGCTGGGTCACCAGTGACTTCCTTTCCGAAGGATCCTCCCGCGTATATCGGCGGTTGTTGCTGAGCTCGCGAGGGCTCCGCACTGGTCGATGCAGAATCGTGACTCGAGAGCCGATCCCTGCTTTCACGCTTCCGGCGCCACGGCCCGCGACACCCGGCGGGCCGCTGTCGGGTGACAACCAAGACTGGACGGTGACCGGCCGCGCTCTGGGCGGATCGCGGCTCGGCCACACTCCTACACCCATTCACGCCGTGTTGCTGGGGAGACCGCCGTGACTGGTGATGCTGTCGACGAGCACCTTCGCGAGGTGTGAGGTCGCGTCAAGTGAGGATCGCCCGGACACGACGGAGGCGGGTCGAGCTTTCGACGCGAAGGTGACTCGCGGGCGCGCAGTGTGCTGGCCTTGCGGTCTCCGGTGGATCCGAGCGCACGGGCGTCGACGAGCACCCAACCCGAGGCGAGCGATCGGGCGATGCCCGGCCAGCCGGCGACAGCGTGGGAGAGCGTGGTGGCGCCGAGGTTCACGCCCGCCGATCAGGCGAACTCGCGATGCGCCTTACGCGCACTTGTCGGTCTTGGCAAGAGCAACGATTGAGGTGACGGTCACCGCTCGGTCGAGCGGAGGGAATTGCCGAACAGTTCCCTTTCCGCGATCAGTGTCATCTCGGTGACATCATCGACGTCCAGCGTGTCGCCGGCGGATGCGTAGGCAGCGCAGAGCTCGTCGCCCAGGGCGCTCAGTTGATCGTCGCTGACGTCGACCAATTCGGGAAATTCCTCCCGTACGGCGACGACGAAAGGGTCTGGTCTCAGCTGGGTGATCGAGACGGTGGCACCGACTCCTAGGAGTGCGCCACCTGCGATGACGCCGGCAATTACACGTGAGCGTCGTGCCTGACGCGCCCGAGAGTCAGGCGCCGCTTTTCCAGATCCGCCGGCACGGACGAGTTCGGTTTCGGGTGTCTCGGCAGCAGTACCTCTCCGCGTGTGCGGCTCTATGGCGGAGACGACCGCGGCGGCCGCTTCGGCACCTGGCGTCGGCGCCACCCGTTCCGTCCAGCCGCCGCCGTCCCACCATCGCAATGCGCCGTCCGGATCGGGGTACCACCCCGCAGGTACGGACCGAGGGATTGAGCTCTCGTTGTTCTCCACATCGCATCAATCGGCGGGCGGGAACGACCGCTGAGTGCTTGGCATGGTCGATTGCAGCAAACCCTCGTGATGGATACCTCGCGGCACCGGATGCTGGTGTAGCAGGGGAACCGTAGAGCGAACCCGGGCCATACCTCCGGGAGCCGCCTGAGGAAGGCTCACGCCCGCAGTGTGCGGCGGGGTACCGACATCGACGGGGGCAGCATCCTCAGCCCATGGCCTCGGCGACCGATGCGAACGACGTGTCGAGCTGGATAGGCCCCGTGTTAGCGGCTGTCTTCACCGGAGTGGTCAGCATCGCGCTGGCCCGAGGAGGAGTGGACGACCGCCTCATGCGGCGCGCGTCGCGATCGCTCGAGCTCGCCGGGCGCGAGCTGCCGCGAGCAGTCCGCTAGCGCTTGCGAGAGTCAGCCACGAAGGACGTCGAGCGTGCACTCCAGCTGCGGGAGGCGAGTCGGGGGTTCAAGGTGCTCGCGTTGGCGACCGGGGGTTCGTGGTCGGCGGTCACCTTTATCCCCTGGTACGTGCAGACGGATGTTGTCGAAGCGGTCCCGTGGCAGGTTCGAAGCCCGTAGATGACGTCGGCGTCGTTGACGCCGTGCGAGAGAAACACATCGAACGAGCCGGCGGCGGACTTGGACTCGCGCAGCAATGTCATTTTCGCGGCACTCGTGGTGAGCGTCGAACGGTTCCGCAGTTCCTGCGTCAGGTAGGTGGCCGGCATCAGCGTGCTCCGAATTCTGCTTCGGGATTGTGCGTGCCGTCGTCGCCTCAGGCGGGGTGGAGGACCAGGGTGATGATCGCGCCGCCCGCGAGGACAATCGGGAGGTACACGAGGTTGGGCCGGTAGTCCGCCTTGCCCTCCGGTGCCGCGAGTGCAGGGGTCATGCCAAACGGTCGGATGTCCGCACCGGCCGTCACAGAACCGTGCGTCACCGCGCTTCGACCAAACCAACCGAGCGGCGCAACTTTCACGGCTCCGACCCGCTCGAGCTCCCACCCACCCCATACAACCACCACCCCGCGCGACCACACCGGCCACACACGCCGCGGTGAGCTCGCCGACTCCGCCGGGTCCCTCGCCGCATCTCGGCCCAAGCACCGGATCACAACGCCCGCGTGCCCCAGCCGTCCAGGCCCACCACCGCGCGACCGTGCCATACCTCACCAACACGCCTAACCAACGTTTCCGCAGGTCAAGGGCGCAGGAATTGCGCGAAGCATGGACACTTAATTTCGCGAAGCACTCGCTCATCCGCTCCCCGGTATCGAACCCGCTGCGCGCGTGCAGCAGGATCGAGGCGTCCAGGGCGTCGCTGCCGGGGTGCATGACGTACGCGCCGCGCTCCGGCGACCAGCAGTTCTGCTCGACCCAGGCGCGGATCCGCTCCGCCTCCGCGCGCCAGCGGTCGGCGTCGCCGGGGATCTGCCCGGCCTCCGCCAGGTGCACGGCGCACTGCAGCGCCTGCCAGCACCCCAGCTTCGAGGTGGTGTGGTGCTGGTCGTCCGGGAGCTCCCACATGCCCGCGTCCGGGCGCTGCCACGCGTCGCACGCCTCGTCCGCCACGGCCGCGAGCAGCCGCGCCGTGTCGGCGTCCAGCAGGTTCCCGGCGTCGACGTAGCCCCGCACGACGGCCAGCACGTCCCCGTACACCCCGAGCTGCCGCTGCCCGTCCGCGCGGTTGCCGGTCACCACCGGGCCGATCCCCCGCCAGCCCGGCACGTCGGTCCGCTCCCGCTCGGGCGGCAGCCCGCCGCCGAGCGTGAAGAACACCTGCAGCCCGTGCTCCCGCACGGTCCGGAGCACCCACGAGATCGAGGCGTGCACCTCCTCCCGGAGCCCGAAGCCGATCCAGGCGTCGAGCGTGTACGCGGCGTCCCGGACCCACGCGTACCGGTAGTCCCAGTTCTTCCCGCCCGCGCGGCTCTCCGGCAGCGACGTCGTCCCCGCGGCGGCGATCGCCCCGGTCGGGGAGTACAGCAGGAGCTTCAGCGCGAGGGCGCTGCGCTGCACGGCCTTGCCCCACGGCCCGTCGTAGTGGAACTCCCGCGTCCAGGCCCGCCAGTTCTCGATCGTGCGGTCGACGCCGCGGTCCACGTCCGCGGGGTCGGGCAGCAGCACCGGCTCACGCTCGGTACCCACGACGGCGACGAGGTGCCGGGAGCCGGCCGTCGCCTCGAAGACGCCGGTGCACGCGCGGTCGTCGGACGTCGTGGTCATCTCGCCGAGCGTCCGCACGGACAGGGTCAGGCCGTCGGCCCGGAGCACCGGCCCGTGCAGCGTCGTCTGCACCCAGGGGGAGGCGGTCCCGAGCACCGTCCCGGGCGCGACGCGCCACGCCATCGGGACGGACCCGGACAGGCCGTCCACGCGGCGGGCGAGCTCCGTCCACGGCAGCCGCCCCGCCACGCCCGTGTTCATCGCGTCGGTCACCCGCACCGAGCCGCCGTCCGTCACGTACGTGGTGACGAGCACGTTCGTGCCGACCACGTACTGGCGCCGCAGCCGGAACGGGACCGTGGGGGCGAGCTCGACCCGCCCGCCCCCGTCCGCGTCGAGCAGCGCGGCGAACACCGGCGGCGTGTCGAGGTCGGGCAGGGGGAACCAGTCGACCCGGCCGTCGTCGGCGACCAGGGCCAGGGTGCGCCCGTCCCCCAGCGCCGCGTACGCGCGCAGGTCCGCGTACCCGTCGGTGCGGGGGGTCGGGTCGCGCAGGTCCTCCGCGGCGGCGTGCCCGGAGCCCTCGGTCGCGTGCCCCGCGTCGCCGTCGAGGTTCTGCAGCCCCGGCTGCTCGGTCACGCGCGCGCCCGGTCCGCCGTCACGGGGTCGGCGTCCCCCCGTTGACGTTCAGCGTCTCGCCGCTGACGTAGCTCGACTCCGGCGACGCGAGGAACACGTACGCGGGCGCCAGCTCGGCGGGCTGCCCGGCACGCTCGAACGGCGTCTGCTTCCCGAAGTCCGGCAGCTTCTCCGGCGGCTGGCCGCCCGCGGTCTGCAGCGGGGTCCAGATCGGGCCCGGGGCGACCACGTTGACGCGGATGCCCTTCGGGGCGAGCTGCTGCGCGAGCGCCTTCGACATCGTGTTGATCGCGGCCTTCGTGGTCGCGTAGTCCACGAGGATCGGCGACGGGTTGTACGCCTGGATCGACGACGTGTTGATGATGCTCGCGCCCTGAGGCAGGTGCGGCAGCGCCTCCTGGATGATCCAGAACATCGCGTGCACGTTGGTCCGGAACGTGAGGTCGAACGACTCCGACGTCAGGTCCGCGAGGTCCTCGACGTACTGCTGCCGCCCCGCGATGTTCGCGACGACGTCCAGCCCGCCCAGCTCGTCGACGGCGGTCCGCACCAGCGAGCGGGCGTACGACTCGTCCGCGATGTCACCCGGGGCCAGGACGATCGTCCGGCCGGCCGCACGCACGACCTCGGCGACGTGGTCCGCGTCCTCCTGCTCCTCGGGCAGGTAGCTGAGCACGATGTCCGCGCCCTCCCGCGCGAACGCGATCGCCACCGCGCGCCCGATGCCCGAGTCACCGCCCGTGACCAGCGCCTTGCGGCCCGTCAGCCGGCCGGTCCCCCGGTAGGTGTCCTCGCCGTGGTCGGCCTGCGGGCGGAGGTCCGCGTCGAGCCCCGGTCCGTCCTGGCTCTGCGCGGGCGGCTCCGGCATCCGGTACTGGGTGATCGGGTCCTGGAAGGTGAACTGGTCGGCCATGCGAGGTCCTCCGTGCTCGGACGGGTGCGAACGCGCCACGCCCGCCGCAGTCGTGCTCGGCGGGCGTGCGCCGCCATCGTCGGACGGGGCCCAGCGGGCCGCAACCGCGGGCGGAGAGCGTCAGAGGTCGACCGGGTCGACCAGGAACCCGGCCATGTCGGCGATCTCCCCGCCGACGTCGGCGTGCACCTCCCGGGCGACCCCGCGGACCACCCGGGCGGCGCGGCCGCGGGCGACGCGGTGCGGCAGCGACGGCCGCTCGGACTCCAGCTGCTCGACGTCCGGGGGCTCCCACCGCACGCGGTACGCGACGACCTCGCCCTGGGCCCAGTCCAGCGCGGACAGCACGACCGGGACGTCCAGCTCCGCGGCGACCTCGACGACGACGATCCCGTCGACCCCGAGGTCGATCTGGACGCCGAACGCCTCGGACGGCGGCGGGTTCGCGCGCATGTGCGCGTCGTAGGCGTCGGCCTCCGCGTGCAGCCGGCGCCGCTCCTCGGGGTCCGCGACGCCCGCACCGGCCCGGTCCCGGGCGACGAGGGCCGCACCCGCCTCCTCGGGCGTGGCGCGCACGGGGACGTCCACGTCCGTCGCGACGCCGGGTCCGTCGAGCCGGGCCCGGGGCGCGACGCGGCGCACCGCGGTGAGGACGACCCTCGGCTCCACCCAACGGTCGGTGAGCACGGCGAGGTCGAGCGCCGCGTCCATCTCGGGCTCCAGGACCACGCCGGACTCGACCCGGAGGGCGCCGCCCAGGCGGCGGGCGGCGGCGACGAGCCACTGGACCACCCGCTGCTCCTCACGGACCGGCCCCGCGGTGCCGAACGCGCGGCGCAGGCCGTCGCGGTCACCGCCGAACGCCGGGCCCTCCGCGCGCTCGCGCGGGCAGTCCACCACCCAGGCGGTCCGGCTGCCGGTCGGCAGCCCCCAGCGCGCGACCTGCGCCGGTTCCAGCGCGTACGGGCCGGTGAGCGTCGAGAGCCTGCCCAGCCGCAGCACCCCCGGCGTCGCGAGCGGCACGGCGCCCCGGGCGGCGCCGGAGGCACGTCGGCCGGACGGCACCCGCGGGGGCCGTTCCCACCGCGCGGACGGGAACCGGCTGGTGGCGAGCACCTCGACCTCGTCCGGAGCGACGCCCTCGGGCAGGACCAGGAGGTGCCGGCCGGGCGGCGGCGTCACGGCGGTACGCGCACCGGCCGCGACCTCGGGCAGCGGGGGGAGCAGGCTGGTCACGTCCGCGACCGTCAGACCTGCGTGCGGTGGAAGTTCTGCCAGGAGCGCGAGGCGGTCGGGCCGCGCTGACCCTGGTAGCGCGAGCCGGTCGCCCCGGAGCCGTACGGCTGCAGCGCCGGCGACGACAGCCGGAAGAAGCACATCTGCCCGATCTTCATCCCCGGCCAGAGCGTGATGGGCAGCGTCGCCACGTTCGACAGCTCGAGCGTCACGTGCCCCGTGAAGCCCGGGTCGATGAACCCCGCCGTCGAGTGGGTGAGCAGCCCCAGCCGGCCGAGGGACGACTTCCCCTCCAGGCGGGCCGCGATGTCGTCGGGCAGGGTGACCTGCTCGTACGTCGCCCCGAGCACGAACTCCCCGGGGTGCAGCACGAACGGCTCGTCGGGGTCGACCTCGACCAGGCGGGTGAGGTCGGGCTGGTCCTGCGAGGGGTCGATGACCGGGTACTTGTGGTTGTCGAACAGCCGGAAGAACCGGTCCAGGCGCACGTCGATGCTCGACGGCTGCAGCATCGCGGGGTCGTAGGGGTCGAGGACCACCCGTCCGGAGTCGAGCTCGGCGGTGATGTCGCGGTCGGAGAGCAGCACGGGACCACGGTACCGACCCGGTGCGGGCCGGAGGGCCTTCCCGGAGGGAGCGCGACTCCGGTAGCGTCGTGACATCGCCCAGGGAGCTGATCCCTGTGGAAGTCGAGGGCCCGGGACCATGTCCGGAGGACATGGCGCTCGGGCCCTACGCACGCCTAGACGTCGACGACCGCGCTGATGATGCCGGACGCACGCCGCCGCCACTCCCCGCCACGCGCCCACGACCAGCCGACGACGTCCGGCACGGACAGCAACGGCTCCTGACCCGCACGCAGGTGCTCGTACCGGAGCGTGTCACGGCACCCCGCGGCGCGGGTGAGCTCGATCAGGTCGCGGCGGTCGCGGGCGTCCTGGGTCTCGTCGGACTCGATCACGAGCCTGTCGCTCCGCCCTGCGATGTCGGCGACGAGCCGGGCGAGGCATGCCCGTCGGCGCTCGATCTGGGTCGACCCCCTGAGGCGGGCGCGCGGTAGAGCGTCGTGGTGACGTCGAGCCGCCCGAGCGCGGACAGGATCGCCCGCCGGCGGCGATCCGGTTCGTGGCGCATGTGCAGGCGGTTCTGCCTCGGGGGCACGAGCGCGCGGACCGCGGACCGCGACGCCGGGACGCGTCCGGGCTCCACCATCGTCGCCGCCAGCAGGTAGTCGGCGGCCTTCGACTCGTCGACGTACACGTGGACCGTCACGGTCGGCAGCCGCGGGTGGGGGCATGCCGGGACGCTAGGCGCCGCCGGACGCGGCTGAGTGGGACCTCTGCTCCGACCGGCCTGCCGTTCCGCCCTGCGCCGGAGGCCCCGAGAGTCCTGGCGGAGCGCCCTCCGACGGGCGCTATGCTGACCGGCGTCGCGGGTGTGGGAGCGCTCCCGCGCGGCAGAGCACCCGACACCGAGAGGCGCAACGATGCGGTACGGCCACTTCGACGACGAGGCACGCGAGTACGTCATCACGACGCCGCACACGCCCTACCCGTGGATCAACTACCTCGGCTCGGAGGAGTTCTTCTCCCTGCTCTCGCACACGGGCGGCGGCTACTCGTTCTACCGCGACGCGAAGATGCGCCGGCTCACGCGCTACCGGTACAACAACATCCCCACCGACGAGGGCGGCCGCTACTTCTACGTCAACGACGGCGGCGACGTCTGGACCCCCGGCTGGCTGCCCGTGAAGGCCGACCTCGACCACTTCGAGACGCGGCACGGCCTCGGCTACTCCCGGATCACCGGTGAGCGCGGCGGCCTGCGCGTCGAGACGCTCTTCTTCGTGCCGCTGGGCGAGACCGCCGAGGTGCAGCACGTGACGCTCACCAACACCTCCGACGCCGAGAAGTCCGTCAGCCTCTTCTCGTTCGTCGAGTTCTGCCTGTGGAACGCCCAGGACGACCAGACGAACTACCAGCGCAACCTGTCGCTGGCCGAGGTCGAGGTCGAGCTGGACGGCCCGAGCGGATCCGCGATCTACCACAAGACCGAGTACCGCGAGCGCCGCGACCACTACGCCGTGTACGGCGTGAACACCCGGGCCGACGGGTTCGACACGGACCGCGACACGTTCGTGGGCGCCTGGAACGGGCTCGGCGAGGCGGCCGTCCCCCGCGCCGGCAGGTCGGCCGGCTCGGTGGCCTCCGGCTGGTACCCGATCGGGTCCCACCAGGTCGACGTCACGCTCGCGCCCGGCGAGAGCCGCTCCCTCACCTACGTGCTCGGCTACGTCGAGAACCCGCACGAGGAGAAGTGGGCGCCGGCCGACGAGGCCGCGGGCGTCAAGGCGCTGCAGGTCGTGAACAAGGAGCGGGCGCACGCGCTGCTCGCCCGGTTCGCGACCACCGAGCAGACGCTGGCGGCGTTCGAGGCGCTCCGCGCGTCCTGGACGGACCTGCTGTCCACCTACTCGGTGCGCTCCACCGACGAGAAGCTGGACCGGATGGTCAACATCTGGAACCAGTACCAGTGCATGGTCACGTTCAACATGTCGCGCTCGGCGTCGTACTTCGAGACCGGCATCGGCCGCGGCATGGGCTTCCGCGACTCGAACCAGGACCTGCTGGGCTTCGTGCACCTGGTCCCGGAGCGCGCGCGGCAGCGCATCATCGACATCGCGTCGACGCAGTTCCCCGACGGCTCCGCCTACCACCAGTACCAGCCGCTGACGAAGCGCGGGAACAACGACATCGGGTCGGGCTTCAACGACGACCCGCTGTGGCTGATCCTCGGCGTGGCGGCCTACATCAAGGAGACCGGTGACACCGGGATCCTCGACGAGCCCGTGCCGTTCGACAACGAGCCCGGCTCCGAGGTCCCGCTGTTCGAGCACCTGACCCGCTCGTTCCGGTTCACCGTCGAGAACCGCGGCCCGCACGGGCTGCCACTGATCGGGCGCGCCGACTGGAACGACTGCCTCAATCTCAACTGCTTCTCGACCGAGCCCGGCGAGTCCTTCCAGACGACCGAGAACCAGGCGGGCGGCGTCGCCGAGTCGGTGTTCATCGCCGCGATGTTCGTGCACATCGGCCCGGAGTACGCGGAGCTCGCGGAGCGCCGCGGGCTCACCGAGCTGGCCGCGAGCGCCCGCGCCGACGTCGAGGCCATGCGCGCCGCGGTGCTGGAGCACGGCTGGGACGGCGAGTGGTTCCTGCGCGCGTACGACTTCTACGGCAACCCGATCGGCACGGACGCGAAGCCCGAGGGCAAGATCTGGATCGAGCCGCAGGGCTTCGCCGTCATGGCGGGCATCGGCGTCGACTCCACCGACCCCGCCGCCCCGGAGCACGCCGCCAGCCCGGCCGTCCGCGCGCTGGACTCGGTCGAGGAGCACCTCGCGACCCCGCACGGCATGGTCCTGCAGCACCCCGCCTACACGAGCTACCAGATCGAGCTCGGCGAGGTCTCCACCTACCCGCCCGGGTACAAGGAGAACGGCGGCATCTTCTGCCACAACAACCCGTGGGTGATCATCGGCGAGACCGTCGTCGGCCGCGGCGAGAAGGCGTTCGACTACTACCGCCGGATCACCCCCGCGTACCGCGAGGAGATCTCCGACGTCCACAAGCTCGAGCCCTACGTGTACGCGCAGATGATCGCGGGCAAGGAGGCGGTCCGGCACGGCGAGGCGAAGAACTCGTGGCTCACCGGCACCGCGGCGTGGAACTTCGTGGCCGTCTCGCAGCACCTCCTCGGCGTGCGGCCGGGGTACGACGGCCTGGTCGTCGACCCGCAGATCGGCCCCGACGTACCGTCGTTCACCGTGACCCGTGTGGCCCGCGGTGCCCGGTACGAGATCACGGTGACCAACTCCGGGACCCCGGGCGCGCGCGGCCGGCTGGTCGTGGACGGCGCGCCGGTCGAGGGCTCGACGGTCCCCTACGCCCCCGCGGGCAGCACCGTGCGGGTCGAGGTCACCGTCTGACGCGCTCGTCCCGCACGCGCTCGTCCCGCACGCGCTCGTCCCGCACCGAGGTCGTCACCCGCGCACGAGGTCGCCACTCCCCCGTGGCGGCCTCGTGCCGAGGTGACGACCTCGGTGCGGGACCGGAGGCGACCTCGGCGGGACGGCGGGACCGGGGCGGCGGACCCGCTATGCTGGACGCGCGTTCCCCCGGCGACGGGGGTCACGCGGGTGTAGTTCAATGGTAGAACTTCAGCTTCCCAAGCTGATAGCGCGGGTTCGATTCCCGTCACCCGCTCCACCGAGGGCCAGGCCGGCAGCGTCCGGACCTGGCCTTCGTCGTCCCCGCCCCCACGCGGCTGAGTGGTCCCCCTACGCAGGCCGGAGCGGGCTGCGGCCGTCGCTACGGTTCCGTCGCCAGCGCCGACGGAAGGGCAGCCATGAACCCCCGCCACATCTCCCGGATCGACCTGCGCCTGCCTCGACGCTGGTGCGGGTGGCGGCCCGGCGACGGCCTCCGGGTCGCGCACCGGGCGGCGGACGCGCTCACCGCCGGACCGGTCGCGGCGGCGCGGCTGCGGTCCGCCCTGGAGGCCGTCGACCGGGTCGTCGCGGGGCACGGCGGCCGGACGGTCCGGGCGGGCGCGTGGGTCCCCGAGCCGAGCGGCGACGTCGTGGCGGGGCTGGCGTGCGAGCTGCTGGCGGACGTGCCCGCGGGACCCGAGGCCGCGGGCACCTACCTGGACCTGGTGCGGCGCCGGGTCCGCCGCTCGCACCGCACGTCGACGCGGGTGGAGTACCACGCGGTCACCCGGCGCGACCTCCCGGCGGGACCGGCGGTCGTCGCGCTGCGGAGCCACGGAGTCCACCGGCGCGAGGTCGTGTGGACCGTGTTCCCGCCGGGCGCCGCGGAGGCCGTCGAGCTGCGGTTCGACACGCTCGACCAGGACCGCTACCCGCACCTCGTCGACGCCGCGCACGGCATCGCCCAGGAGCTCCGCGTCACCCTCACCGCGCCGTGGGCCGCCGGCGTGGCGGGGGGTCGCCCTGGGGAGCACGGCCCGCGCTGACCACGGGGTCGACCCGCCGCTTGCGCAGGTGCTCGTAGACCACGGACGTGCGGACGTCGGCGATCTCGGGGCGTTCGGTCAGCCGGTCGATCACGAACGCGTAGAGGCTCTCGTTGTCCGGGACGGCCACGTGCACCAGGAAGTCCTCGGTCCCGCTCGTGACGAACACCCCGAGCGTCTCGGGCAGGCCCACCACCCACGACCGGAAGCCCTCGATGTTGCGTCGCGACGGCGGCCGGATGCGGACGGCGACGAGGGCCTGCACGGGCCGGCCGATCTCCGCGAGGTCCACCTCGAGCGTCGCGCCCCGGATCACGCCGCGGTCGCGGAGCGCGCGGGTGCGGTCGAGCGCGGTCGTCGGCGCGACCCCCACGGCGGCCGCCACGTCCCGGTTGGTGCGCCGTGCATCGTCCTGCAGCTCCCGCAGGATCGCCGTGTCCAGTGCGTCGAGATCGGCCATGCGGCGAGCGTATCCGTACGACGTACGGGCTCGTTGCGGGGCGTCCGGTGACCTGCCTAGCGTCTCTCGCTGTCAGCGCACGACGGACGCCCGCACCGGCGTCCGGCCGCACCCGAGAGGCCCGCCCATGACCGCCGTCCCCGCCACTTCCGCCGTCCCCGCCGCCACCGTGGGGTTCGACCCCGACGAGATCCGCACCGGCGAACCGACCCGCGCCGCCCGGCTCAAGTGGGTCGTCGTCGTCGACGAGGAGCTGGCGCCCGGCCAGGCCGCCAACGCGGTCGTCTGCGTCACGGCGGCCACCGCGTCGGGCGTCACCGGCCTGCTCGGCCCCGACGCCGCCGACGCGGACGGCACCGTGCACCCCGGGCTCCCGTGGGCGGGCTGCACCGTGCTGGGCGCCTCCCGCGCCGAGCTGGCGGCGGTGCGGGCGAAGGCGCACGCGGCCCCCGGCGTCCACGTGAGCGACATGCCCGCCGCCGCCCAGCGCACGCGCGTGTACGACGAGTACCTGGCGGAGGTCGCCGCCCGCCCCGCCGGGGGGCAGGAGTACCTCGCGGTCAGCCTCGTCGGGCCGCGCAACCGGGTGGACAAGGTGGTGGGGCGGCTGCGCCTGCTCGGCTGAGCGCACCCGCGGCTGCCACACTGGACCCCGCGCCGCCCACGCGGCGATCCCGCGGGCTCGACGCGCCGGGAAGGCGACGGACGCGCGGAGGCGGCGGATGACGGACGTGCTGTCCACCGGCGGCGTCGGCCTGCGCCCGGCCGCCGTGGACCCGCCGGGCGCCGGCCCCGACCGCCTCCCCGCGCTGCGGGAGGCCGCCGACCGGCTGCTCGCGGACCACGGCGTCACCTACGGCGCCCCGGCGGACGACGACGGGGACGGGGACGCCGCCGCGGGCGCCTGGCGCCTCGACCCGCTCCCGGTCGTGCTCGACGACGCGGACTGGGCGCCCCTGGAGGCGGCGCTCGTGCAGCGGGCGGAGCTGCTCGACGCCGTGCTGGCCGACCTCTACGGCCCGCGGCTGCTGCTCCGGGACGACGTGCTGCCGCCCGAGCTCGTCCTCGGGCACCCGGGGTTCCTGCGGGCGGTCGACGGCCTGCACCTGCCGGGCGGGCGCGACCTGGTGCTCACCGCGACGGACCTGTGCCGCGCACCCGACGGCTCGTGGGTCGCGGTGTCGGACCGCACGCAGGCGCCGTCCGGCGCGGGCTACGCGATGGAGGACCGCCGCGTCGTCGCCCAGGTGCTGGCCGACGTGTACCGGCAGACCCCCATCGCCCGGATCGGCCCGTTCTTCCACGCCCTGCGCCAGGGGCTCGCGCACGCCGCCCCGCCCGGGGACCGGGAGCCGCGGGTCGTGCTGCTCACGTCCGGCGCGTCCTCCGCGACGGCGTTCGACCAGGCGTACCTCGCGTCGATGCTGGGGCTGCCGCTCGTCGAGGGCAGCGACCTGGTGGTCCGCGACGGGCGCCTCTGGCTGCGGGGGCTCGGCGGGCGGGAGCCGGTGGACGTGGTGCTGCGCCGCGTCGACGCGGACTGGTGCGACCCGCTGGACCTGCGCGCCGGGAGCCGCCTCGGGGTGCCCGGGCTCGTGCGCGCGGTGCAGGCGGGCACGGTGAGCGTCGTGAACCCGCTGGGCGCCTCGGTGCTGGAGAACGCCGGCCTGCTGGCGCACCTGCCGGCCCTCGCCCGGACGGTCCTCGGGCGGGACCTGCTGCTGCCGCAGGCCGCCACCACGTGGTGCGGGCGCCCCGAGGGGCTCGCGTACGTGCTCGCGCACCTGGACCGCCTCGTGCTCGAGCCGGTCGCCCGCGGGACCGACCCGGTGCCGGGCTGGACGCTCGACGCCGCCGCCCGCGAGCGCCTGCGCGACCGCATCGCCGCCGAGCCCGCCGCGTGGGTCGGGCAGGAGCCCGTCGGGGGCGCCCCGCGGGACCGGGCGGCGGCGCGTTCGCGGTCCGCGGTGCTGCGGACGTTCGCGGTCGCGGCACCCGACGGCTACCGCGTCATGGCCGGCGGGCTGGCGCGGCTGGCGCCCGACGGCGACCACCCCGTCGTGTCGCACGCGCACGGCGCCGTGGCGCGGGACGTGTGGGTGCTGTCCGGCGGTGCCGACCCGGCGCCGGACGAGGCGGCGGGCGACGCGCCGGACGAGGCGCCGGACGGCGCCGGCACGGCCGCCCGGGCGGGCAGGGCCCCCGGGAGCGGCATCGCGCCGCGCTCGGCGGAGAGCCTGTTCTGGCTGGGCCGGTACACCGAGCGGGCCGACGGCACCGTCCGCGTCCTGCGCGCCGTCGCCGACCGCTGGGACGACTTCCACCGCACGCCCGCCAGCCCCGGCGGCCGCGCGCTCGCGGTGCTGCTCGACGCGGTCGGCGCCCGCGCGCCGGGGTCGTCCGACGACGACCGCCCGGACCTGCACGCCCTGCTCGTGGACCGCGCCCTGCCGGGCAGCGTCGCGTTCGCGGTCCGCCGGCTGGCCGAGGCGCAGGCCGTGGTCCGGGACCAGATGTCGGCGGACCTCTGGCTGCCGCTGGCCAGCATGGCCCGCACGCTGGCCGCCCAGCGGCGCACCGCTGCCGCCGGCACCCCCCGGCCGACCGACCTGCGCGCGGCCCTCGACCGCATGCTGGAGGCGCTGCTCGCGGTCGCGGGGATCGAGGGCGAGGGGCTGGTCCGGGACGTCGGGTGGCGCCTGCTCGACGCCGGCCGCCGGCTCGAGCGCGCGCAGGCCCTCGTCGCCGCACTCGCCGCCACGGTCACCGCGCCGCGACCGCCGGACGTCGAGGCGCTCGTGCTGGAGTCGGTGCTCCTCGCGCACGAGTCGGCCATCACCTACCGGCGGCGCTACCAGACCCGACCCGCAGTCCCGGGCGTGCTGGACCTGCTGCTGCTGGACGCGGACAACCCGCGGTCGCTCGCCTACCAGCTCGACCGGCTGCGGGACGACCTGGCCCGGGTGCCGGCCCCCGCGGGCGCGACGGAGCAGCAGGACCGGCTGCTCGCCGACGTCCGGGACCTGCTCGCGGAGCTGGACCCCGTGGCGGTGGGCGCGACCGCGGTCGTCCCCACGGCCGCCACGGCGGCACCAGCCACCGGGCGCGAGCGGCTCGCCGAGATCCTGGACTCGCTCGCGTGGCGGCTGCGTGCGGTCGCCGACGAGGTCGCCCGGGTGCACTTCGCGCAGCCCGCCCCGGCGCGGTCCGTGGCCGAGGAGTGGGGCGTCGGCGTCTCCCCGCAGGACCGGCCGGGGACGGGCGCGTGACCGGCCGCCGGTACGAGCTCGTCCACACGACGACCTACCGCTACCCCGGTCCCGTGACCACCTCCTACGGCCGGGCGCTCCTGCTGCCGCGCGACCTGCCCGACCAGCGGCGCCACACCGCCGCCGTCACCGTCGACCCCGCCCCCGCCGACGCCGCCGAGCACCGGGACTGGTTCGGCAACACCTCGTCGTACTTCGCCGTCACCACCCCGCACACCACGCTCACCGTCACCGCCGCCGCGACGCTCACCGTGACCCGCCGGCGCGCCGAGGCGGCCACGCTCCCGGGGCTCGCGTGGGAGGCGGTGGCGCGCCTGGTGGCGGACGGCGGGACGGGCCCGGACGGCGTGCCGCTCGTGGACCGGCGGGAGGCGGTGCTGCCGTCGCGGCACGTCCTGCCGTCGGACCCGGTGCGCGCGTGGGCGGCGGCGTCGTTCACGCCCGGGCGCGCGTACCCCGAGGTGCTCGCGGACCTCGCGCACCGCATCCGCACGGAGCTGACGTACCGGTCCGGGTCCACGACGATCGCCACGACGCAGGCGGAGCTGCTGGACTCGCGCGCCGGCGTCTGCCAGGACTTCGCGCACCTCATGCTCGCCGCGCTGCGGGCGCACGGGCTGCCCGCTCGCTACACGAGCGGCTACGTCGAGACCCTGCCGCCCCCGGGCCGGCCGAAGATCCGCGGCGCCGACGCGTCGCACGCCTGGGTGTCGGCGTGGGTGCCGGGCGCAGGGTGGGTGGAGGTCGACCCGACCAACGACCAGTTCGTCGGGGACCGGTACGTCGTGCTGGGCTGGGGGCGGGACTACGGCGACGTGCCGCCGCTGCGGGGGGTCATCTTCACGGAGGGCGGCGGCGCCCGCCCGGAGGTGTCGGTGGACCTGCACCCCCTCGACGCGGACCCCGGCGCGTCGTCCGACCCCGCGGCCGTCCCCAGGCCCTGAGCGGTCTCCGGCCGGCGTCCACCGGGCGTGCACACGGCGTCCACAGGCCGCGCCCTCCTGTCACGCTCGGCCCGTGACCCCGTGCACAAGCTGGGGACAACTCCTGTGGACTGAACCGGACATATCGCCCTATGGGGTGGTCGGGAGGGCCATTCGGGCGACGCCGCCCTGTGGACAAGTGGACAGGCCTGTGGGCAACCGTCGCCGCGCACCAAGAAGGGCCCCTCGGAGTAAGCGTCCGAGGGGCCCTTCCCTGACCGTCGTCCTCTCGTCCCCGACGGGTCGGGGACCGGCGACCGCGCTGACGGTGCGGCTCCGTCCCGGCACCCGGTGGCGACCCCAGGGGGACACCGCCGCGGGCGGGACGGCGACGATCCGGCCTTCGGGCCTCCTACGAACCGCTGCGTCGTCATCCGCAGCCCTCCAGGTCGCCCTGGCGGGGTGGTCCGTCGTTCTCCGTCCGGCCTCGACCCCGCCGGTGACGCCGCCGCGCGAGCCCCGTCGAGCGGGTCCTCCCGCGGCGGGCAGTACGTCCGCCGAGATCGATGGAGCAGTTCTAGTCCCGCCCTCCGGAGCGCCGCAAGGGTCTGACGGACCGGATTCTCGTCCACCGCGCCGTGCACATGTTGTCCACAGGCTCACCCGCGTGAACGTGCGGAGATCACAGCCCTGTGCACAACATCTGTGGACGACGGAGACGCCGGCGCGCCTCCGCAGCGGGCTCGCGGCACGCCCGTAGCGTCGCCCGCAGAGCGAGGCCCCTCGGAGTAAGCGTCCGAGGGGCCTCGTCGCGTTCGCCGTCCACGACCCGGCGCGAGCCGCGGTCGCCGCCGGGTCAGGCG
Source organism: Cellulomonas endometrii (assembly GCF_949769265.1). Taxonomy (NCBI): domain Bacteria; kingdom Bacillati; phylum Actinomycetota; class Actinomycetes; order Micrococcales; family Cellulomonadaceae; genus Cellulomonas; species Cellulomonas endometrii. The sequence continues at coordinate 40,038 of NZ_CATKPC010000002.1, read as the reverse complement.
TGCACGTCGTGCAGGTGGTGCACCACGTCGTGCAGGAAGTACTGCCCGAGCGTCGTCACGGTGAACGACGAGCCGTTCGACCGGCGGCCCGACCGGTCCCACTGGTCGGGACGGACCGCGGCGAACCGGGCGGCCAGCGCGGCGGCGGCGTCGGCGAGCTCGTCGGCGACGCGGCCCGGGTCCTGCAGGTCGTACCGCTCGGCGACGGCGGTGGCGTCCTGGTCCCAGTTCGGGAACTCCGGGTCGTCCTGCTCCAGCATCAGCCGCAGCCGCTCGCCGAACACCCGGTGCACGTCGCGCACGTGGGCGCCGTACTCGAGGGTCGACCACACGGTCGGGGCGGGCCGCTCCCGCACGTCGAGCCGGTTCAGCGCCGCGCGCCACCGCGGGACGAGGTCGTGCACGGTGCCGGCGATGTCCGGTCCCGCGACGTCCGCCCCGGTGAAGCCGCACTCGGGGCAGCGCTCCCGGAGGACCCAGGTCCAGTCCTTGGCGTCGGGCTCGGCCGGGGTGTACGCGTCCGCGGCGGACGGGGGCTGGTCGGGTGCGGGGGCGGCGTCTGCAGTCACCACCGCACGCTAACCCGCGCGGCCTGCGGCACGGGAGCCCTTCCGCCGACCCCCGCCACCGGAGTACAACAGAGGGTAGGCAATCCTTACTTCCTCCGGTAGGTTCTGACACGACGTCATATCGACGTCCCGCCGACCCGCCCGGGAGCCTTGATGACCGCCACGCACGACCTGCCCGTCGCGGTGCCGCACGCCGTCCTCGCGGGGACCGGGGACGCCGCGGAGACGCCCCCGTCGCCCCTGTCGCTCCTGCTGCGCGAGGGGACGCGCGCGGAGCACGAGGCGGCCGAGGGCGCCGCCTTCGTCGACGACCTGCTGACCGGCCGGCTCACGGTCGCGGCGTACGTCGACCTGGCCCTCCAGCTCCGCACGGTCTACGTCGCGCTCGAGGAGGTCGCCGACGACGTCCGCCGCACGCCGGAGGGCGCCGGCGTCGTGTTCGACGAGCTGCGCCGCGCCCCGGCCATCGCCGCCGACCTGGAGCACCTCGTGGGTCCGGGGTGGCGCGCGCAGGCCGCTCCCCTGCCCGCGACGGCCGCGTACGCCGAGCGCATCCGCGCCGGCGGCTCCTCCGTCGGGCGCTACGTGGCGCACTCGTACACGCGCTACCTCGGCGACCTGTCGGGCGGGCAGGTCATCGGCCGGATGGTGCAGCGGCACTACGGCGTGGCCGACGCGGGGGTCGGGTTCTACGCGTTCCCGCAGATCCCCAAGCCCAAGCCGTTCAAGGACCTGTACCGCGAGCGCGTCGACGCCCTGGGGCTCACGACCGCCGAGCGGGAGGCCGTGGTCGAGGAGGCCCGCGCCGCCTTCCGGCACAACCGCGCCCTGTTCGCCGCGCTCGGCGAGGTGCACCGGGCGGCCTGACGTCCGGTTCGCCCCGACTTCCGCCCCGGGTGCTGACGTTCCGTGCGAGAATGTCAGCATGCCCAAGATCATCGGCGGCTCGCTGCACGAGCACCGCGAGCAGACGCGGCTCAAGCTGTTCGGCGCGCTGTCCCGGCTCATGGCCGAGCGGGGGTTCGACGCGATCACGCTGGCGGACATCGCCCAGGCGGCCGGCGTGGGGCGCACCGCGGTGTACAACCACTTCGCCGACAAGGAGTCGATGCTCGTCGGCTTCATCATGCACGAGACGGCGCAGTACGTGGCGGCCCTCGAGGCGGAGCTCGCCGGCGTCGACGACCCCACCGACCAGCTGCGCGCCTACGTCCGCGCCCAGTGCGTCCTCAAGCGCGACTACCACCTGGCGCCCGGCCCGGACCTGCGGTCGGTGCTGTCCCGCAGCACGCAGCAGCGGGTGCGCGAGCACGTCGTCATGGTCGAGGCCATGCTCCGGCGGATCCTCGCCGCCGGCATCGAGTCCGGCGAGTTCCCCGAGCAGGACCTCGGCACCACGGTGTCGCTGGTCAACGCGTGCCTCAGCAGCCGCGCCCTGCCGGAGGAGGGCCCCGCCCGGGACCGCGCCATCGAGTCGACCGTGCTGTTCGTGCTGCGCGCCGTCGGCGCCGGCGACCGCGTCCGCGCACGCGTGCCCGAGGCCGTCCCCGCCTGATCCACCCGCACCAGGACGGGCCGTTCACCCGCACGGCGGCGCCCGTCCGGTGCGCCCGCGTGTGGCCGCGGCCCTGACGGGCGATGATGGGCGCGTGACCGACGCCCAGCCGCCGGCCCGGACGAGCGCGCCCCGCGGTGACGGGGACGACGCCCGGCACTTCGCGCTGCTCGCGCACCGCCTCGGCGGCTGCACCACGCTGCCCGAGGTCCACGAGGCCGCCGTCGTCGCGGCGCGGGACGTCCTGGGCGCCGGGGTCGCGGCCATCGCCCGCGTCGAGCAGGACGACTGGGAGGTCCAGGCCGCCGAGCCGGCCGACGAGGTCGCCGCCGCGCAGGACGCCCTGAAGGACGGGGAGGCCGTGCGCGCCCTCGTCCGGCACCAGGAGACGTGGCTCTCCGTGCCGGGCGACGACCCCGTGCGGCCGCACCCCGCGCTCGCCGCCCCGGTCGTGGTCAACGGCGACCTGTGGGGGCTGCTGTGCGCCGTCCGCGACGAGCGCGCCGGGGCGTTCACGCCCGACGACGCCGCCCGCGGCGAGGTGCTCGGCGCGCTGGTCGGCGCGCACGTCGCCCGCCTGGACCTGGCCGAGCAGGTGCGGCACCTCGTCTCGGACGACGCGCTGACCGGGCTGAGCACGCGCCGGGTCGCCGACGAGGCCGCGCACGCCGCCATCGCGTCCGGCGACGAGACCTGCATCGTCATGTGCGACGTCGACGGCCTGAAGCGGGTGAACGACGAGCTCGGGCACGACGCCGGCGACGAGCTGCTCCGCAGCGTGGCCGGCGTGCTCCGCCGCGCGAGCAGCGGGCTGCCCGGGTCCACCGCCGCCCGCATCGGCGGCGACGAGTTCTGCATCGTGACGTCGGGGATCCCGCGGACGACCGTCGTGCAGGTGATGGACGCGACCGTCAACGACAGCGCGCTGCCGCACGGCGCCTCCCTGTCCTACGGCATCGCGTCCTCCGCGCGCGGCTCCCTGGGCGCCGCTCCGACGCCCCGGTCGCTGTTCCGGCGCGCCGACGCCGCGCAGTACCACGCCAAGCGCTCCCACGCGGCGGCGCGCGCCCGCCAGTACCGGGCCGACGACCCCGGCGCCGTGCTCAGCCGCACCGTGTCCGCCGCCGTCACCGCGCTCGCCGCGACCGGGCCGGCGGTGCTCACCCGGCTGTGCGCCCTCGCGGCCGCGACCACCGAGGCGATGGGCGGGTCCGGGTGGTCCGTCGCGCGCGAGCCCGGGCCCGAGGGCGAGGGGCGGGTCGTCGTCGCGCGCGGCGGGACGTCGTCGCTGCACGTGAGCGGCATGCGGCAGCTGGAGCTCACCCGTGGCCCCTGGACGGCCACCGTCGAGTCCACCCTGCCCGCGACGGACGACGGCACCGTCGAGTCGACGCTGGACACGCTGGTGTCGCTGGCGGTGCTCGGCGCGTCCTGACGACCGCCCGAGCGCCGGCCGGTCGGCGGGCGCGGGGGTCGGCGCGCGCGGCCGAGGTCGTCAGTCGTGCACGAGGTCGTCAGTCCTGCGGGACGACCTCGTGCCGGTGTGACGACCTCGGGCCGGCTCGGCGCGCCGCGTCAGCCGTGCAGCGGGAGCGTGAGGGCCGCCGGGGCGCCTGCGGCGACCCGCACCGGCACGCCCCAGTCCTGGGAGTTCAGGTGGCAGGCGGGGAACTCGATCGCCGGGTCGGCGTCGCAGCTGGCCGCGCGGGCGGTCACGTGGAGCACGCCCTCGCCGACCTCCGGGTTGATCCGCAGCGTCCGGGTGAGCGGCACGTCGTCGCCCGCGCCGTCGAGCAGCAGCTCCGGCGGGGTGGCCGACACGCGCAGCATCGTGGAGGCCCCGTACCGGTCGTCGTACTTCTGCCCCGCGGCGGGGGTGAACACGACGTCGAGCGCGAGCTCCCCGGGCGCGATCTCGGTGACGGGGCGCTGCGTCCGGTGCGCCCCCGCGTCGAGGACCTCGCCGGCCACCGTCGCGGGCAGGGCGACCCGGGTGAGCCGGTGCGCCGCCGACTCGACGACCAGCAGCGTTACGCCGCCCGCCTCGGGGTCGGTCTGCACGACGATGCCGCTGGGCTCCGCGAGCCCCGTCGCGAGGGTGCTGACCTCCCCCGGGGTGCCGGCGTCGCCGGGCGCGAACCGGCGGACCGCGCCGTTGTAGGTGTCGGCCACCACCACGGAGCCGTCGGGCAGCACCGCGACGCCCAGCGGGTGCTGCAGCAGCGCCTGGTCGGCGGACCCGTCCCGGTGCCCGAAGTCGAACAGCCCCTCCCCGACGGCCGTGCCCACGGTGGCGGCGGCGTACGCGTCGGCGGGCCCGACGCGACCGGCGTCCGGGGCCTCGACGCCCGGGTCGATCCAGCGCAGCGCCGACACCTCGGAGTCCGCCAGCCACAGCCGGCCGCCCGGGGCGAGGGCGACGCCGGACGTCTGGGCGAACCAGGCCTCGCGGGGGTCGCCGTCGACGAGACCCTCGTTCATCGTCCCGGCGACGGGCTCGACGGCACCGGCCACGGGGTCGAACGCCCAGAGCTGGTGGTTGCCGGCCATCGCGACGAGCGCCGTGCCGGTCTGCGGGGACCACGCCACGTCCCACGGGGACGACAGCGGCACCGACGTGGCCGGGCGGGGCGCGCCGTCGGTGCGCCACAGGTCCGTGCGCCCGGGCAGCGGGGACGGCACGGTCGGCTCCCCGACCAGGTACTGCGCGCCCGTGCCCGCGACGGTCGTGACCCGGCCGTCCGACAGGCGCACCCCGCGCAGGGCGTGGTTCACCGTGTCGGCGACCAGCACGTCGTACCCGACCGCCGCGGCGACGTCCTCCGGCAGCAGCGCCAGCCCGTTCGGCTCGCTGAACCGGGCGTCCCCCGGCTCGCCGTCCACCAGCCCGCGCTCGCCCGACCCGATGCGGCGCAGCAGCGTCTCGCCGTCGGCGGCGAGCTCCGCCACCGAGTGGTGCCCGGCGTCGGCGACCAGGAACGTCCCGCCCGGCAGGGCGACGGCCTTGGCGGGGAACCGCAGCGTCCCGGCGGTCGGCTCCGGCGGGACGTACGGGCCGGCGCCGCGGTGCAGCGTGCCCTTCGCGTCGTGCTCGGCGACGAGGTCCTCGACGAGCCGCTCGACGTTGCTCTGGTGCCCCTCGCCCGCCATCTGCGCGACGACGTAGCCCTCGGGGTCGATGACGACGAGCGTCGGCCAGGCGCGGGCCGTGTAGGCGGACCAGGTCACCAGCTCGGGGTCGTCCAGGACGGGGTGGTGCACCTCGTACCGCTCGACGGCCGCGGCGAGGGCCACCGGGTCGGCCTCGTGCACGAACTTGGGCGAGTGCACCCCGACGATCACCAGGACGTCGCGGTACCGCTCCTCGAGCTCGCGGAGCTCGTCCAGCACGTGCAGGCAGTTGATGCAGCAGAACGTCCAGAAGTCGAGCAGGACGATCTTGCCGCGGAGGTCCGCGAGCGCGACGTCCTGGCCGCCGGTGTTGAGCCAGCCGCGGCCGACGAGCTCGGACGCGCGGACCTTCGGGAGACGGGTGCTGCTGGTGGTCACGGGGACAGTCAACACGACGCGCGGGGACGGTATGCCGCTCCGTCCGGAGCGCGAGCGGACGGGTCGCCGGGCACGCCGCCGCGGTCAGGCCTGCGCCTCGACCACCCCGACGACGCGCACCCGCACGGCGACCCCGTCGACCGCGGCGGGCAGCCCGGCGGCGTCGGCACGCGACGCGACGCTGACCTGCAGCCGGTAGCCGTCGTCCCCCCGGGCCAGCCCGATGCCCCGGACGCCGTCCCGGCCGCCCAGGTCGCGTCGCAGGTGCTGCTTGGCGGCGCGGGCGCGGTCGATGTCCGCCATGCGCCGTCACCGCCCTCGCCCCTCGTGCCGGCCGCGGCGGGGCGTCAGGCGGCGGGCGAGCCCACCAGCCGGGCGCCGAGCGCCGTGAGCACGGCGTCGACCGGGTTGACGTACGTCAGCCCGGTGCCATTCTCGCCCCCGGTCTCGGACCCCGCAAAGAGCAGCCCCAGGGCGACGCCGTCCGCCCGGTAGACGAGCGAGCCGGAGTCCCCGCCGCGCGAGAACGGGCCGGACCCGGTGGACTCGACCTCGATCTGGTCGTCGAAGCGGAGCTCGCCGAGCTCCTCGCCGTAGCCGACGACGACGTCGTCGAGCTCGATGGCGGTGACCCGCCCCTGCGTGACGGCGGTGGTGCGGCCGATCTTCGCGACGCTCTCCCCGCCGACCGCGACCGCCGTCCGCGTCACGGCGCCGACGGGGTAGGTGGGGTCGACGGCCGGGTCGTCCAGCAGCGCGACCGCGCAGTCGACGGTGCCGGTGCGGCCGGGGGCGAGCGGCACGGTCGCCGCGAGCGTGCCGACGCGGTCCGCGGGCGCGGTGCCGCCGTCCGCCGGACCAGGCTGGAGGACGAGGTCCCCCACCCGGGCGCGCGGTGAGCCGGCGAGCACGTGGTAGTTCGAGAGCGCGTGGACGGCCCCGGCGACGGTGACGAACGCGCCGAGGGTGCCGGCGCTGACATCCACGTGCGCGATCGAGACCCCCGGGCGCAGCGGGCGGACGCGCCCCGTCTCGCCCACGGCCTGCGCGGTCGCGACGGGCGGCCGCGGGGTCGGGATGCCGGTCTCCGTGCCGGCGGCGAGCGCCCGGATGCGCCCCGTCCGCCGCACGTCGGCGACGGGCCCGACCTGCTCGGCGACGCGCCGGGCGACGCTGCGGACGCCGGGCACGCCCAGCCGGTACCGCACGGCCACGCCGTACGAGCCGTCGAGCCGCGGGGCGAGCCCCAGGGCGACCGCCGCCGGACCGGGGGCGTCCACGGCGGACGCCTCCGCCACCACGCCCCGCTGCGCGAGCTCCGCCACGTACGCCGCGAGCTGCCGCTTCAGCCGGCGCGCCTCGTCCTGGTCCATGCGTCCTCCCCCTGCCGGCCCTGCACCGGCGGACCCATCCTCACGCCGACCACCGACACCCCCGGCCCCCTCGCGGCGGAGCGTCCGGCCCGACCCGCCGCGGCGTGCCCGGCCGAACGCTCCGCCCCGGGGGGCGCGAGGAGCGGGTCAGACCGCCGGCGGGGGCGGCGGGGTGCGGCCCTCGTAGCGCTCGACGACCTCGCGGTGCGACGTGTTCGCCCGCTGCCGGGTGAGCACGAGGGCGAGGATCAGCGCGAGGATCCCCGCACCCATGCAGATGTAGCCGATGACCGTGAGGTCGACGTTCGCGATGTTGTCGCTCACGCCGAACGCGAGGATCGCGCCGATGACGATCAGGGCGATACCGCCTCCGATGCCCATGGTCGGACTCCTTCCACCGGCCCGGGCGCGGATGCCCGGGTCTGGGGACGAGTGTGGCGTCGGACCTGCGATCACGCGCGCCGAGCCACCGTCACGAGGGACGAGCCGTCCGGTTGCTCAACACACGGGTTGAGCAACGCCGGGGTGTCCGACCGGCCCGGCCGGACACCCCGGGCTGCGTCAGCCGAGCACCTCCGGCAGCGGGGGCAGCTCGTCCCCGGACAGGCCGAGCACGTGCTCCGCGAGGAACGCGTCGACCACCTGGTACCAGACCTTCGCGTGCTGCGGCGTGAGCACCCAGTGGTTCTCGTCCGGGAAGAACAGGAACCGGTGCGGCGTCCGCCCGTCCTCGTCGGCCGCCAGCGCCGAGCGGGACAGCAGCTCGTACCAGAGCCGCAGCCCCTCGCCGATCGGCACCCGGTAGTCCTTGTCGCCGTGCACGACCAGCATCGGGGTGACGATCTTGTCGACCGACAGGTGCGGGGAGTTGGCCAGCGCCATCTCCGGCGTCATCTCCCGCTCCCAGTAGAAGGAGTGGTCGGTCGTCGGACCGAACTGGTCGAGCGCCCACAGGCTGGCGTGCGTGACGATCGCGCGGAACCGGTCGGTGTGCCCGGCGACCCAGTTGGCCATGTAGCCGCCGAACGAGCCGCCCATCGCCGCGGTGCGGGTCTCGTCGACGTCCGCCCGCGCGACGGTCGCGTCGGTGACCGCCATCAGGTCCGTGAACGGCGCGGAGCCCCAGGCGCCCCACCCGCGCTGGACGAAGTCCTGGCCGTAGCCGGTGGACAGCGCGGGGTCGGGCAGCAGCACCGCGTAGCCGCGGGCCGCCATGATCCAGGGGTTCCACCGCCACGACCAGGCGTTCCACGACCCGAGCGGCCCGCCGTGGATCCACAGCAGCAGGGGCGCGGGCGACGCGGCCGACGCGCCGTCGGGCAGCACGAGCCACGCGCGCACCTCCGCGCCGTCCTCGGCGGTCGCGGTGACCTCCGTGAGCGTGCCGGGCAGCTCGGGCAGCGGCGCCGGCGCGGGCAGGGCGACGGCCTCGACCGGGGCGCCGGTGGCGAGCGCGGCCGCCAGGTCGACGCGCACGGGGTGCGACGGCTGCGTGTACGACGTGCGGAGCGCGTACAGGCTGCGGCCGTCGGGGCTCACCTGCAGCTCGTTGAGCACGGCGTCGTCGGCGGTCACCCGCGTCACCGCGCCGGAGTCGAGCGCGACGTGGAACACCGGCCCGCGGCCGAGGTCGTCGGCCTGGACGAGCAGCCCCGCGCCGTCCCGGGTCCACACGACCTCGTGGGGCCAGCGGTCCCAGTCGGGGGCCACGCGCTGCGGCTCGGCGCCCGCCGTCGTCAGGTCCAGCACCCACAGCTCCACGCGCGGCGCCTCGGTCGGCGTGGTGATCGTCTCGCGGACGTAGGCGACGCGACGGGAGTCCGGCGAGACCACCGGGGAGGAGACGTCGGCCGCCGGGTCGTCGACGAGGACCCGGCGGGTGCCCGTGGCGACGTCCACGGCCACCAGCTGCTGCCGGACGGCTCCGCGCGCAGCAGCGCGGGTCCAGGACGTCACCAGCGTCCGCCCGTCGGGCGACAGCACCGCGTCCTGGTGCTGCAGGGCGACGCCGGCGTCCGGCGCGAGGTCCCGCAGGTCCAGGCGGGGCGCGGGCGCACCGGCCTCCGGCGACGCGGCCACGGTAGTCAGGTCGCCGGCGAACAGGTGCGGCGCGGCGGGACCGAGGTCGTGGTCCCAGTACCGCACCGGGTACGTGCTGTGCAGGATCGCGCTGACCTTGGCGTCCTTGCGGGCGGCGATCAGGCGCTCGTCCTCGGCGTCGTCGGTCGCCCGCGGCAGGACGTCGGAGGTGACGACCACGACGGGCGCGTCCTCCGCGACGACGACGCCGCCCACGCCCGCCTTCCGGCCGGCGACGACCCGCGCCTCGGCACCGTCGGCGGGGAGCAGCCACAGCGCGGCGGGCGGCTCGTCGTCCGGTGCCTCCGCGTCCGCGTCGGGCCGCGCGGAGGTGAACAGCAGGTCGCCGGTCGAGGCGAACCGGGCGGACGACTCGCCCTTCGCGGACCGCGTCAGGCGCCGCGCGGGCCGGATCCCCTCGGGGTCGACCTCCCAGAGGGCGGTGACGTAGCGGGTGCGCTTCGCGTCGAGCGTCGACACCGCCGTGACGAGCCGGGTGCCGTCCGGGGACAGCGCCAGGCCCGACATCCGGGGCAGGGCGACGTAGGCGTCGAGGTCGTGGAAGGGGGTGGGCGGCGTGGGGTCAGCTGCGGCGTCGGTCACCCCGCCGTCCTATCACGACCGGCCCGGCTCGCTCTCGGGAGCGGCCTGGCCGTCCCCTGCCTCGCCCCGGGCGGGACCGGCCGCGGCCCGCCCGTCCCGCGCCGCCAGCCGCGCCAGCATGGCGTTGTACTCGTCCATCTCCACGTCGCCGTCGCGGTCGACCTTGCGGTCCCGGCGCTTCGCGGTGCGGTCGTCGTCACGCGCCCAGGCGAACGCGACGCCGATCGCGAGCGCGAGCGTCGGCAGCTCGCCGATCCCCCACGCCACGCCGCCGCCGCGCTGCTGGTCCTCGATCGCCGACGGGCCCCACTCGCGGCCCAGCAGGCCGAACCACTCGGGCACCAGCAGCACGTCGCCGGACGTGAGGGCGACGCCGAAGAACGCGTGGAACGCCATCGTGGCGAACAGGAGCAGCAGCCGCTGCGGGTACGGCGGTCGCTGCGGACCGGGGTCGATGCCGACCAGGGCGTTGACGAACAGGTACCCGGCGAGCGAGAAGTGCACGACCATCACGTAGTGGCCGACCTCGGAGGTCAGCGCCCACGCGAACACGTCGGTGTAGTAGAAGACGATCATCGACCCGGCGAAGTTCACCGCCGCGACGACCGGGTTCGCGAAGAACCGCCCCCAGGGGCTGTGGACGAGCAGCAGCAGCCACTCCCGCGGCCCGCGCGACGCGTCCGGCCCGGCCTTCCCCGCGCCGGACCGCGTCCCGCGCGACGGCAGCGCCCGCAGCGCGAGCGTCACCGGCGCCGAGAGGGCCAGCAGCACCGGCACGACCATCGCCAGGATCATGTGCTCGACCATGTGGGCGCTGAACAGCACGTGCCCGTACATCGCCGGGCCGCCGGAGGTCGTCCAGAAAAACAGCACCATCCCCGCGCCCCACGACACCGTGCGCAGCCAGGGCCACGTGTCGCCGCGCCGCCGCAGGCGCAGCACCCACCGCACGTAGACGACCAGGCCGGCGACGGCCGCGGACGCCAGCAGGACGTCCCACCGCCACTGCGTCACCCAGCTGAGCGTCGTCGGCTCGGGCGGCAGGGCGTGGCCGGTGACGATCTCGGCGGGCGTCGGGTCGGTGATCGCCTCGTCGGGGACCGGCGGCGGGGACGCGCCCAGCGCCACGGCCACCCCGGACACCGCGCCCATGACCGTCAGCTCCACCAGCACGAGGCGCCAGAACAGCCACGTGGCGGGGGCGCGCTGGTCGCCGGCCAGCCGGGACACCACCCGGCGCCGGTGCGCCAGCCCGAGCAGCCCGAGGACACCGAACAGGGCGATCTTCGCGAGCAGCAGCACGCCGTACCGGGAGCCGAGGTCGGACCACGAGCCCACGCGGATGATCGAGTTCACCGTGCCGGACACCGCCACCGCGGCGAAGCACCAGCCGGCGATGACGGAGAACCGGGCGACCGCCGGCGCGAGGTCGGACCCGAGCCGGTGGGCGAGCGGCGACAGGGCGGTGAGGGTGCCGATCCACAGCGCCGCGCCCAGGAGGTGCAGGAACATCGAGGAGGTCGCGAGGTCGTGGCTCGCGGCACCGGCCGCGTGGCCGGTCTGCGCCGCCTGCCACAGCGCGACGACGACGATCGCGGCGATGCCGGCGGCACGGAGCGGCGAGGTCGTCATGAGCGCGAGCGCCGTGACCACCGCCGCGGCGACCGCCACGAACAGCAGGACCCGCCCGAGCTCGAACTGCGTGACGAACTGGCCGAGCTCCCCGCCGAACGCCGGGTCGGTGAGCGGCAGCCCCGCGACGTTGGCGTAGGTCAGGACCAGCTCGACGACGGCGGCGAGGGTCCACACCGCGGCGGCGACCGCGGTGATCCCCGAGGCGGCGCGCGCCACGGCGCCGTCCTGCCGGCGGACGAGCACGGTGATGAGGAGGACGAGCCCGCCCAGGGTGGCGGACGCCGCGAGCTCCGAGGCGGTCGACGCGACCGGGAGCCCCCACCGCACGAGCGCGCCCGGGTCCCGCAGGGCCGTCGGGGCGGCCGCACCGGTGAACGCCACGCCCGCGACCACGGCCGCCAGCGCGGCGACGACGAGGGCCGCCAGGCGCAGCCACCGCTCGGGGCCGCCCGCGGGCTCCGTCCCGCGGGTCGTGCGCGCGGGGCGGGGTGCGGCCGGTGCAGCGGCGACGCCGGGAGCCATCAGTCCTCCGCCCGGCCGTCCCTCGGCCGGCGCCGCTCACGCACCACGAACACCGTCACGGCGCCGGCGGCGAGGACCGCGACGGCGATGGCGACGAGGACGCCCGCCTCGAGGCCGGCGTCCTCGTCCTCCGCGAGCTCCTGCTGCGCGGAGGCGGTCACCTCGGGGGACGGGGCGGCCGGCTCCGCGGTCGCCTCGGCCATCGTCGTCATCGTGGGCTCCGGGGTCTCCGGCGCGGCCGTGGCCGACGCGGCCGACGCCGTGAAGGCCAGCTCCCCGGACAGCGGATGCCCGTCGGCGGAGGTGACGCGCCACTGCACGGTGTAGTCCCCGGCGGGCAGGCCGTCCGCGAGCGCCTGGGAGACCGTGGTGTCGACCAGCTCCGGGGTGCCGGTGCTCACCGTGCTCCCGTCGGGTCCGAGCACGACGATCTCCGTGCCGAGCGCCTGCGCGGGCTGGTCGAAGGTCAGCGTCACGTGGGTCGGCGGCGTCGCGACGGTCGACCCGTCCGCGGGGTCGGTGCCCTGCAGGGCGTTGTGGGCGTCGGCGCGCGTCGCCGTCGCCAGCACCGCCGCGAGCCCGAGCAGCACGGCGAGCAGCAGCGCGGCGACGCGAGGCGCGACGGCCGGGGCCGGGCGGGCCACCGCGCGGGCGCGGACGGGACGGGAGGGGACGGCGGGCGCGGACCGGCGCTCGGGAGACATCACCCGCCCATCATCTCCCGGGTCCCGGCGGACCGCTCCGCGGGCGGAGCACCGGCGGGGGTGATGTCGGTGGTGTGCGTCATAGTGGCGGCCTGCACGTGCCGCCGGCCTCCCGCCGGCACACCCGGTCCGGCCGGCACCCGCTCTCCCCGCTCCTCCCCGGGAGGTCCACCGTGACCCCGTGCAGCGCGCCGGCGAACCCGGCCTGTGGACGACGGCGTCGGGGCCGGGTCCCGACCCTAGGGTCGAGAAGGTGACGACCCCGATGCTCGCCGACCTCGACCCGGACCAGCGCCCGCGCGAGCGGATGCTGCGGCTGGGCGCCGACGCGCTCTCGGACGTCGAGCTCGTCGCGCTGCTGCTCGGTTCCGGACGTCGCGGGTCCAGCGCGCTGGACACCTCCCGCGACCTGCTGGCGGCGCACGGCGGGCTGACCGGTCTCGCGCGGGCCGACTCCGCCGCGCTCCTCGCGACGCCCGGCGTGGGACCGGCGAAGGCGACGCGGGTGGTCGCCGCGCTCGCGCTCGCCCGCCGGTTCGGCACGTCGACCGACCGCCGGGAGACCGTGCGGACCCCCGCCGACGTCGCGCGGATCGCCCGCCCGCTGCTGCGGGGCCCCGCGGACGGCCGGGTCGTGGCGGTGGCGGGCGACCGCGCGTCCCGGCTGCTCGGGGCCGTCGTCGTACCGGGCGCCGACGCGCACGCGGCGCCGTTCGCCGTCCGGGAGGTGCTGGCCGAGACGCTGCGCCGCGGCGGCGTGACCCTGGCCCTCGCGCACCGGCACGACCGCGGTGACCCCCGCCCGCACCCGGCGGACCTCCTGGCGACCGCCGCGGTCGCCCAGGCCGCCGCGGTCACCGGCGTCCGGCTGCTCGACCACCTCGTCCTCACCCCCGACGCCTGGACCAGCGCGGCACCCGGTGCAGCACCCGGCGCCGAGAGCGCGGCAGGATGAGCGGCGTGACCGACCTCGAGCAGCAGCCCCTCATCCGGATCGCCGCGGCGGTCATCGTCGACGACGCCGGCCGGTGGCTGCTCGTCCGCAAGCGCGGCACGACCGCGTTCATGCAGGCGGGCGGCAAGATCGAGCCCGGCGAGGACCCGCGCGCGGCCGTGGTCCGGGAGGTCGGCGAGGAGCTCGCGGTGGTCGTCGACCCGGCGCGCGTGCGCGACCTCGGGCGGCGCGACGCGGCTGCCGCGAACGAGCCCGGCCACCGGCTGGAGGCCCACGTGTTCGCGGTCGACGGGGTGACCGGCGCGGTGGCGACCGCGGAGATCGAGGAGGCGGTGTGGGTGACGCCCTCGGAGGCCGCCCGGCTCCCGCTCGCGCCGCTCACCGTGGACCTGCTGGCGGCCGCCGGCGCCTAGGGCGTCAGCGCGACGACTCCGACGAGGGCCGCGGGCGGTAGTGGAGCAGCAGGACCCCGTTGCCGAACCGGCGCTCGTCGAGGAGCTCGAGGCCGAGACCGGCGTCGGTCGGGAGCGCGGGCTTGCCGCCGCCCACCGTGACCGGCCAGACGAACAGGTGGCACTCGTCGACGAGCCCCGCGCCGAGCGCCTGCGCCGCCAGGTCGGCGCCCCCCACGGTGAGGTCACCGCTCGCCTCGGCCGTGAGCCGGCGCACGGCGTCGACGTCGAAGACGCGCTCGATCGACGTGCGAGCGGTCGGCACCGTCGTCAGGGTCGTGGAGTAGACGATCTTGCGGGGTGCCTGCCAGACGGCCGCGAACTCCGCCGAGAGCTCGGACTGCGCCGCCAGCTCGGGCATGGTCTCCCAGCCGGCCATCGCCTCGTACAGGCGGCGCCCGTACAGGAACGTCTCGACGGGCCGGATCAGCTCGGTGTACGCGGCGAGCAGGCCGTCGTCCATCGGGCCGAAATCGAAGGCGCCTCGGCGGTCCTCGATGTAGCCGTCGAGGGACATGTTCGTGATGTACGTGAGCGTGGCCATCTGCTACCCCCTCGGAGACGATGGCACGGAGCATCCCACCGCCGGCGGGGCGCGGGAAGAGGTTCTTGCGGGTCTCCGCCGCTCACGGCACCTCTTTCACGTGGGAGGTGGGTGCCCGACGACGCGGACTCGCACCCGGCTGACGGCGGCTCAGTCCCGTGCCTCGCGACGCGCGCGCTGCTCCCGCTTGAACCGCTCGATCAGCTGCTCCTCGGTCATGGTGTCCCGCCAGTCCACGGGCTGCTCGCGCACCCCGGCACGCGGTCCGCGGTTCCGTCCTGCCGCCAGTCGCGTCACCTGATCGATGAAGAGCTCCCGTGCCTCGGCCAAGGACGCGGACCTCCCCACGAGAGTCTTCCGCCCCATGTCGGCGTACCGGACCTCGTAGCGCTCAGCGGTGAGCCGAAGATCCACGTACTCGCTGCTGAGGACCGTCGGAAAGCCATCGACGTGGAAGTCGAGGCCTTCCAGGAACCCCATACCCAGGCACTCGGCCCGAATAGTCGCGAGCGCCGCGTGGTCGGCCTTGTCCTCACTCACCGTTCACACCTCCCGGAGTCGAAGGCGCCACGGCGGTCTTCGATGCGTCTGGTAGCGGGCCAGCTTCTCCGCGGGTGACAGCGCCAGCCACTCGTCGATGCTGTCGTACAGGTCTCCGCCGCTCACGGCACCTCTTCCGCGCCCGCTGCCGGCCTGACGACCTCGGTGACCGTCGGCAGCCGACCCTTGTCGCTGCTGATGTCCCCCGGTCGCAGGGGGCGTCCTCGACGGCGGACGGCGTCGTCGAGCGCTCGGGCGTGGAGCGCGGCGATCTCGGCGCGTCGCTCGTCCTCGCTCATGCCGTCCAGCACGTCGGAGCTCCAGGTGCTCGGGGCCGGACCGGCGTCGTGATCTCCGCTCTCCGCGGTCATCGACTGCCCCTTCCTGGCCCACGAAGCGGAGAGAGCAGCGTAGCCGCGGCTTCCGCGCGACGGCCGCGGCGGACCACGCGCAACGCTCCGGAAGGACGCCGCGGGCGACGCGGCCTAGGGTCGGCGGCATGGCCCGATCCATCGCGACGACGCGCACCGTCGACCTGCCCGAGCTCCTCGACTTCGTCCGCCCTCGGCACCACCTGCTCCTGGTGACCACGCGGCGCGACGGCCGGCCGCAGGTCTCACCGGTCAGCGGCGGGGTCGACACCGAGGGCCGCATCGTCATCTCGACGTACCCGGGGCGCGCGAAGACCGTCAACGCCGAGCGCGACCCGCACGTGTCGGTCTGCGTGCTGTCCGACGACTGGAACGGCGCCTGGGTGCAGGTCGACGGCGACGCCGAGGTCCTGCACATGCCGGACGCGGAGGACGCCCTGGTCGACTACTACCGGTGCATCGCGGGCGAGCACCCGGACTGGGACGAGTACCGCGCGGCGATGCGGGTGCAGGGCAAGAGCCTGATCCGCGTCACGCCGACCCGCTGGAGCCCGATCGCGACCGGCGGGTTCCCGGCCGACGTGGCCGCCCGGCTCGACGGCTGACACCCGACCCGGCAACTGCGCCTGCCCGGTCGGGTGTCAGCGCGGCGGGCCGTACTTCCGCTCGAACTCGGCCAGGTACTCCTCGTCGCTGAGGCCGGCGCCCCAGTGCACGACAGGCCGGGTCTGCCCGGCGTACGGCCCGCGCCCGCGCCCGGCGGCGAGCCACGCGACCTCCTCGACGAACTGGGCGGCGACCGCGTCCACGGTCGCTGCAGTCGCCACCGTCCGGTGCCGGCCCATGTCGACGTAGTCGACGGTGCACGCGCCGGGTTCGGCGCGCAGCTCGACGTGCTCGCTGCTGAGCGAGGTCGGGAAGCCGTCGACGTGGAAGTCGAGCCCCTCGACGAACCCGCTGGCGAGGCACTGCTCGCGCAGCTCGGCGAGCCGGGGGTCGGCGGGGGTGGTCGGGCTCACGGGCTGACCTTCCGGAGGATGCCGACGGCGACCAGGCCACCGTGCCAGGGGGCTTGCCTTCCCGCTCGGAGCGCTACACGGCGCCCGGACCGAAGTCGTGCTCGAACGCCGCCACCGCCTCGTCGTAGGACAGGGGCGGGACGGTCTCGCTGCGGGAGCGTCCCGCATACGGTCCTCGCCTGCGCCCCGCCGCCAGCCACGCCACCTCCTCCAGGAAGACGTCTCGCACGCTCTCGATCGTGGCGCGTTCCGCGATGACGCTCTCGCGACCCATGTCCGAGGAGAGCGCCTGCCATCCGGAGGGCGCCTTGACGAGGACGATCAGCTCGCTGCTCAGCGGCGCGTGCGAGCCCTCGATGAAGAAGTCGACCCCGCTGACGAAGCCGCGCGCGAGACACTCGTCGTAGAGCTCGCGAGCCGCATGACCCGCGGGCGGGGGCGTGGCGTCGCTCACGCCGGGC
Organism: Cellulomonas endometrii; assembly: GCF_949769265.1. Lineage (NCBI taxonomy): Bacteria > Bacillati > Actinomycetota > Actinomycetes > Micrococcales > Cellulomonadaceae > Cellulomonas > Cellulomonas endometrii. The sequence continues at coordinate 23,107 of NZ_CATKPC010000002.1, read as the reverse complement.
AGGCTACCCGCGCCTGCTCTGCGCTCCGGGACTGCGACACGATCCTCCGCCTGCCCGTCACCCCCAGACGAGCGCCTGGGCCGGGTCCGCCAGCACCGCCGCGACGTCCGCCAGCACCAGCGACCCCAGCGCGCCGTCCACCAGGCGGTGGTCGACGCTGAGCGCGAGCTGCGTGACGTGGCGGATCTTGATCTTGCCCTTGTGCACCCACGGCTGCTCGCGGATGGCGCCGAACGCGAGGATCGCCGCCTCCCCCGGGTTGAGGATCGGGGTGCCGGTGTCGATGCCGAAGACGCCGACGTTGGTGATCGTGATGGTGCCGTCGGACATGTCCCGCGGCGTGGTCTTGCCGGCGCGGGCGGTGGACGTGAGGGACGCGAGGCCCTCCGCGAGCTCATGCAGGCCGAGGCGGTGCGCGTCCTTGATGTTCGGGACGACGAGGCCGCGGGGGGTGGCCGCCGCGATGCCGAGGTTCACGTAGTGCTTGTAGACGATCTCCTGGGCGGCGTCGTCCCAGGACGCGTTGACGTCCGGGTGCCGGCGCACGGCCATGAGCAGCGCCTTCGCGGCGATGAGCAGCGGCGTGACGCGGACGTCCGCGAACTCGCGGTCCTCGCGCAGGCGGGCGACGAGCTTCATGGTGCGGGTGACGTCGACGGTGTGGAACACGGTGACGTGCGGCGCGGTGAACGCGGAGGTGACCATCGCCTCGGCGGTGCGCTTGCGGACCGACTTCACCGGGACGCGCGTCTGCCGGCCGTCGGGCGACACGGTGCCGGACGCGAGCCACGGCTGGTCGTCGCCGGCGTAGGTCGCGAGGGTGCGGGGCTCGGCGCTCGCCTGCTGGGCCAGCACGTCCTCGCGGGTGACGATGCCGCCCGGGCCGGTGGGCTGCACGGAGTCGAGGTCCACGCCGAGGTCCCGGGCGAGCTTGCGCACCGGGGGCTTCGCGAGCGCGTGGCCGTTGGCGCGCCCCGGCGGCCCCCGACCCCCCGGACGGCGCCCGCGGAGGAGTCCGGTCCCGCCGCGCCGGCCACGGGGTCACCCTCGGCGGAGGTGAACCGCGCGCGACGCCGGGTCGGCGCGGAGGCGGTGCCGTACCCGACGAGCACCGCGCCGCCGGCCTCCTCGTCAGCGGGGGCGGCGGCCCCCGACCCCCCGGACGGCGCCGCGGCCGCGACCGGGTCCGCGTCCGACGTCGGCCCGGACACCTCGACCTCGGGGCCGGCCCCCACGGCGCCGGGCGCCCCGCCGGCAGGTGCCTCCCCGGACGGGTCGGTGTCGATCTCGATGATCGGCGTACCGACCTCGACGGTCTCGCCCTCGGCGACGAGCAGCCGGGTGACGACCCCGGCGTACGGGCTCGGCAGGTCGACGAGCGACTTCGCGGTCTCGATCTCGACGATCGTCTGGTTGATCGCGACGGTGTCCCCGACGGCGACGTGCCAGGCGGCGATCTCGGCCTCGGTCAGGCCCTCGCCGGCGTCGGGGAGGCGGAACTGCTGGTAGGACGGCACGGGTGCTGCTCCTCGGGTGGTGCGGGAGGCCGGATGGGGCGGTCGGCGGTGGCTCAGTGCGCGAGCACGCGGTCGACGGCGTCGAGGACGCGGTCGAGGCCGGGCAGGTACTCGTGCTCGAGCTTCGCGACGGGGTACGGGGTGTGGAACCCGCCGACGCGGAGCACCGGCGCCTCCAGGTGGTAGAAGCACTCCTCCGTGACCCGCGCGGCGACCTCGGCCCCCGTCCCGTACAGGACGGGCGCCTCGTGGACCACGACGCAGCGGCCGGTGCGGCGCACCGACGCGGCGACGGTCGTGATGTCGAGCGGGGAGATCGTGCGCAGGTCCACGACCTCGACGCTCCGGCCCTCGGCGGCGGCCGCGTCGGCCACCTTCAGCGCGGTGGCGACGGTCGGGCCGTGCGCGACGAGCGTCACGTCGGTGCCGGGGCGCAGCACGCGGGCGCCGTCCATCGTCGACGGGGCGGTCAGCGCGTCGGCGTCGGTGTCGACGTCGCCCTTGTCCCAGTACCGGCCCTTGGGCTCGAAGAACAGCACCGGGTCCGGCGAGGCGATGGCCTGCTGGATCATCGTGAAGGCGTCCTGCGGGTCCGACGGGCTGACCACGCGGAGCCCGGCGGTGTGCGCGAACAGCACCTCCGGGGACTCGCTGTGGTGCTCGACCGCGCCGATGCCGCCGCCGAACGGCACCCGGATGACGACCGGGAGGGTGAGGCGGCCGCGGGAGCGGTAGTGCATCTTCGACAGCTGCGTCGTGATCTGGTCGAACGCCGGGAAGATGAACCCGTCGAACTGGATCTCGCAGACCGGGCGGTAGCCGCGCAGCGCGAGGCCGATCGCCGTGCCGATGATGCCGGACTCCGCGAGCGGGGTGTCGACCACGCGCTCGGTGCCGAAGTCCTTGGCCAGCCCGTCGGTCACGCGGAACACGCCGCCGAGGGGGCCGATGTCCTCGCCCATGAGCAGGACCTTCGGGTCGCGCTCGAGAGCCTTGCGCAGGCCCGTGTTGATCGCCTTGGCGAACGTCATCCGCTGCGTCACCGGTGGTCACCTCCCGAGAACGAGGCCTCGTACTGCTCGAACCAGGCACGCTCGGCGTCCACCACGGCGTGCGGGGTCGCGTACACGTGCTCGAACATCGTGCTGGTTTCCGGCCGGCCGAGCGCGCGGGTCGTGGTGCGGATCCGCTCGCCCAGGGCGTCGGCCTCCGCGGCCAGCTCGGCGCGGAAGGCGTCGGACAGCTCGCCCGTGGCGACGAGGTGCGCCTCGAGCCGGTCGATGGGGTCCCGCTGCCGCCAGTAGTCCTCCTCGGCGGAGGACCGGTACCGCGACGGGTCGTCGGACGTGGTGTGCGCGCCCATCCGGTACGTGAACGCCTCGACGAGGGTCGGGCCGCCGCCGGACCGGGCGCGCTCGAGGGCCTCCGCGGTGACGGCGTAGCAGGCCAGGACGTCGTTGCCGTCGACGCGGACGCTCGGCACGCCGAAGCCGGGGCCGCGGGCGGCGAGCGGCACGCGCGCCTGCTTGGTGGTCGGCTCGGAGATCGCCCACTGGTTGTTCTGCAGGAACAGCACGAGCGGCGCGTTGTTCACCGCCGCGAAGACGAGCGCCTCGCTGACGTCGCCCTGCGAGGTCGCGCCGTCGCCGAAGTAGGTGACGACGGCGGTGTCCCGCTCGGGGTCGCCGGTGCCGACCGCGCCGTCGCGCTGGACGCCCATGGCGTACCCGGTCGCGTGCAGCGTGTGCGAGCCGATCACCAGGGTGTACAGGTGGAAGTTGAACTCCTCGGTGTCCCAGCCGCCGTGGTCGACGCCGCGGAACAGCCGCAGGACCTGCGTGAGGTCCAGGCCGCGGGTGTGCGCGACGCCGTGCTCGCGGTAGGAGGGGAACACGTAGTCCTGCGGGGCGAGCGCGCGGCCGGAGCCGATCTGCGCGGCCTCCTGGCCGAGCGACTGCGCCCAGAGGCCGAGCTCGCCCTGCCGCTGCAGCGCGGTGGCCTCGGTGTCGAACCGCCGGACCAGCACCATGTCGCGGTACAGACCGCGCAGGGCCTCCGCGTCGAGGTGCGCGACCCGGTGCGCGTAGTCGGGGTGGTCCACGCGCTCGCCCGCGGGCGTCAGCAGCTGGACCAGGCCGTCGTCGGTGAGCGGACCGCTGGGGCTCACGCGGTACTCCTTCGCCTGGGGGGCGCCCTCGGGGACCGGGGGCCTGTCTAACCTACGCCAGCGTAGGCTACGCAACCGTAGGTCCACGGTCCCGGGCCCCGTCAAGACGGGACGGCCCCCGTTGTGGGGTCCCGACAACCCCCGCCACGCCGCGCCTCAGCGCTGGGGCAGGCGCACGACCTCGACGAAGAACTCGTCGATCTGGCGGACGACCTCGATGAACCGGTCGAAGTCGACGGGCTTGGTCACGTAGGCGTTCGCGTGCAGGGAGTACGACCGCACGACGTCCTCCTCCGCCTCCGACGTGGTGAGCACGACGACCGGGATGCTGCGCAGCGCCTCGTCGTTCTTCATCGCCTCCAGGACCTCGCGCCCGTCCATCCGCGGCAGGTTGAGGTCGAGCAGGACCAGGTCGGGGGTGGGGGCGTCGGCGTGCTCGCCCTCCTTGCGCAGGAACGCCAGCGCGCTGACGCCGTCGGACACGACCTGCAGGCGGTTGGCGACCTTGTTGTCCTCGAACGCCTCGCGCGTCATGAGGACGTCACCCGGGTCGTCCTCGACGAGCAGGACGTCGATGACCTTGCCGGTGCGTGCCACGTTCACTCCGATTCCTGGGCGGCCTGCGCCGCCACGGGGACCTCGGCCGGGACCGCGGCCGGCAGCGTCCAGCGGATGCTGGTGCCGGGCCCGTCGGTCTCGCCGAGCCAGATGCGACCGCCGTGGTACTCGACGATCTTCTTGCACAGGGCCAGGCCGATGCCCGTCCCCTCGTACACGTCCTTGGGGTGCAGCCGCTGGAAGATCACGAAGACCCGCTCGGCGTACTGCTGGTCGATCCCGATGCCGTTGTCGCGGCACTCGAGCTCCCACGAGTCTCCCACCTGCGACGCCGTGATCCGGACGGTCGGGACGCGCTCGGGGTCGCGGAACTTGATCGCGTTGCCGACCAGGTTCTGCAGGAGCTGCACGAGCAGCGCGCGCTCCCCCCGGACGACCGGCAGGGGGTCGTGGGTGACGACGGCGCCGGACTCCTCGACCAGGTGCTCCAGGTTCTCGAGTGCGCCCGCGAGCGCGTCCTCCAGGGGCACGTCGGCGAGCTCGCCGCCGATCCGGCCGACCCGCGAGAAGCCGAGCAGGTCCTGGATGAGCTGCTGCATCCGCTTCGCCCCGTCCACCGCGAAGGCGATGTACTGGTCGGCGCGCTCGTCCATCTGGCCGCCGTACCGCTTCTGCAGCAGCTGCGTGAACGACGCGACCTTGCGCAGCGGCTCCTGCAGGTCGTGCGACGCGACGTAGGCGAACTGCTCCAGGTCCCGGTTGGACCGGCGCAGCTCCTCGGCCTGCTCGGTGAGGCGGTCGTGCGCCTCGGCGATCTCGGCGCGCGAGCGCTCGACCTCCTGCACCTGGACGACGAGGCCCAGGCGCATCCGCTCGACGTCGGCGGCCAGGCCCGCGATCTCGCCCGGGCCGGTGGACGTGACGGGGTGGTGCAGGTCCCCCTCGCTCACCGCGCGCGCGTCGGCGGCCAGGGCGTCGAGCGGCTCGGTGATCCAGGACCGCAGCGTCCGCCAGAGCACCGCGCCGGCGACGAGGCCGGCGATCACCAGCGCGACCAGGGAGCCGATGACGATCCGGGTCCACGCCGCGAGGTCCGAGGCCGCCTCGTCGCGCCGGTCGCGCAGCACGTCGAGGTAGTCCTCGACCGCCGCCCGCGTCCGGTCGAACAGGACCCGGCCCTGCTCGATCTCCTCTGGCGTGACCGCGGCCGGCCCGTCCTCGGCGACCGCGGCGATGGTCGGCCGGGCCCACTCGGCGTCCCACTGCTCCGCGGCCTCGACCGCCACGGCGGCGGCGTCCTCGACTCCCGGGTCAGAGCCGGCCGCGGCCCGCGTGACGGCGGCCAGCGACGAGCCCGAGTCCATCGCGCGCTCGTACGGCTCCAGCGTGCCCTCGAACCCCGTGAGGGCGTAGCCCCGCACGGCCGTCTCGGCGTCGACCAGGCGCGTGTACGCGGTCTCGCCCTCGGTGATCGCCGTGAAGTACCGGTCGGTGACGGCCTCCTGGGCGTCGAGCATCCGCCACAGCGCGATGCCCGAGCCCACGAACACCAGGCCCAGGACCACCCCCGCCGCGACCAGCGCGAGCCCGAGCCGGCGGTGCAGCGTGACGCCGGTGCGCGCGGGGGCGGGCCTCGCGGCGGTGGACGCCCCGGGCAGGGTCGCGGTCACCGCGCGTCCCCGTCCCAGCCGAGCACGACGAGCGCGGTGTCGTCGACCAGCTCGCCGCCGTGCCGCCGCCGGACCTCGTGCAGGACCTCGTCCACCACGCCGGCGGGCACCGTGCCGAGCGCGTCGTCCACCAGGGCCAGCAGCCCCTCCTTGCCGATCCGCTCCTGCGTCCCGCCGATGGTCGCCTCCAGCACCCCGTCGGTGTACATCATCAGGCGCCACCGGGGCCCGAGCTCCAGGCGCCGGGGCCGCCAGGTGCCGTCGACGGGGATGCCGAGCGCGCGCCCGCGCAGCTCCGTCGGCAGCAGCACGGACGGGCGGCCGGCGGCCGGGTCGCCGAGCAGGAACGGCACGGGGTGGCCGGCCAGGTACAGGTCCGCGGCCGTGCGGTCGGCCGACACCTCGATCATCGACATCGTCGTGAACACCTCGTCGCGCGCCCGCTCGGACGCCAGCACCCGCTCCAGCAGCGGCAGCAGGTCCGCCGTGGGGGTGTCGGCCAGCACGAGCGTCCGCCACGCCGTGCGCAGCACCGCCCCGAGCGCCGCCTCGTCCGGCCCGTGCCCGCACACGTCGCCGACCACGGCCAGGACGCTGCGGTCGGGGCGCTCGACGACGTCGTAGAAGTCGCCCCCCAGCACGCCGTCGCGGCCGGCGCGGTAGCCGACCAGCACCTCCAGGCGGTCGTCGCGCACGGACGGGCGCGGCAGCAGCGCGCTCTCGAACCGGACGGTCTCCTCCGCGCGGACCATCGAGCGGTACAGGGCCCGGTCCGCGGCCTGGAGCCGGCGGCGCTGGACGGCGTACCGCACGGACCGCCCGAGCAGCTCGCCGTCGACCTCGCCCTTGACCAGGTAGTCCTGGGCGCCCGCGGTGACGGCCTGCAGGCCGGTCTCGGTGTCGGTGCGGCCGGTGAGCACGACGACCGCGGGGGCGCCGGCGGCCAGGAGCCGCTCCAGGGCGCCGAGACCGACGGAGTCCGGCAGGCCCAGGTCGAGCAGCACGCAGTCGACGTCGAGGCGCGCGGTGGCCTCGTCCAACGTGCGGGCGCGCTCCAGGCGGACGTCGAGCCCGGCGTCGGCCAGGTGCTCCTCCACGAGGACCGCGTCGCCGTCGTCGTCCTCGACGAGCAGGATCGCGATGGGTCCGTCGTCGGTGAGGCCGATGGGGTCGCCGGAGCGGGCGGTCCAGGACGGGGCGTGCCCGTCCGGGGTCGTGCTCTGCGTCACCCGTCCACCTCTCTGCGCTGCCCGCAGCATAGGCGCCGGTCGGGCGCAGGCGGGCAATTCGGACCGGCCTCCCGGGCGCCGGCGGCGGGCCCGGGGCGCCCGCGGGTCAGCGCCGGAAGTCGCGCGCCACCTCGAGGACGACGTCCGTGGCCTCCGGCTCGCCGACGCTGATCCGCACGCCGTCCCCGCCGAACGGCCGGACGAGCACGCCCGCCCTGCTGGCCTCCTGGGCGAACCGTGCGGCGTCGTCGCGCAGGTCGAGCCACACGAAGTTCGCCTGGCTGTCCGGCACCTCCCAGCCGTGCGCGCGCAGCCCCGCGAGCATGCGGGTGCGCTCGCGGACGATGCCGTCGACCCGGGCGAGCAGCTCGTCGGTCGCCCGCAGCGACGCCACCCCCGCGAGCTGCGCGAGGTGCGACACGCCGAACGGCGTCGAGGCGGACCGGATGCCCGCGGCGAGCCGCTCGTCCGCGACCGCGAAGCCCACCCGCAGGCCCGCGAGCCCGTACGCCTTGGAGAACGTCCGCAGGAGCACGACGTTCTTGTGCGCCGCGAGCACGGCGAGCCCGTCCGGTGCCTCGGGGTCGCGCACGAACTCGACGTACGCCTCGTCCAGCACGACCAGCACGTCCCGCGGGACCGCGGCGAGGAACGCGTCGAGCTCGTCGGCGTGCACCGCCGGGCCGGTCGGGTTGTTCGGGGTGCAGACCAGGACCACGCGGGTGCGGTCGGTCACCGCGGCGGCCATCGCGGGGAGGTCGAGCCGGCCGTCCGCGCGGACCGGCACCGGCACGCCGACGGCCCCGGCCAGCGTCACCGCGATCGGGTACGCCTCGAACGAGCGCCACGGGTGGACCACCTGGTCCCCCGCGTCGCAGAACGCCGCCAGGACGTGACCGAGGACCGCGACCGAGCCGCAGCCCGCGACGACCTGCCCCGGCCGCACGCCGAGGTGGTCCGCGACCGCCTCGGTCAGCTCCGTGGCGTACATGTCGGGGTAGCGGTTCACGTCCACCGCGCCGTCGGCGATCGCCGCGACGACCGACGGCAGCGGCGGGTACGGGTTCTCGTTCGAGGACAGCTTGAACGCCGCCGCCCCGACGGGGACCCGGGCACCCGGGACGTACGGCGGCAGGCTCGCGAGGGCGGGGCGCAGGGGGACGTGCTTCACGCCGCCAGGATGCCACCGCGCGGGCCGCCGCCGGCACGGGCGGCCACCCCTCGGGCGCCCCGCGACCGCGCCGCCCGCCGACGGGCTGCCGCGCGGACGCCCTCGATGGCAGGATCGGCGCATGAGCTTCGTGCTGCGCGTCCTGATCAGCGGTGTCGCCCTGTGGCTGGCCGAGGTGCTGCTGTCGGGCATCACCATCGTCGGCGCCGACACGACGTGGGGAAGGGTCGGCGTCATCCTCGCGGTGGCCCTGGTGTTCGGGATCGTGAACGCGGTCGTCAAGCCGATCGTGAACGTGCTGTCGATCCCGCTCTACATCCTCACGCTCGGCCTGTTCACGCTGGTGGTCAACGCGCTGATGCTCATGCTGACGGCGTGGATCACCGAGCAGACGTCGTGGGGCCTGCGGATCGACGACTTCGGCGACGCGTTCCTCGGCGGGCTCATCGTGTCCGTCGTGTCCTTCGCCCTGAGCGTCGCGATCCCGCGCAGCCGCGAGAGCTGACGACTTCTCCGGCGGCACCGCAGGTCGCGGCGGCGCCGTCACCCGACCGGGGTAACGCCCTCTTGCCGACCCCGGGAAGCCCTCCTACGGTCGATGTCACCGGGGCCACACCGAGGTGGTGCGGCCCACGGCGTGAGCCCGCGGGGGGAGCCACCATGACGACGCGAGAGCCGGACGCACCGCGTGTGCGCTCGCTCGCGTCGCGGTGGCTCCGGCGCGGCCTGTACGCGGCGGGCGGGCTGACGCTCGCCGGTGCCGCGATGGTCGGCCTCGCACCCGCCGCCTCCGCCCAGGACGCGCCGCCCCCGCACGGCCCCGGCGCGGGGCTGCCCGGCGGCGTCGCCCAGGGCGCGGGCGCGGTGGTCCACCCGTCGTCGCGCCGGTCGTGCAGGCCGTCACGCCGCCCCCGGCCGCGCCCGCGCCTCCTGCGGCACGGCCCGCGGCGCCCGCGCCTCCTCCGGCACGGCCCGCGGCGCCGCGCCGGCCGCGCCCGCCGCCCGGCACCGCCGGCCCCGCACCCGCCGGCCCCGCACCCGCCAGGCCCGCGCCGCCGGCACCGCCCGCCTCCGCCGCGCCCGCCAGCCCCGGCACGCCCGCGGCGCCCGCCGCCCCTGACACGCCCGCTCCGCCGGCCACGCCCGCCGCGACCGGGCTCGGGCACGCGCTCGCCGCGGTGGCCACGCCGGTCGCCGACCACGTCGTGCAGCCCGCCGCGGCCTCGGTCCGCCCGCTCGTCGACGCCGTGGCCGCGACCGTGGTGGCGCCCGTCGCCGAGGCCACGCAGCCGCTGTCCCCGGTGCTCGGCCCTGTCGGCTCCGAGGTCGTGGCACCGGCGGCCACCCACGTGCCGGCGTTCGTCCGCGACCTCGTCGGCCCGCTGGTGGACCCGGTCGCCGGGACCCTCGGCCCGGCGCTCCGGCCCCTGGCCGGCCCCGTGGGCGGCGTGCTCGGCCCGGTGCTCGGCGCGGTCGACGGCACGCCCGTCGGCGGGCTGCTCGACCCGCTGCTCGGCGTCCTGGGCCCCGTCGTGGGTGCCGTCCCGCCCACCGGGCCGACGGTGCTCGGCCCGCTGCCGACGTCCCTGGTCGGGCCGGTCCTGGGCGCTGACGCCGCGTGGTGGTCCACCGCTCGCGACCACGGCGCCCCGGGTGCGCCCGGGACGCCCGCCACGGGCGTCGACTCCCCGTCGGCCACCAGCGCCTCCGTCGACCCCGCCGCCACCGGCGACGACCAGGGGTCGGGGGCCTTCCCCGTGGGCGGCGACAGCCGCCCCGGCGCGCCCGCGCCGAGCGCCCCGGCGCCGACCGGCTCCGGCGGCTCCGGCACGCCGCTGCGCTCCCCCGCCACGCCCGACGTGCTGGCGGTCCTCACCGCCGCCGCCCTGGTGCTCGGCGGCTCCCGGCTCCTCGCCGTGGCCCGTGGCCGCGTCGAGCTCCCCCTCCGCCTGCGAGAGGTCCCCGTCTTCCCTGCCTGAGTCCGGCCCCCGCGCCGGTGGCGTCCTCCGCCACCGCAGCGCGCACGGCCAGCGCGTCCCACCGTGGCGCACCGACTCATCGCAGGGAGAACGACCATGCACGCATCCATCCGACGGGCGTGGCAGACCACGCTCCTCGCCGGCGGCCTCGTCGTCGTCGGAGCCGTCGCGGCGCACGCCGCCGAGGACGACGGCATCCTGTCCGGCACCGACGTCGCCGCCCCGGCCGGCGTCTCGGTCGACGTCACGGGCCTCGCCCTGGGCGTCCTGGGCGACGCGACGTCCACCACTGCGGTGGCGCCGAGCGCCCCCGCGCCGGCACCCACGGCCACGGTCACCGGTGGTGACGCCTCGGGCGTCGCCTCGGGCACCGCGGTCGCCGCGCCGGTCCAGGTCCCGGTCGACGTCTCGTCCGTCGCGGTCGGCGTCCTCGGCGACGCGTCCACCACCGCCGCGGCGCCGACGGCGGCGCCGGCACCGGCCGCGCCGACCGCCACCGTGGCGCCGAGCGACAGCGACGGCGTCGCCTCCGGCACGGCCGTCGCCGCGCCCGTCCAGGTCCCGGTCGAGGTCTCGTCCGTCGCGCTCGGCGTCCTCGGTGACGCCACGACGACAGGCGCCGCCGGGGCGCCCGCCACGGGTGCGACGACCGGCGCGCCGGCCGCGACCGTCCAGGACGGCGACTCCGACGGGGTCGCCTCCGGCACCGCGGTCGCCGCGCCGGTGAGCATCCCCGTGACCATCGGGGACGTGGCGCTCGGCATCCTCGGTGACGCCTCGACGACCGGCGGGTCGGCGGGCACGGCGGCCCCGTCCGCGCCGAGCGCCGCGGTCGAGACGGGCGACTCCGACGGGGTCGCCTCGGGCACTGGTGTCGCCGCGCCGATCTCCGCGCCCGTCACCGTCGACGGCCTGGCGCTGGGCGTCCTCGGCGACGCGGCCACGACCGGCTCCGGCTCCACGACCGGCTCCGGGGAGACTGCGCCGACCGTCGTCAGCAGCCGCCTGGTCCCGCGCCTCCTCGCCGCTGCCCCGGTCGCCGTGCCGGTGACGGTCGGCGACGTCGCCCTGGGCCTCGCCGGCGACGCGACCGTGCCCGCCGGCGTCGGGACGGGGACGGGCAGCACCGTTCCCGGCACCGCCACCCCGGGCACCACCGCCCCCGGCACCACCGCCCCGGGCACCACCGCGCCGGGCACCACGGCCGGGACCGGCACGCCCACCACGGGCACGCCGACCACGGGCGTCACCGCCGGCGGCACGACCACGGGCACCGCGACCGACGGCGGCGCGACCACCGTCACCGACGCGGCCTTCCGCTCGGCGGTCCTCGCGGCGGGCGACCTCGCCGCCGGGCTCGAGTCGTCGACCGCGGCCGCGGCGGGCGCGACGGCTCCGGCGGCGCTCGCCCCGACGGGCGCCCCCGCCGGCCTCGTCTCGATCGCGGCGGTGGCCCTCGTCGGCCTCGGCGTCCTGCTCCGCCGCCTCCCCCGCGTGGTGCTCACCTGACCACGGGGCTCTGATCCCATCGACCGGTGGCGGGTGCGGGACCTCCGCCGGTCGATGGTCCGCTGACACCCCTGACCTCCCGCACCGACCGGGCCGCACGCAGGCCCGTCGTCCGTGGCGAAAGGAGCCACACAGCGAGCGACCACCGGCCGGTGACGGGTGCGGGCCCGTCACCGGCCGGAGGCCTGCCCGCGGGGGTCCGCGAGGACGTGGCGGCTCAGGAGGCGCGGAAGGACTGCGCCATCTCGCGCTGCTGGTCGAGCACGTCGCTCATCCGCGCCTGGACCTCGTCCATGCGGCGGATCGTCGTGCTGATGGACTGGATGCCCCGCGACACGGCGGCGGTGTTCGCCTGGATGTCCGCGACCTGCTGCTCCACGCGGGCGGTCGCGGACGACGTGCCCCCGGCGAGGTCCTTGACCTCCGTGGCGACGACGGCGAACCCCCGGCCGGCCTGCCCGGCGCGCGCCGCCTCGATCGTCGCGTTGAGCGCCAGCAGGTTCGTCTGGTCGGCGATGGACGAGATCACGCGGATGACGTCGCCGACCGCGGACGACGACTCCTCGAGCGTCCGGACCTCCTCGGCCATCGCGGCGGTCTGCGAGACGGCCTCCTCGGCCACCCGCACGGCCTCCGCGGCGCTCTCGGAGAGCTGCGCGACGCTGCCGAGCAGGGCCTCCGACGCCGCCCGGTCACGGGCCGACGCGCGCAGGATGTCCAGCCGCTGCGACACGAGGCGGGCGACGTTGCGCAGGGACCCGCGCCGGCTGTCGCTCAGCTCGATGGTCTGGGTCGTGAAGAAGTCCATCGTGCCCAGGACCTCGTCGCCGACGATCACGGGGATGCACACGCCCGACCGCACGCCGGCGCGCTGCGCGGCGGGGGCCCGCACGCAGTCGGTGAGCTCGCCGAGGTCCCGCACGAACACCAGGTCCCGGGCCCGCCACGCGCGGCCGGCCAGGCCCACGCCCTCCGCGAAGCTCGCGGCCAGGGTGACGCGCCGGAACTCCTCGCCGGCCGTCCCGGACTCGACCGCGAACCGCAGGACGCGCGCCTCGGGGTCGACGGCCCAGTAGGAGCCGTAGTCCCAGCCGAACTCCTCGCGGACCGTGTCGAGCGCCGTCTTCAGCGCCTCGCCCTCGTCGCGGCACGCGCCGACCTTGGCCACCGAGGTCGTCACCGCCTGCTGGTCGCGCGCGACCTGGGCGATCGCGTCCGCGGCGCTCTGGGCGACGAGCGCCTGGGACACCGTCCGCGCGAGCACGTCGAGCACCAGCACCTGGTCGGGGCCCGCCGCCCGGACCTGACGCGACAGGAAGTCGAGCACGGCGACGACCTTGCCCTCGCGCCACAGCGGCATCGTCATCGCGCCGCGCGCGCCGCCCCGCAGGAAGACCTCGCCGCGCTCGCAGTTCGAGCGGTGCTGCTGCAGGTCCGCGACGGGCAGGACGCCCTCGCGCTGCCACGCGAGCCCGCACAGGCCCACGCCCTTGCGCATGCGGTAGCTCGGGGACATCTCGGTCAGCTCACGGGACAGCTCGCCGCTCTGGGCGGCGAAGACCAGGTCACCGCTCGCCTCGTCGACCTGCCACGCGGACGCGTAGTCGTAGCCCAGGCCGGTGCGGATGGCCTCCAGGACGTCGAGGAAGCCGCCCTCGCCGCTCAGCGTGCCCAGCGCGCGGACCACGTCGTCGAGGGCCCGCAGCTCCCGGCGCACGTCCGCCGTCTCCGGAGCGGCCTCGACCGCGCGGCCCCGTCGCCCCATCAGTCCCGCCATGTCGTTCCCCTCGCGTCGCTCACCGTGCCCCCGGCGTCCGCTCGCACGGCATCCCCCTGAGTGGCCTGCCGATCGGTCGTGCGGCGACATTGCTGAGGGATACACGCGAACGCCCGCGACGGCGCTGGTCAGGCGCGCGCCCGGGGCGCCGTGCGCGTCCGTGGGAGGATGCGGCCCATGCCCGCGCACGACAGCAGCCCGTCCGCCGCCGCCCGCACCTCCCTCGCGGACGCCCGGCCGCCGATCGCCCTCGGCCCGCTCGACGGCCGGTACCGCCGGACCGTCGCGTCGCTGGTCGACCACCTGTCCGAGGCGGCGCTGAACCGCGAGCGCGTGCACGTCGAGGTCGAGTGGCTCATCCACCTCACCTCCCACGGCGTCGTCCCGGGCGCGCCCGCCCTGTCGGACGCCGAGCGGGCGTACCTGCGCGCGGTGGTGACGGACTTCGACGCCGACGACGTCGCCCGGCTCGCGGAGATCGAGCGCACGACGGTGCACGACGTGAAGGCGGTCGAGTACTTCCTCAAGGACAAGATCGCCGCCGCCCCGGGCGTGCTGGGCGAGACCGTCCTGCCGTCCGTGTCGGAGCTCGTGCACTTCTGCTGCACCAGCGAGGACGTCAACAACCTGTCCTACGCCCTGATGGTGCGGGGGGCGGTGCACGACGTGTGGCTGCCCGCGGCGCACGGGCTCGTCGACGACCTCGCCGCCATGGCCCGCGACCTGGCGGACGCCCCGCTGCTGGCGCTCACGCACGGGCAGCCGGCGACCCCGACCACCCTCGGCAAGGAGCTCGCCGTCCTCGCGCACCGCCTGCGGCGCCAGCTGCGCCGCGTCGAGGGCGCGGAGTTCCTGGGCAAGCTCAACGGCGCGACCGGCACCTACGGGGCGCACGTCGTCGCGGTGCCGGGCGCCGACTGGCCCGAGGTCAGCCGGACGTTCGTCGAGCACCTCGGCCTCACGTGGAACCCGCTGACCACGCAGATCGAGTCCCACGACTGGCAGGCCGAGCTCTACGCGGACGTCGCGCGGTTCAACCGCGTCCTGCACAACCTGGCCACCGACGTGTGGACGTACATCTCGCGCGGGGTCTTCATCCAGATCCCCGTCGCCGGCGCGACCGGGTCCTCGACCATGCCGCACAAGGTCAACCCGATCCGGTTCGAGAACGCCGAGGCGAACCTCGAGCTGTCGTGCGCCCTGCTCGACACCCTGGGCGCGACGCTCGTGACGAGCCGCCTGCAGCGGGACCTCACCGACTCGACCACCCAGCGGAACATCGGGCCGGCGTTCGGGCACTCGCTGCTCGCGATCGACAACGTCCGCCGGGGGCTCGGCGCCCTGTCCGTGGACCGCGCGCTGCTGGAGCGGGAGCTCGACCAGAACTGGGAGGTCCTGGGCGAGCCGGTCCAGTCCGCGATGCGCGCCGCGTCCGTCGCCGGGGTGACCGGCATGGAGAACCCGTACGAGCGGCTCAAGGAGCTGACCCGGGGCCGGCGCCTCACGGCCGAGGACATGCGGGAGTTCATCGGCGGGCTGGGCCTGCCGGCCGACGTGACCGAGCGGCTGCAGGCCCTGACGCCCGCCGGCTACACCGGCCTGGCCGCCGAGCTGGTCGCCTACCTCGACCGCTGAGCGCGCGCGTTCGGGCTGAGGCTCAGCGCCCGGCGGGCACCGCGTCGGAGGCCGCAGCACGGGCGGTGGCCGGCACCGTGACCGCCGCCAGGTCCGCGAGCGCCGTCGCGTAGGCCGCCACGTCGCCCGCCCGCGCGGCCTCGCGTGCGCGGACGGTCGGGCCGTGCAGCGCGGACCGCACCCGGCGGCGCAGCGCCCGGGCCGCGCGCTCGTCCAGCCCGTCGACGGCGGCGGCGAGCTCCTCGTGCACCCGGCGGCGCTCGGCGACGACCGGCGGGTTCCACTGGCGGGTGCGCAGGTCGCGCTCGAAGGTCGCGGCCTGCTCGGCGACGAGCGCGCGGGCCTCGGCGACGGTGGCGGAGTGGCCGTCGGGCGCGTGCTCCGCGACGGTCGTGAGGCTGACCAGCCGGACGCCGGGCAGCTCGCCGACGGCCGGGTCCACGTCGTGCTGCAGGGCCAGGTCGACGACGGCCAGCGGCCGGGCGCCGACGGCCGCCTCGGCGGACCGCGCACGGACCAGGGCGTCGACGTCGAGCACGGCCCCGGACGCCCCGCTGCACGCGACGACCAGGTCGACCCCGGCGAGGCTGGCGGCCAGGTCGTCGGTCGCGGCGGTGACCCCGCGCTGCGCCGCGAACTGCCCGGCCCGGCCGCTGGCGGAGTACACGAGGACCTCGCCGCAGCCGCGGGCCTTGAGCGCGGCGAGGCTCGCCCCGGCGTAGGAGCCGGTGCCGATGAGCAGGCACCGCACGTCCGCCCAGTCGGGCAGCCCGTCCTCGACCAGGTCCAGCGCGACGCCCACGACGGAGCGGCCCGCGGCGCCCAGGCCGGTGCGGTGCTCGACCGCGCGCGACGTGCGGGAGGCGGCCTGGAACAGCCCCTCGAGGTCGGACGTCGTGGTGCCGTCACGGCGGGCGGGGGGGCGGGGGGGGGGGCCCCCCCCCGCGGCCCCCCCCGCCCCCCCCCCCCCCCCCCCCCCCCCCCCCGCCCCCCCCCCCCCCCGCCCCCCCCCCCCCCCGCCCCCCCCCCCCCCCCCCCGCCCCTCCCCCCCGCGCGCCCCCCCCCCGGCGCGCGCGGCCGCCCCGTCATCCCCCCCGCCGACCCCACCGCCGCAGCCGCCGAGCTCGTCGACGCCCTGCGCGCCGCGGGCGCGCTGTGACCGGCCACCCGGCCCAGAAGGAGCCTGAGATGAACGAGAGCACGCACGTCCTCGTGCTGGTGGACGGCGACGCCGCCGTCGGCGGTCCGCTCGCCGTGGCCCGCGCCGCCGCGGACGCCGCCGCCGGCACGGTGACCGCCGTCGTCGTCGGGCCGCGCGCGGTCGCCGACCAGGTCGCCGCCCTCGGCGTCGACCGGGTGCTGTGGACCGGCGAGCCCGGCCCGTCGGTGCCCGTCGAGGCCTCCGCCGCCGCGGTGGCGGAGGTCGTCGCCGGCCTCGCGCCGCGGCTCGTGGTCGCCCCCGCGCGGGACGCCGGGCGGGCGCTCGCGGGCGCCGTCGCCGCCCGGTGCGGCGCACCGGTGCTGACGGCGGTCACCGCGGTCACGCCGGCCGCCGACGGCTCGGTGACGGTGCAGCGCGACGTGCACGGCGGCATCGCCTCGCGGACCGAGCACGTCACCGGAGGTCCCGCCCTGCTGACGGTCCCGCCCGGCGGCCCTGTCGTGGCCGGCGAGCCGGTGCCCGTCGAGCAGGTCGAGGCGCCGGCAGCCCCCGGCGTCCGGGTCCGCGAGCTGCGTGCCTCCGGCCGTGCCGCCGTCGACCTGGGCGCGGCCCGCACCGTCGTCGGCATCGGCCGCGGGCTCAAGGCGCGCGAGGACCTGGCGGTCGTCGAACGGCTCGCGGCGGCGCTCGGCGGCGAGGTCGCCTGCTCCCGGCCGCTGGCCGAGGGGCACGACTGGCTGACCAAGGACCGGTACATCGGGATCTCCGGGCAGCACGTCGCCCCCGACCTGTACGTCGCCGCCGGGATCTCCGGCCAGGTCCAGCACATGGTGGGCGTGGCCGGGGCGAAGGTCGTCGTGGCGATCAACTCCGACCCGGACGCGCCGATCTTCGCCCAGTGCGACCACGGCGTCGTCGGCGACCTGTACGCGGTGCTGCCGGCCCTGGCCGCGGCGCTGGAGGCCTGAGCGCCGTGACCACGCAGCCAGAACCGGACTTCGACGTCCTGGTGGTGGGAGCGGGGCCGGCCGGGTCCGTCGCCGCGCACCGGCTGGCGAGCGCCGGTCTGTCCGTCGCCCTGCTGGAGCGCGGCGAGGCACCCGGCGCCAAGAACCTGTCCGGCGGCGTCCTCTACGGCCGCGTGCTGGACCAGGTCTTCCCCGGCTTCGCCGACGAGGCGCCGGTCGAGCGCCGGATCACCCGCCACGTCACGACCTTCCTCACCCCGGACTCCTCGGTGTCGCTCGACTACGCGTCGCAGCGGCTCGCCGAGCCGGTGAACGCGGTCACGGTGCTGCGGGCGAGGTTCGACCCGTGGCTCGCCGAGCGGGCGGAGGAGGCCGGCGCGTACCTGATGGCGGGCGTCCGGGTCGACGAGCTGCTCACCGAGCCCGCCGCCGGCGCGCCCGGCGGGGTGCGCGTGGTCGGCGTCCGGGCCGGGGAGGACGAGCTGCGCTCGCGCGTCGTCGTCGCCGCGGACGGCGTCAACTCGTTCCTCGCCCGGGCCGCGGGCCTGCGGCCGCAGGAGCCGCTCAACCACCTGGCGGTCGGCGTGAAGTGCGTCGTGCGGCTGCCACGGACCGTCATCGAGGACCGCTTCGGCCTGACCGGGGACGAGGGGGCGGCGCACGCGCTGGTCGGCGACTGCACCCGGGGGGTCGGTGGCGGGGCGTTCCTCTACACCAACACGGAGTCGCTCTCGCTGGGCGTCGTCCTCCGGCTGGACGACCTCGTCACGTCCGGGCACACCGCCGCCGGGATCTTCGACCACCTGGTCGAGCACCCCGGCCTGGCGCCCCTGCTCCGGGACGGCGAGATGGTCGAGTACGGCTCCCACCTGGTGGCCGAGGGCGGGATCGACATGCTCGGGACCCTCGCGACCGACGGGCTGGTCGTCGTCGGCGACGCCGCGGGCCTGACCATCAACTCGGGGCTGACCGTGCGGGGGATGGACCTCGCGATCGGCTCCGGCATCGCTGCCGGTGACGCCGTCGCGGAGGCGCTCGCGGCGGGGGACGTCACCGCCGGCGGCCTCGCCGGGTACCGGCGCCGGATCGACGAGGGATTCGTCGGCCGGGACCTGCGCACCTACGCCCGGGCGCCGAAGTTCCTCGAACGGCCACGGATGTACGGCGCCTACGGGGAGCTGGCAGCCGACCTGTTCCACGACGTGTTCAGCCTCGACACCACGCCCCGCAGGCACCTGGCGGCGGTTGCCCGGTCGGCCCTCGGGCGGTCCGGGATCGGGATCCGGCAGGTGCTCAGCGACGGATGGGCGGGGGTGCGTGCCCTGTGAAGGCCACATCGGTACCCGAGCGGCTCGGGACGAACCGGTACGACGTCGACGAGGAGGAGTCGCACATCGTCGTCGACCAGGAGCTGTGCCGGACCACCGGGACGGGCGCGCGGATCATCGCGGTCTGCCCCGCCGGCGTCTACTCCGAGCGCGACGGGCAGATCGACGTCGAGTACGCGGCCTGCCTGGAGTGCGGGACGTGCCTCGCGGTCGCGTCGCCCGGGGCGCTGACGTGGCGGTACCCGCGCGGCGGGTTCGGGGTGCGGTTCCGCGAGGGGTGACCCGCGACGGGCGCGCCCGGCCGCTCAGGCGCCGGGCGCGTCCGCGGGCGTGTCGACGGGCAGCGGCGCCCGGGCGACCGCCGCGAGCTGCAGGTCCACCAGTCGCTCGATGTACGCCGGCAGCGTGGACCGGACCCGGTCGAGCAGGTGCGGCGGCGTGACCAGGACGTGCATGAGCACCGACCCCTCGATCGCGTCCAGCAGGTGCACCACGGAGGCGCCGGGGGGCAGCTCGCCGTCGTCGATGGCCCGCTCCACCCGGTGCCGCTCGCGCAGCACGAACCGCGTGATCGCCTCGTGCCGGACGTCGGCGAGCGGCTCGGGGAACGCGCGCGCCTCGACGTACAGGCGCAGCATCGCCAGCCCGTCCTCGCCCAGGTACAGGTCCGCGCGGCGGTGCGCGTGCTGGATCAGGAAGTCGCGCAGCGACTGCTCCGCCGGCGGGGACGAGCCGTCCGGGCCCCCCGCGCCCTCCCCGTCGTCCGAGGCGTCGGGCCCCGGGGCCTGGACGTGGCTCAGGGCGTCCGCCAGCATCGCCGTCTTGTCCGGCCACCGCAGGTACAGGGACGACTTCCCGACCTTGGCCCGGGTGGCGACCTCGGCGATCGTCAGGCCCGTCCAGCCCTTCTCGCCGAAGATGTCGAGCACGGCCCGCAGGGCCCGCCGCTCGAGGTCCGCCGCCCGGGGTCGCCCCGGCGGGCGCTGGTCGTCGGGCTCGGTCACCGACCGAGGGTACGTCCGTCGCAGGCAGGGCGGGGACGGGACCGCCCGCGGGGTCCGGCGGTGGGTGGACCCCTCACACGACGGACGGCGCCCGGGTGGACGCCGTCGCCGAACGGACGAGCCGGAGGTGATCAGGCGTGCAACGAAGCAGTCGTGACGGGATCGAGCCCGGTCGACGCGTCCTCACGTGGACTGGTCGCGCGTGGGTGCCTTCGGGTCGTTCTGTTGTGGCTCCATGACACCTCGGCCGCGCGACGGAGGGAAGCCCTGGCGGTGAAGTGCCTGCTGGCGCGATCCCGGTGACCGGATGGCGAGACGGGTGTCCGCGCGCTGACCCGTCAGGCGGGGCCGGTCCGTCGCGCCCGTGCCACGACGAGGAGCGCGACGGCCAGCACGACGGCGCCCGCCGCCACCGTCGCCCGCGCCGACCGGGTCGCCCCGAGCCGGCGGACGAGCACCCGGCGGCGGAAGACCAGCGGGGTCCACCCCTCCTCGGCCGCCATCTGGCGCAGCGCCCGGTCCGGGTTCACGACGTAGCCCCGGCCGACCGCCCGCAGCATCGGCGCGTCCGTCGCGGAGTCGGTGTAGGCGGACGACGCCGCGAGGTCGTAGCCCTGCCGCTCCGCGAGGTCCCGCATCGCCTGGGCCTTCGCCGGACCGTACGCGTAGAACGCGATGTCCCCGGTGTAGCGGCCGTCCTCGACGCCCATGCGGCTGGCGATCACGGCGTCGGCGCCGACCAGGTCCGCGATGGGCCGTACGAGCTCCTCGCTGGAGGCCGACACCACCACGACGTCCTCGCCCGCGGCGTGGTGCCGGGCGACCAGCTCGAGCGCCTCCGCGTACAGCACCGCGTCCACCGCCTCGTGCAGGTTCTCGGCCACGATCGCCGAGACCCGCTCGACGTCCCAGCCCGCGACCATCGCCGACAGCTGCGCGCGCACCCGCTCGGTCCGGCCCTCGGTGGCGCTGCCCAGGAGGAACGCCACCTGCGCGCCCGCGGACCGCAGCATCGCGCGGCGGCTCAGCAGCCCGCCCAGCAGGAACGGGCGCGCGAACGCGGTGGCCGCCGAGGTGGCGATCAGGGTCTTGTCGAGGTCGAAGAAGGCCGCGGCGCGTCGCTGCGGCGCGGACGTCGACGGCGTGGCGCTGCTCTGGCTCATCTCGGCGGTGTCCTCCCTGCTCCGAGGGTATCGAGGCGCGCCGAGCCGACCACAGGACGCGGTCGGCTGCGTGGTCCCCAGGTCCGGTGCCCGGAGCCGCCGTGGTGCGGCGGCGGTGGGGGAGCGTCGGCGCTGCGGGGCGCGGACGGACGAGGGAGGACGCGTGGGACGGGCAGGACGGGCGGGCCACGGTCGGGGGATGCGGACCGACGAGGGGTGGGGGTCGGGGGTGGTGGGCGCGCGCGGCGGCGCGGGCGCGACGGTGACAGCCGCACTGCTCGCGGCGGAGCTGGCCCGGCGCTCGACCGCGGTGCTCGTCGAGACCGGGCCGGGTCCCTCCGTCGACACCGTGCTCGGGCTGGAGGCGCACCCCGGTCTGCGCTGGCCCGACCTCACCGGGGCGCGCGGGGCCGTGGACGCGACGCTGCTCGCCGGCAACCTCATGCGCTGGGGCCCGTGCTCGGTGCTCCCCGCCGACGACGACCGGCCGGGGCTGCCGCCGCCCGACGTGCTGCCGGACGTGCTGGAGGCGCTCGTCGCCGGGCACCGGTCCGTGGTCCTGGACCTCGACCGCTCCGCGCTGCTGACGGGGACGGGGGTCGCCGACCTCGTCGACGCCTGCCGCTCGGTGCTCGTGGTCGTGCCCCGGGACGTGCCGGGCGTCGCGGGCGCGCGGGTCCTGCACGCGCTGCTGACCGGTCGACAGACCCGGGTGGGTGTCGTCGCGCGCGGGCCCGCGCCCGGTGGGCTCGGCCCGGCGGAGGTGGGGCTGGCCGTGCACCTGCCGGTCGTGGGCTCCCTGCCGTGGTCCCCGGGTCTCGGCGCGGCCGTCGACCGGGGCGCCGGACCGCAGCCGTCCCGTGCCGTCCGCCGCGCGGTCACCCACCTCGCGGGGCGGCTCGGATGACGACGCCCAGCACCGGGGCGCTGGTGACCGTGGTCCGCCGCCGGCTGGCCGAGGAGGGGGGACCCGTGACCGCCGCGCGGGTGGCCGCGGCGCTGCGCGACAGCGGGCAGGTGCTCGGGGCGACCGCACTCGCCGAGCTGGAGCCCCTCGTCCTCGCCGAGCTGCTCGGCGCCGGCCCGCTGCAGCCGCTGCTCGACGACCCCGGCGTGACCGACGTCCTCGTGAACGGACCGCAGGACGTCTGGGTCGAGCGGCACGGCGGCCTCCAGCGCGCGGCCGTCGACCTGGGCGACGTCGCGCACGTCCGCGAGCTCGCGGTCCGGCTCGCCGCGGCCGGCGGGCAGCGGCTGGACGACGCACGCCCCGCGGCCGACGCGCGGCTGCCGGACGGCACGCGGCTGCACGCCGTCCTCCCGCCGGTCGCCGACGGCTGCACCCTGCTGTCCCTGCGCGTCCTGCGGCACCGGCCCTTCACGCTCGACGAGCTCGTCGCGTCCGGCGCCGTCGCGCCGGGTGTCGACGACGTCCTGCGCGGCCTCGTGCGCGCCCGCGCCAACCTGCTGGTGTCGGGCGCGACCGGCACCGGCAAGACGACGCTGCTCTCGACGCTGCTGTCGCTCGCGGACCCCGGCGAACGCATCGTCTGCGTCGAGGAGGCCGGCGAGCTCGCCCCCCGGCACCCGCACGTCGTCCGGCTGCTCGCCCGGCGCCCCAACGTGGAGGGCGCCGGCGGTGTCGACCTCGCCGACCTCGTCCGCGAGTCCCTGCGGATGCGGCCCGACAGGGTGGTGCTCGGCGAGTGCCGGGGCGCGGAGGTGCGCGAGGTGCTGAGCGCCCTGAACACGGGCCACGACGGCGGGTGCACCACCGTGCACGCGAACGCCGCGACCGACGTCCCCGCGCGCCTCGAGGCGCTCGGTGCGCTCGCCGGGCTGGACCGGGCCGCGCTGGCGGCCCAGGCGGCGAGCGCCTTCCACGCCGTGGTGCACCTGCGCCGGGACGGGGGCCGGCGCCGGGTGGCCGAGCTGGCGGTGGTCGAGCGCGCGCCCGGCGACGGCGCCCTCGTGGTCCGGACCGCGCTCGCGGTCGGAGCCCGGGGGCAGGTCGGCGCCGGCCCCGGTTGGGCCGTGCTCGCCGCCCGGGCCGGGCTGACCGACGCGCGCCGGGGGGCGGGGCGACCCGGGTGAGCACCGGCGCGGGAGCGGCGGCGGTGGTGGCGGCGGCAGAAGGGAGCCGGCGGGTACGGCGACTGCGCGAGGTAGTGCGGGACGTGCACCGCGAACCCCATGGCGTCGTGCCCGGACTGGCCGAGCCGGATCTCCAGGAGCGAGCCGGCGTCGGCCGGCACCTGCACGGTCCCGAA